>KL569473.1:14534-15726 GCA_000715685.1 Streptomyces lilacinus
GCCTCGCGGCGGAGGTCGCCGGCGGCGGCTCGCCCCGGGTGCGCACCGGCCGGCGGATCGGGGTGCTCGCGCTCGGGCTCGCCCTGGTGAGCCCGGCGGTGCTGCCGTCGATCGACGGCGGGCTGCTGGGGGCGCGCGCCCGCGGCGAGGGCGCCGGCAGCGACGGCGGCACGATCTCGGTGGTCAATCCCCTGGTGTCGCTGCAGAACAGCCTCAACCAGCCGGAGAACAGGGAGGTGATGCGCTACCGCACCTCCACCCCGTCCACGCAGGACCTGTATCTGCGCATCGTCGCCCTCGACCGGTTCGACGGGTCGTCATGGCGGGCCTCCGAGCGCGCCGTCACCGACGTGCCCGCCCCGCTGCCCCCGCCCGTGGGCCTGGCCCCCGGCACCCGTACGACCCCGGTCAACACCTCGGTCGCCGCCGCCGAGGGCTACGGCCAGAACTACCTGCCGATGCCCTATCCGGCCGAGGAGGTGCGCATCACGGGCAAGTGGCGCTACGAGCCGGAGGGCCGGGCGCTGGTCGGCGACCACGGGCAGACCACGCGGGGCGTGCGCTACCAGGTCTCCAGTCAGCTGGTCGAGCCGACGGGCGCTCAGCTCGCCGCCGCGCCCGCTCCCCCGGAGCAACTCCTGCGCGAGTACACGCGGGTGCCGCAGGCGATGCCGAACGTCGTGGCCGAGACGGCGCGGAAGGTGACCGCCGGCGCGGCGAACGCCTACGAGCAGGCGGTCAAGCTCCAGGACTGGTTCTCCGTGAGCGGCGGCTTCCGCTATGACACGGAGGTGGGTTCGGGCAGCGGTGTCTTCGCGATAGCGCGCTTCCTGGAGGAGAAGCAGGGCTTCTGCGTCCACTTCTCGTTCTCCATGGCGGCCATGGCGAGGACGCTGGGCATCCCCGCGCGGGTCGCGGTCGGCTTCACGCCGGGCACGCCGCAGCCGGACGGTTCGATGGCGGTCGGCACGAAGGACGCGCACGCCTGGCCCGAGCTGTACTTCGAGGGCGCCGGGTGGACCCGCTTCGAGCCCACGCCGAGCCGGGGCACCCAGCCCGACTACACCGTGGCCGAGGCGCCCACGCTGCCCGACCCCGGGGTCCCGACGCCCCTGCCCAGCCGCTCGGCCGCCCCGTCGGCCGCGCCCTCGGCGAACGGTGGCTGCCCGCCGGAGCTGAAGAAGGCCGACGG
>KL569473.1:16002-16302 GCA_000715685.1 Streptomyces lilacinus
CTGCCCCGGGCCCGTACGGCAGGCGGGCGCCGGCGGCACGGACGACGATCCGTCGCCGCTCACCGTCACCGGTCTGGCACTGACCGTGGTGGTCGTGCCCGTCCTGCCGCTGCTGCCCATGCTGTGGCGGATACGGGTCCGCGCCCGGCGGCTGGGCGCGGGCGCGCCGCGGGAGCCCGCGGCGCGCGCCCTGGCGGCGTGGCGGGAGGTGACCGACTCGGCCTGGGACCACGGCATCCCGCCCGACGACGCGGAGACGCCGAGGATGCTGTCTCTTATACACATCTCTGAGCGGGCTGG
>KL569474.1:0-1240 GCA_000715685.1 Streptomyces lilacinus
GCCACCGGCAGCGGATCGGGCCGCGTCCCGGGGGTTGCGGCCCTCGCCGGGGCGGCAGCCGGGCCGGTGTCGCGACCGGCACCCGACCCCGGGGCGCCCGGCGCTCCCCCCGCCACTCGCACCGCGGCCGACGGCCGCGGTGCGCCGGCGCGGGCCAGGCCCTCCTTCAGGGCGCGGGCGAAGTCACGGCCGATCACCGACTCCCAGGGCTCGGGGACGGCTTCGGATAAGCCCATCACAACTCCTCGTACTTCGCGGGACGACCCTCCCTGGCGGATGAAGCTAGCCGGAGCGCTCCTACTGGGCGTCCACCGGCGGGTAATCACTTCCTCCCACGAACGCCTCGTGCGCGCCTCGTGCCAGACTCGAGCGGTGTCGTCCACAATGCGCCCGCAACGTCCGCAGACGCACGCGAGGAGAAGACGCAGTGGGCAGTGAATGGTTCCGACGCTACGGTCAGGCTTCGCAGAACGGTCCGCGGCTCGTCTGCTTCCCGCACGCCGGGGGTGCCGCGAGCGCGTTCGTCGCGCTGTCGCGCGCGCTGGCGCCGGAGATCGACGTCGTCGCGGTGCAGTACCCGGGGCGACAGGACCGCCACCAGGAACCGCCGGTGGACGACATCGGGCGGCTCGCCGACGTGCTCGCCGAGGAGGTCGGGACGCTCGACGAGCGTCCGTACGCCTTCTTCGGCCACAGCATGGGGGCCGTTCTCGCCTACGAGACCGCGCGCCGTCTCGAGCAGCGGTCGGCGCCCGGGCCGGAGCGGCTCTTCCTCTCCGGGCGCGGTGCGCCCGGCGCCGTGCCCAGCCCGCACGACCAGGTACGCACCGACGCGCACGTCCTGGCCGCGATCCGGCGGCTGGGCGGTACGACGGGCGGCGTCTTCCAGGACCCGGACCTGCTGGCGATGGTGATGCCCGCGCTCCGCGCCGACTACCGGGCCATCGGCGGGTACGCCTGGACGCCGGGGGCTCCGCTGAACGTTCCCTTCACGGTGTTGATCGGGGACAACGACCCGGTGGTGACGGTGGAGGAGGCGTCCGACTGGCGGGGGTTCTCCGCTGCGCGGACGGACCTGCGGGTGTTTTCCGGAGGACATTTCTTCCTGGATCACCACACCAGTGAGGTCGCGGGTCTCGTCGCGGAGGCTATGGGAGTGGCTGAGGTTCGTTCGGCGGCGTGAGGTCGGGAGGGGGTTCTTTCCCCGATCCCGCCCCTTCCCGGCAGTCTCGATATGCGG
>KL569474.1:1548-8985 GCA_000715685.1 Streptomyces lilacinus
GGGCTGACTTTGTCAGCCCCAAAGAGCGCGCAATGACCGGCGCATTACGGGCTCCGCCCTATCGTCGGGCGCCATGACTGCTGAATCCGCTGAACTCGAACTCGCGGAACCCTATCTGCTCGGGTGGCTCTCCTCCGTCGGCCTCGACGTCGAATACGTCCGGGCCGAGGGAAACACCCTCTACTACCGTGACGCACAGGGCCGCGAGGTCCCGGTGGTGGACTACGCGGGCGGCTACGGCTCCCTGATGCTGGGTCACAACAATCCCGAGATCGTGGCGTACGCCAAGTCGCTGCTGGAAAACGGGATTCCGGTGCACGCCCAGTTCTCCCGGCACCCCTATGCCAACCAGGTCGCGCAGGAACTCAACACCATCCTGCGCCGCGAAAGCGGCGACGACGAGCCGTACTCGGCGATATTCGCCAACACCGGCGCCGAGGCCATCGAGGCCGCCGTCAAGCACGCGGAGCTCGACCGCCGGATGCGGATGGACGAGCTGCACGCCGCCGTCGAGGCGGGAATCGAGGCCGCCCGGTCGGCGGTGCTGAGCGGTGCGGCGACCGTGCCCGGCGCGGTGTTCGGGGCGCTGGGGCTGCCAGCGACCGAGCGGGCCGACGCCGAGGGCTTCGACGCTGTCTCTTATACAGATGTGTATAAGAGACAGTCCTCACGCTGGAGGGGTCCTTCCACGGCAAGCTCGTGGGCTCGGTGCAGCTGACCCACAACGAGGGCTACCGCGCGCCCTTCTCCGCGCTCGCCGCGCAGGCCCGCTTCGTACCCCGGAACCGGCCCGAGGTGCTCAAGGAGATCATCGAGGCCGACCGGGCCGAGTTCCTCGACCTGGCCGTCGAGGACGGCCGGGTCGCGCTCGTGCGCCGCAACGCCCCGGTCTTCTGCGCCTTCCTGCTGGAGCCCATCCAGGGCGAGGGCGGCATCAACGTCATCACGCGCGAGTTCGCGGAGGAGCTCCAGCGGGCCACCGCCGCGATCGACTGCCCGATCGTCCTCGACGAGGTGCAGAGCGGCATGGGCCGCAGCGGCGCCTTCTTCGCGAGCTCCCTCGTCGGGCTGCGCGGCGACTACTACGCGCTGGCCAAGAGCCTCGGCGGCGGTCTGGCCAAGTCGTCGGTGATGCTGGTGCGCCGCTCCCGCTACCGCAAGGAGTTCGAGCTCGTCCACAGCTCGACGTTCGCCAAGGACGCCTTCTCCTGCTTCATCGCCCTGAAGGTGCTGGAGCTGATGGAGGCCGAGGACGGCCGGGTCTACCGGCTGGCCGCCGAGCGCGGGCAGGCCCTGCGGGGCATGTTCGAGGCCGTACGGGCCGACTTCCCCGACGTGGTGAAGGACATCCGGGGCGAGGGCCTGATGCTCGGCTTCGAGTTCCGGGACCAGTCCGAGGCCGCCTCCGAGCAGATCCGGGAGAACGCCGGCACCTTCGGCTACCTCATCGCCGGGTACCTGCTGCGCGAGCACCGGATCCGGACGTTCCCCACGGCGAGCGCCGTCCACACCCTGCGCTTCGAGCCGTCGGTGTACCTCTCCGACGAGGAGATCGCGCAGCTGGAGGCCGGTCTGCGCGACGTCTGCGCGATCCTGCGCGCCCAGGACGGTCAGAAGCTCGTCCTGGCGTAACCACCCACAGCGCATAACCACCCGCAGCAAAAAGCCGGGTCCGGCTCGGGGTACGTCCCTCAACGTACTCCCTCGCCGGACCCGGAGCTCGGGGGATCCCGATGTGTATAAGAGACAGGGGTCGTCAGGCTCAGCGGCCTGCGCAGCCGGCCGTAGAGGTGGCGCAGCGCGCCCGACGGCGAGCCGGAGGCCAGCAGCTTGCGCATGTACCGGCGGCGGTCGTCGGGGCCCTCGCCGATGCCGGCGAACAGCTCCCCGCCCGGACCCTCGCCCGTGCGGGCCGCGAGCATGAACTCCAGCAGGCGGTCGATGGCGGCGTCGGAGAGCGGGTCGAGGCTCATCGTGCTCGCGTGCCGTTGGCCCGCGCCCCAGCCGGGGCGGCGCTGCAGCAGCTCGGGCCGGGCGGCGGCGACGACCAGCAGCGGGACCGCGCCCGCCGACTCCACCAGGTCCTCGACGCAGTCGAGCAGGGCGTCGTCGGCCCGGTGCAGGTCGTCGATGATCAGCACCAGCGGCCGGTCGGCGGCCAGGGCGACCAGGAAGCGGCGCCAGGCGGCCAGTACCTCCCCCGTACCCCCCTGGGGGAGGCCGGCCGTCGGGGCGACGAGCGGGGTGAGCAGCGTGAGCACGCGTTCGGCCTCGTCCGCCCGGGGTTCCACGGCGCGTACGGCGGCGGCGAGGCGGCCGCGCAGGTCGGCGGGGGTCTCGCCGGGCAGGGCACCGCAGGCGGCGGCGAGGATCTCGCTCTGCACCGCGAGGGCGTTGTCGCCGTGGAAGGAGGGGGTCCGGCCCACCAGGAAGCGGGCCGGCTCGGGCTGGTCGGCGAAGGTCTTCTCGAACTCCATGACGAAGCGCGTCTTGCCGATGCCCGGGTCGCCGAGGACGGTGACCAGGTGCGGCATCGCGCGGTGCCGGGTGCGGCTGAGGAGGCCGCGCAGGAGGTCGAGTTCGCAGTCGCGGTCGACGATGGGGACGGTGTGCTCGCCGGGGTACTCGCGGCGGATGCCGCGCACCTCCCAGCCGGTGACCGGGTCGCCGGCCGAGGACAGCTTGATGGCCGCCTCGGTGGCCTCCCGGGTGCCGGCGCAGACCCGGACCTCGCCGGCGGGCACCCGGGCCAGCAGGGACTGGCCGGTGTGCAGCAGGGTGCCGATGAGGGTGGGCGGGGAGTCGGGGTCGTCGGGGCGGTAGCGGACGATCGCCTCGCCGGTGACCACCGCGGCGCGCACGGCCGGGCGCTGGGCGGGTCGTACGTCGGCGAAGGCGGCCGAGCCGACGGCGGCGCGCACCGCGAGGCTCGCGTGGACCGCGCGCTCGGCGGCGTCCTTCTGGTCGACCTGGTCCCCGCAGGCGCCGAAGAGGGCCAGGGAGACGGAGCCGATGCTGGCGACGACGGTGCCGCCGAAGTACTCGGTCTTCTCCTGGACGGCGGTGGCCATGGCCTCCAGGGCGGTGTCGGTGCTCTCGCACGACGTCCCGCCCGGGGCGTCGTCGGCGCAGGCCAGCTCGGTCGCGATGAGCGCGACGCTGACCTGGGTGCGCTGGGTGACGGTGGCCGCGGACCGGCGCCCGACGAGCTGCCCGACGGACTGTCCGGCGGACTGCTCGAGGGACGTACGGGGCTGGGGCACGCGGGCCGGAGCCGCGGACGGGGCCGGCGCCGGGACGGAGGCGAGCGGGGTGCCGGTCTCGCCGCGGCGGGCGGCGGGCTGCCGCGCCGGGTGTCCGGCGGAGTGTCCGGCGGACCGCTCGGCCGGCCGGCCGGCGGCGTGGTCCGCGGCGTGCTCGCGCGCGGCGCGCAGGCCGATCGCGTACGGCACGGCGCCGGCGGTCTCGCGCACGGGCAGGGTGAGCGAGGGGTCGTGGGTGAGGATGGCGTGCTGCAGGTCGCGCAGCGAGCGGCCGGGCTCCAGGCCCAGGTCCTCGACGAGCGTGGAGCGGACCTTGTCGTAGACGGCGAGGGCGTCGGCCTGCCGGCCGCAGCGGTAGAGGGCGAGCATGAGCTGTCCGCAGGACCGCTCGCGCAGGGACTCGGTGGCGACCATCGTCTCGAGCTCGCCGAGGACGGCCTGGTGGCGTCCGCAGGCCAGCTCGGCCTCGAAGTAGTCCTCCATCGCGTCCAGTCGGGCCTTCTCCACGGCGGCGAGCTCCGGCCAGGCGATGCCGGTCTCGACCAGGTCGGCCAGGGCCGGTCCCTGCCACAGGGTGAGGGCCTCGCGCAGCAGCACCGCCGCGTCCTCGGGCGCGCCGGCGGCGAACCTGGTCCGGCCCGCCTCGACCTGTCGCTGGAAGCGGTGCAGGTCGACGTCCTCGGGGTCGACGCGCAGGACGTAGCCGGGGGCCTGGGTCAGCAGGGCCGGGGCGGCCGGGGCGGCGCCGTCGGTCGAGAGCACGCCGCGCAGTCCCCACACGGCGTTCTGCAGGATCTTGCGGGCCGAGGTGGGTGCCTCGTCCACGGGCCACAGGGCGCGCAGCAGTTGGCTGGTGGCCACGACCCGATTGGCGTGCAGGAGTAAGAACCCGAGTGTGGCGCGCTGTTTGATGCCGCCCAGTGCCACGGGCCGGTCGGCGTCAATGACTTCCAAAGGACCTAGCATTCGAAACCGCATCGCTCACCCAAGATCTTTTTGCAAAGTTGTCGCCAGTTGATTCCACCCGCTGAAGTCGGTGGTGAGGGTATCGGCGACCTCTTGAGATCCTCTCGAGGTCCGTTCGAGGGCGTTGCGGGTCCTTCTTCTCGTTCGTCCGGAATCCACGCGGCCGCTTCAACCGGAATCTGTCCGTCCGCCGCACTGGCCAGCCCGGGATCCGTCCGTCCGCCGTACCCGCCGGCACGCGACAGCCCCTGCCGCGAGGAGGGGGAGCCGGGCGGCAGGGGCTGCGCGGGGGAGCGCCGGTCGGGGTGTCGTCCCGGGCTCCTTAGGCGACCAGGCCGCTCTTGGCGACCGGGCGGTCGATGGCCATCAGCCAGCGGCCGTCCTCGCCCTTGACCAGGACGTCGGTGCAGACGCCCTCGAGGTGGAAGGGCTCGCCCTCGGCGTTGACGCCGTCGATCGCGTAGTCCACGCCGATCAGGGCCACGTCGCCGGCCGTGTAGTGGAAGGTCACCTTGGCCTCGAGCTTGGGCTTGGTGGCCAGGAACTCCTTGAAGAACTTCAGACGGGCCTCGCCGGTCAGCGGCTCGCCCGAGAAGTTGGAGATGGAGTCCTCGCGGTAGAGGGCGTTGAACAGCTCGCCGTCACCGGAGTTGAAGACCTGGAGGAAGATCTCGTTCTGGGTCCAGGTGTCGTCGGTGAGGTCGGGGTTGTTGGGGTCGAAGTCGACGGTGAAGGTCGTCATGGCGAACACTCGCTCTTTCTCTGGGTCCGGGGACGGGGAAGGGACGGAGGTCCTTACTCGGCCTGGCCGTACGGGTCGTCGATCGCGTAGCGCCAGTTGCCGTCGGCACCCAGTCGCAGCACGTCCACGCCCACGCCCTTGAGGGTCTCGGGGTTGCCGTCCTCGTCGACCGTCTCGATGGACCAGTCGACGATCAGGAGCGCGGTGTCCTTGGTGACGAAGGACTGCCGCGGAACGGCGGTCATCTTCGGGCCGAAGGAGAGGAACTCCTTGACGCTGTCGATGCGGGCCTGGCCGGTCAGCGGCTTGCCCGGCTCCCAGACCGCCACGGCCTCGTCGGTGTAGAACGCGTTGACCGCGTCGGCGTCGCCGCGGTTGAACGCCTCGACGTAGAGCGCGGTGTGCTTTTCGACATCATTGGTGAGCTGAGTCATGACGAGACTGCTCCCGCTTTCTTTCGTATGGGCCGGGTATAAATCGTGTCCGGACACTAGCGGGCACCTTCAACCCCCCGCTCATCGTGGGGTAATGGCCTGCTCACGCCGCCCGACGGGGCGTCAATTACCGTGCCGTGACCGCGCACTGAAGTCCCGCTGGCCGCCCCGAGCCTAGGATCGATGAACGATTCAAGTGTTGTAGCACGTTGCCGGTGCGCGGGAAATGAGCCGGTGGTTCCGGGCCGGTTCACGGTCCCCGAATTCATTGAGTCGGCCAAGGAATTCAGTCGAGAAAGGGCTGCTGAGCGCGATGACGAAGAACCACCACCCCGAAGGGATCGCGGCACTCCGGGACGGTACCGACGCCATCGCGGTCGTCGGACTGTCGTGCCGGCTCCCGATGGCGTCGGACCCGGCCGCCTTCTGGGACCTGCTGCGCACCGCCTCGAGCGCCGTCACCGACGTCCCGGCGGGCCGCTGGGAGTCGGCCCTGGCCGGCGGCAGCGGCGACGCGGGCGCGACCGGCGGCGTCCGGCGCGGCGGCTTCCTGGACTCCGTCGACACCTTCGACGCCGCCTTCTTCGGCATCTCGCCCCGCGAGGCCGCGACCATGGACCCGCAGCAGCGGCTCGTCCTGGAGCTGGCCTGGGAGGCGCTGGAGGACGCCGGGATCGTCCCGGCCGACCTCGAGGGCAGCCGCACCGCCGTCTTCGTCGGCACCCTGCGCGACGACTACTCCGCCCTGCTCTACCAGCACGGCGAGCGGGCCGTCACCCAGCACACCATGACCGGCGTCAACCGCGGCGTCATCGCCAACCGCGTCTCGTACTACCTGGGCCTGCGCGGCCCGAGCCTCACCGTGGACGCCGCGCAGTCCTCCTCGCTCGTCGCCGTCCACCTGGCCTGCGAGTCGCTGCGCGCCGGCGAGTCCGCGATGGCCATCGCCGCCGGCGTCAACCTCAACGTCCTCGCCGAGAACGCCGTCACCGAGGAGCGCTTCGGCGGCCTCTCCCCCGACGGCACCACCTACACCTTCGACGCCCGCGCCAACGGCTTCGTGCGCGGCGAGGGCGGCGGCGTCGTCGTCCTCAAGCCGCTCGCGCAGGCCCTCGCCGACGGCGACCACGTCTACGGCGTGATCCGCGGCAGCGCGGTCAACAACGACGGCTCCACCCCCGGCCTGACCGTGCCCAGCCAGTCCGCCCAGGAGCAGGTGCTGCGCGAGGCCTACCAGAAGGCGGGCATCGACCCCCGCTCCGCGCAGTACGTGGAGCTGCACGGCACCGGCACCCCCGTGGGCGACCCCATCGAGGCGGCCGCCCTCGGCGCCGTCGTCGGCGCCGGGCGGCACTGCGGCGCGCCGCTGCTCGTCGGCTCGGCCAAGACCAACGTCGGCCACCTCGAGGGCGCCGCCGGCATCGTCGGCCTGCTCAAGACGCTGCTCGCCCTCGACCACGGGCAGATCCCGCCCAGCCTCAACTTCGAGACCGCCAACCCGAAGATCCCCCTCGGGGAGCTCGGCCTGGCCGTCCAGCGCGAGCTGACCGACTGGCCGCAGCCGGGCGAGGACCGCGTCGCCGGCGTCTCCTCCTTCGGCATGGGCGGCACCAACGCCCACGTCGTCCTCACCGCCGCCCCCGCGCCCGCCCCCCGGCCCGTGCGCGGCGAGGACCCCGTCGTGACCCCCTGGGTGGTCTCCGCCCGCACCAAGGACGCGCTCACGGCGCAGGTCGACCGGCTGCGTACGGCCGTGGCCGCCGACGAGTCCCTGCACACCGCCGACGTCGGCGCCTCGCTCCTCACCTCGCGCACCGTCTTCGACCACCGCGCCGTCGTGCTCGGCGAGGACCGCGCCGCGCTGCTCGCCGGCCTCGAGGCGCTGACGGCGGGCACGCCCGCACAGGGCGTCGTCTCCGGCGCGGTCCAGCCCGGCCTGCTGGGCGTGGTCTTCACCGGCCAGGGCGCCCAGCGCACCGGCATGGGCGCCGAACTCCACGCGGCCTTCCCGGCGTTCGCCGAGGCCTTCGAC
>KL569474.1:9284-9449 GCA_000715685.1 Streptomyces lilacinus
CCTCGACCCGCTGCTGGACCGCCCGATCCGCGAGGTCATCGCAAGCGGCGAGGGCCTGGACGACACCGCCTTCACCCAGCCCGCCCTCTTCGCCCTCGAGGTCGCCCTCTTCCGGCTCGTCGAGTCCTGGGGCGTCCGCCCCGACTACCTCGCCGGCCACTCCAT
>KL569475.1:0-2444 GCA_000715685.1 Streptomyces lilacinus
CCTCGGCGGCCAGCCGCTCGGCGACGGCGTCGCCCAGCATCGGGTGGGGGGAGATCTCGACGTACGTGTCGTGGCCGGCGCCGGCCAGGGCGGTGACCGCGCGGTCGAAGAGGACGGGCGAGGTGAGGTTCGCGGCCCAGTACTCGGCGTCCAGGCGGGTGCCGTCGGTCTCCTCGCCGGTGACGGTGGAGACCATCGGGATGGCGGTGGCGCGCGGCGTCAGGCCGGACAGCAGGCGCCACAGCTCGCCGGCGGCGGGCTCCATCAGGGGGCTGTGGGAGGCGAATTCGACGGATTCCAGGACGCGGCAGAAGACGCCGTCGGCCTCCAGGGCACGGGCGAGGTCCTCGAGGGCCTCGGCCTCGCCGGAGAAGACCGTGGTGCCGGGGCTGTTGCTCGCGGCGATCCACACGGGGCCGGGGCCGCGGTCGGCGAGGACGCGCTCGGCCTCGGCGTGGGAGAGGGCGGCCATCGCCATGCGGCCCCGGCCGGCAGCGGTGCGCAGGACGCGGCCGCGGTGCAGGGCGACCAGGAGGGCGTCCTCCAGGCCCAGGGCGCCGGCGACGTGCGCGGCGGCGATCTCGCCCACGCTGTGGCCGACGACGGTGGCGGGCTCGACGCCCCACGAGCGCCACAGCGCGGCGAGGGCGATCTGGACGGCGCACAGGGCGGGCTGGCCGACGTCGGTGTCCATCAGCCGCGAGCGGTCCTGAGGGGTGGTCAGCTCGGTGAGGAGCGACCAGTCGGTGTGGCGGCGCAGCAGCGCGTCGCAGCGCTCGAGCGCGGCGCGGAAGACCGGTTCGGTCGCGAGCAGGTCGGCGGCGACCGGCCACCACCGGGCGCCCTGCCCGGAGAAGACGAACGCCGTCCTCGGCCGCCGGCCGACGCGGGGTCCGCCGGTGACGAGGCCCGGGGCCTCGCCGCCCTGCGCGAAGGCGGTCAGCGCCCGGTGGAAGTCCTCGGGCGAGCCGCCGACGACAGCGAGCCGGTGGTCGTGGTCGTGGTGGGAGCGGCGCACGCCGGCGGTGAAGGCGAGGGCGCGCGGGGCGGGTGCGGCGGCGGGGTCGGCCAGCAGCTCGGCGTACCGGCCGGCGAGTTCGCGCAGGGCCTCCTCGTCGCGGGCGGAGACGGCGAGCGCGTGGGCGCGGCCGTCGGCGGGCCCGTCGTCGCCGGCGGGGGTGCGCGGCGGCGCCTCCTGGACGACGACGTGCGCGTTGGTGCCGCCGAAGCCGAAGGAGCTGACGCCGACGAGGGCCGGCTCCTCGGCCACGGGCCAGGGCCGGAGGGTGTCGGCGACGCGCAGGGCCATGTCGTCGAAGGGGATGTGGGGGTTGGGCTCGCGGTAGTGCAGGCTCGCGGGGACGGTGCGGTGCCGCACCATCAGGGCGGCCTTGATGAGCCCGCCCATGCCGGCCGCGGCCTCCATGTGCCCGAGGTTGGACTTCACCGAGCCGACGAGGACGGGCGCGTCGGGGGCGCGCCCCTCGCCGAGGACGGCGGCCAGGGCCTTGGCCTCGATGGGGTCGCCGAGCATGGTGCCGGTGCCGTGGGCCTCCGCGTAGTGCACGGCCTTCGGTGCGATGCCGGCGTCGGCGTAGGCGGCGCGCAGGACGGCCTCCTGGGCCCGCGGGTTGGGCGCCATGAGGCCGTTGCTGCGCCCGTCCTGGTTGACGGCGCCGCCGCGGATGACGGCGTGGACGGTGTCCCCGTCGGCGAGGGCCCGGGCGAGCGGCTTGAGGACGACGACGCCGGCGCCCTCGGACCGCACGTAGCCGTTGGCGCTCGCGTCGAAGGGCTTGCAGCGCCCGTCGGGCGACATGACGCCGGCCTTGCTGAAGTTGATGGCGAACGCCGGGGAGAGGATGAGGTTGACGCCGCCGACGAGGGCGACGGAGCAGTCCCCGCGCGCCAGGGCGTTGCAGGCCTGGACCACGGCGACCAGCGACGACGAGCAGGCGGTGTCCACGACCATGCTGGGGCCGCGCAGGTCGAAGAGGTACGACAGGCGGTTGGCGGCGATGCTCAGCGCGCTGCCGGTGCCGGTGTGGGCGTCGATGGCGTCGAGGTCGGTGAGCCGGCGGGCGGCGTGGTCGAACGTCGAGACGCCGACGAAGACGCCGGTGGGCGAGCCGGCCAGGTCGTCCGCCGGGATGCCGGCGTCCTCCAACGCCTCCCAGGCCACCTCGGCCAGCAGCCGCTGCTGCGGATCCATGCGGGCCGCCTCGTGCGCGGAGATCCCGAAGAACCGCGCGTCGAAGCGATCGACACCGTCGAGGAAGCCGCCCCACCGGGTGGTGGCCCGGCCGGGCACGGAGGGATCGGCGTCGAAGAAGTCGTCGACCTTCCAGCGGTCGGCGGGCACCTCGGTGACGGCGTCGCGCCCCTCGACCAGCAGGTTCCAGAAGGCCCGGGGGCCGTCGGCGCCGCCGGGGAAGCGGCAGCCG
>KL569475.1:2682-3158 GCA_000715685.1 Streptomyces lilacinus
GATGCCGACGATGGCCACGGGCTCGCCGCCCTTCGCCTCCGGCGCGGTGCCGGGGACCGGCGCGGTGCCGGGTGCCCGTGTCCGGGCGTCCCGGCTCCCGGGGGTGGCGACGGTGGCCGGGGTGCCCGCGCCGTCGCCCTCGGGCTCGCCACCGAGGTGGCGGGCGAGGGCGTCGACGGTGGGGTACTCCCACACCAGAGTGGCGTTCAACGACCGCCCGAGCCACTGCTCGAGCTCGCCGAGCAGGGTGACCATGTCGGCCGACTGCATGCCGTATGCGGCGATGGGCTGCAGCGGGTCGAACTCGGCGGCGGGCAGGCCCAGTTGGGTCGAGACCTCGCGGACGAGCCACTCCTCGATCCGCGCCCGCCCGCGCGCCGGCACGGCGGGGGCGGACAACGCGGAAGCGTCGAGCACGGCCGCCGCGGTGGCGACCTTCGCGGAACCGGCGGAGGCCGGGGGCCTGTCTCTTATAC
>KL569475.1:3441-4106 GCA_000715685.1 Streptomyces lilacinus
GTGTATAAGAGACAGGGCGCGGACGACGCCGAAGCGTCGAGCACAACCGGCGCGGCAGCAGTGGTATTGGCCACCAAGCCGCCGACATCCGTCGCGGAGCCGGCGGGCGCCGAAGCCGCGCCGGTCGAGGACGTGGCGGCGGCGGTCACCCGAGAGGCGGCCGCAGCCTGCGCCAGCGATGTGGTCGCCAGGCTCCACGTGGCGAGCGAAGTCAGCGTGCCGGCCACGAAAGAGTCGAGGCACGCAGCGCGTTGGAGCTTGCCGCTGGAGGTCTTGGGGACGCGGCCGCGGGCGACGAGGGCGATGTGGTGGACCTGGAGGCCGTGGTCCTCGGCGACCCTGGTGCGGATCGCCGTGACGACGCGGTCGGCGTCGAAGTCGCCGGGGCCGCCGTCCACTTCGTGGACGACGATGAGTCGGTCCTCGCCGTCCACCTCCCGCGCGCCCACGATCCCGCAGCCCGGCCGCAGGGCCGGGTCCGCGTCCTCGACGGTGCGCTCGATGTCCTGGGGGTAGTGGTTGCGGCCGGCGATGATGACGACGTCCTTGATGCGGCCGGTGACGTGGAGTTCGCCGGCGTCGAGGAAGCCGAGGTCGCCGGTGCGCAGGTAGGGGCCCTCGTCGGTGTCGGCGAGGTGGGCCGCGAAGGTCTCCTCGGTCTCGGC
>KL569475.1:4416-9525 GCA_000715685.1 Streptomyces lilacinus
AGATGTGTATAAGAGACAGAGGGTCGACGATCGCGACGGTCTGGTCGGCGACGGAGGCGCCGCAGCCGACGACGGTGCGGGCGCCCTCGCCGGGGGCCGCGTCGACGGCGCGGTCCCGCGCCAGGTCGTCCGCGACGAGGCGGCGGGCCGTGGGCGGGGCGTGCCGGTCGCCGCCGGAGACGACGAGGGTCGCCTCGGCCAGTCCGTAGGCGGGGTAGAGCGCCTCGCGCCGGAAGCCGGCCCCTTCGAAGGTCGCGGCGAACCGGTCGAGCGTGCCGAGGCGTACGGGCTCGGCGCCGTTGAGGGCGAGCCGCCAGGTGCTCAGGTCGAGGGCGGCGCGGTCCTCCTCGGAGACCTTCGTCGCGCAGAGGTCGTACGCGAAGTTGGGCGCGCCGCTGAGCGTGGCCCGGTGCTCGGAGATGGCCCGCAGCCAGCGGACGGGGCGCTTGAGGAAGGAGAACGGCGACATGTAGGTCACCGGGTATCCGCCGTGCGCGGGGGCCAGCAGGCCGAAGATGAGGCCCAGGTCGTGGTAGGGCGGCAGCCAGGTGACCATGTGGTCGTCGGGGCCGGCGCCGTAGAGCCGCCGGTTCTGCTGCTCGAGGTTGTGCAGCAGGTTGGCGTGCGTGACCATCACGCCCTTGGGGCGGCTGGTGGATCCCGAGGTGTACTGCAGGAAGGCCAGGTCGTCGCCGGTGAGGTCGGGGTGCCGCCAGGAGTCCGCGGCCGTCGCGTCGACGGTGTCGACGCTCAGCCAGGTCGGCTCGCCGAGGGCGGGGGCGAGGGCGGTGAAGTGGTCGGCCATGGCGGTCACCGCGGCGGGGGCGAGGACGACGGCGGGCCGGGCGTCCTCGATGATGCCGACCAGGCGCGGCAGCGTGCGCTTGAGGAAGGCGGGGTCCGGCGGGTACACCGGCACCGCGGTCACCCCCGCGTAGAGGCAGGCGAGGAACGAGGCCACGTAGTCCGGGCCGGCGGGGCAGAGGATCAGGGCGCGTTCCCCGGCGGGTACGCGCTCCTGGAGGGCGGCCGCGATCGCGCGGATCCTCAGGTCCGTCTCGGCGTTGGTGCCGCCGACCGGGGTGCCCTCGCCGTCGACGAGGAACCGGAAGATGCGCTCCGCCGGGTTTTCGGCGAAGACGGCCCGGAAATGCTCGACCAGTGTCGCGGATTCGCGCCCCGGCCCGGAGCCTTTCGATGTTTTCGAGTGCGTGCGCATTGCTGCCGCCCCCCTCGTTGTTTCGGTCGGATCTGCCGATCTGCCCGGGACCTCGGGGGACTTTATGCAGCCCCCGCAGCCGGTTCAAGCGATGTTCAAGAAGCCCGAATTCGGAAGCCGGGGTTCACGTGTCGCGGCCCGGTTCGACGAGCTCGACCAGGACGCCGCCGGCGTCGGCGGGGTGCACGAAGTTGATGCGCGAGCCGGCCGTGCCGCGTCGCGGGGCGTCGTACAGCAGTCGGGCGCCGCGCTCGCGGAGCGCGGCCGCGGCGGCCTCGACGTCGGTCACGGTGTACGCGACCTGCTGGATTCCCGGCCCGGCGCGGTCGAGGAAGCGGGCGATGGTGGAGCCCGGTGACAGCGGCGCGAGCAGTTGGACGCGGCCGGCGGCGCCGGGGGCGACCTCGAGCATGGCCTCGCGCACGCCCTGCTCGATGTTCTCCTCCGTGTGGACGCAGCGCATGCCGAAGACCCGTTGATACCGCTCGACGGCCTCGTCGAGATCCGGCACCGCGATTCCCACGTGGTCGATTCCGACGAGTCCGATGTCGGTGACGTGGTTTTCCGTTGGAGCGTTTTCCACCATGGGTCGGCGGCGGAACGACGCCTTTTCGGGCATGGCTCCGCCTTCCCCCCTCTCGTAGTTTGGAGAAACGGTGATTCAGGCCGCGGCGATCGCCAGAGCGGCGTTCTGTCCGCCGAATCCGCAGGAATTGCTCAGCGCGAGGTCCGCGCGGGTGTCGGTGGGCGCGGCGGCGACGTCGATGTCGATGCGGGGGTCGAGTCGCGTCAGGTTGGCGGTGGGCGGCACCCGGCCCTGCTCGAGGGTCAGCACGGTGAGGGCGGCCTCCACCGCGCCGGCGGCGCCGAGCAGGTGTCCCGTCACGCCCTTGGTGGAGGTGACGAGCGGGCGGGCGGTCAGCATCCGACTGAGCACGCGCGCCTCGACGAGGTCGTTGAGCGGGGTGGCGGTGCCGTGGGCGTTGACGTGCCCGACGTCGGCGGGGCCGGCGCCCGCGTCGGCGAGGGCGGCGCGCAGCGCCTGCTCCAGGCCGGCGCCCTCGGGGTGCGGGCTGGTCATGTGGTGGGCGTCGGCGGTCGCGCCGTACCCGACGATCCGGCCGCGCACCCGGGCACCGCGGGCCCGGGCGTCGGCGGTGCGCTCGAGCACGAGCACGCCGGCCCCCTCGGCGGCGACGAAGCCGTCGCGGTCGGCGTCGAAGGGCCGGGAGGCACCCGCCGGGTCGTCCTCGCGCCGGGAGAGCGCGCCCATCTGCGCGAAGCCGGCCATGACCAGCGGCGTGATCATCGCTTCGCTGCCGCCCGCGAGGACGATGTCGCAGCGGTCGAGGGCGAGCAGGTCCCGGGCCGTGCCGATGGCGGTGGCCCCGGAGGCGCAGGCGGTCGCCACCACGAGGTTGGGGCCGCTCGCGCGGAACTCCATGGCGGCCTGGCCGGCCAGCATGTTGGGCAGCTGCATGGGCAGCAGCAGCGGGGACACCTTGGCGGCGCCGCGGTCGCGCAGGACGTGGTGCTGGCGCTCCACGGTCTCCGGCCCGCCGTCGGCGCAGCCGAGGACCACGCCGACCCGGGCGCCGTCCCACGTCTCGGGGTCGAGGCCGGCGTCGGCGATCGCCTCCCGCGCGGCGACGAGCGCGAACTGCGTGAAGCGGTCGAGGCGGTAGGCGCGGCGGGCGCCGAGCAGGGCGTCGGGGTCGAAGCCGGGCACCCGGCAGGAGATCCGTACGGGGCCGTCCTCGAGGGCGGGGTCGACGGCGGCCGTCGGCCGGCCCTCGAGGACCGCGGTCCAGCTGGGGCCGACGCCCACGCCGCCGGGGGTGACGAGGCCGAGGCCGGTGACGGCGACTTCGTTGCCGGGCATCAGGCCGTGGTGCTCCGCTCTTCCATGAGGCCGACCATGGCGCCGATGGTCGGGGCCCGCAGCAGTTCGTCGTCGCCGATCTCCAGGCCGAACTCCTGCTCGATCATCAGGGACAGCTCGACCATGGCCAGCGAGTCCAGCTCGATGTCCTCCCAGGTCGCCTCGGGCGTCACCTGCTCGGGTGTCACCTTGAGGTTGTTGACCAGGATTTCCTTGATTTGCTCGAACCGCACGGACACGGCGTCTCCTTTCGAGAGAGGGGGGAAGCAGGGAAGGCGGGGCCGCTCAAAGGGCCTTCAAAGGGCCTTCAGAGGGCCTTCAGAGGGCCTTCACCTCGGGCCACCGCAGCGTCGTGGCCCCCCAGGCGAGGCCGCCGCCGAACGCGGTGAGCAGGACGCGGTGGCCCGGCGCCAGCGCGCCCTCGGCCGCGGCCTGGGCCAGCAGCAGTGGGATGGAGGCGGCGCCGGTGTTGCCGACCCGCTCGATGTTGGACAGCTGTCGTTCGGCCGGGATCCGCAGCCGGTCCGCGACGGTGGCGAGGATGCGGGCGTTGGCCTGGTGGGCGGCCAGCCGGTCGATGTCCGCGAGCCGCAGGCCCGCCCGCTCGACCGCGGTGTGGCAGGCGGCGGTCATGTGCGTGACCGCGTGCCGGTAGGTGTCGCGACCGTGCATGCGGAAGAACTCCTCGCCGGGGGCGGCGGGCACCCCGGAGGAGCGCTGCCGGGAGCCGCCGGCGGGCACCTCGATGAGGTGGGCGAGCGCGCCGTCGCTGCCCAGCACCACGGGGCCCAGCGCGCCCGGCTCGTCGGCCTCGCCGGCCCGCAGCAGCACCGCGCCCGCGCCGTCCGCGAAGATCACGGCGGTGGTGCGGTCGGTCGGGTCGACGATGGTGGTGAAGGCGTCGGCGGCGATGACCAGGACCCGCTCGGCGGTGCCGGCCGCGATGAGGCCGGCGGCGGTCGCCAGGGCGTAGAGGAAGCCGGTGCACACGGCCGCGACGTCGAAGGCGGCCGCTCCGGTCAGCCCGAGCCGGGCGGCGACGTCGGGCGCGGTGGCCGGGCAGGGCCGGTCGGGGGTGGTGGTGGCCAGCACGACCGCGTCGGCCCCGGGTTCACCGGCGGAGGTCAGCGCCCGCCGGCCGGCCTCGACCGCCAGGTCCGAGGTGGCGGTGCCGGGGGCGACGACGTGCCGGGTGGCGATGCCGGTGCGGGTGCGGATCCATTCGTCCGAGGTGTCCAGCCGCGCCTCGAGGTCCTGATTGGTGACGACGTCGGGGGGCACGTACGAGCCGATCCCGGCGACGACCGCGGCGCGCCCCGGCGGCGGACCGGCCACGGCGGGGCCGGACTGACCTGAATTCGCCGATGCGGCCGTGAAATCGGTCATGGTGCCGAGTTCTCCTTCCTGGTGGGGCCCGCCCGGCGGGCGAGGAGATACGGGTCCGGGGGACGGCCGGTTGGCGAAAAACAATGAGGCCGTTGCCGGATCTACGACGGGTCACGACGGATCTCTGTCGGACCTGGGAACAGATCCAGGACGTATCCGTGACGGATCTATGGCGAATTGGTACGGGATCCCTTGACGGATCCCTGACGGATCAATGGCCGGAGATGGCGCGAAATCGATTCGGACAAAGGTCCGGCGGCGCCTCTCAGTTGTATCCAGGGTGCATCCGTGCGGCAAGCAACGATCACGGGACCGCAGGACACTTGCACACAGCAACTACGTCGTATCAGCCCGCTTTGCCGCGGTTTCCCACGCCCCGCCGCTCGAGTTCCCGGGCGAACTGCAGCCACAGTTCGCCGCAGCGTCGGGCCGAGCGGGCGACGTCGGCGGCGCGGGGCGTGGGCACGCCCTCGGCGAGCCACCGCCACTTGTCCGGGGCCAGGGAGTGCGAGGTGAGCAGGTGCAGCAGCGTCCGCCCCGACTCGGTGAAGCGCAGCGAGGGGTCGCGGCGCATGTTGGCCAGCACCGAGCGGCTCACCGCCGGCGCTGTCTCTTATACACA
>KL569475.1:9821-13321 GCA_000715685.1 Streptomyces lilacinus
GTCCCGGGCCGTGGCGACGGCGACGCCCGCGGCCTCGGCGATCTCCCGCAGGGAGGCGTCCGGCCGGCCGGTGATGTACTCCCCGGCCCGCCTGCGCGCCTGGGCGGCGTTGAGCGGCCGGACCCGGCCGTCGCGGCCGGTGCGGGCGTTCAACTGCGCGGCCTGGTCAGTTGAACGGGTGCGCAGGGCGCCGACCGCGCTCGGCGAGATGCCGGTGACCTCCGCGATCCGCCGGTCCGACCAGTGCGGGTGGGTGCCGATGATCCGGGTGGCCGCGGCCGTGCGGTCGGCCTGCGAGAGCGGCATGCCGTGCCGGGTGTTGAGCTTGACGGCCAGCACGAAGGCGTCGTCCGGCGTGCCGTCGACGAGCCGCGCCTCGATGTGCTCGTCCCCGCGCAGCAGGGCGGCCCGCACGCGGTGCACCCCATCGATGATCCGCATCGTCGGCCGATGCACAACGATCGGCGGCAGCGGGGTGTCCGTTTCGGCCAGGGCTCTCGTGTGCTGGGTGTTCTCCCCGGCCAGCCGTGGGGAGCCGGCGTTCAGCAGGGATCTGACCGACACGATTTCGGTCAGGTACTGCCGGAGTTCATTCCTGTCCCGGAAGGTAGCGGTACCGGCCAACAGATCGGACATGGGTCCCCTCTCCATGCGCCAAGCGGTTCCGCCCAGTCCAGCGCGTCTATGATCACTGTTAAAGACTTCACTCCGGTCAGTTCGGTCAGTTTGGTCAGCTCGACGTTCGACTCCGCCGCCCGCCCCGCGGCGGCCGCGCTACGAAAGGTTGGCTCGTACCAGTGAAATCCCGTGGTCGCGCCCGGTGGGCAATAGGCGGACTGCTCGCCGGCGGCATACTCGTCAACTTCGTGGACCGCACGGCGTTATCCGTGGCGAGTTCGTCGCTCGCCACGGAATTCGGCCTCAATTTGAGTCAGCTTGGCTTTGTCCTTTCGGCGTTCACCTGGTCCTACTGCCTGGTTCAGTTACCGGCGGGGGTTCTGGTGGACGCCTTCGGCGTCTCCCGCCTGCTGCGCGCGGCCTCCCTGCTGTGGGCCGCGGCCTGCCTGCTGACCGCGGTGGCGAGCGGGCTGGGCCTGATCATCGCCGCCCGGGTGCTGCTCGGCGTGGCCGAGGGGCCCTCGATGGTGGGCGCCGCCAAGGCGACGGCGGCGTGGTTCCCGGTCGGCGAGCGCGGCATGGCCACCGCGCTGTTCGACGGCTCCACGAAACTGGCCAACATGGTGTCCTTCCCCGTGCTGGCCTTCGTGATGAGCACGTGGGGATGGCGCGCGGGCTTCCTCTTCGGCGCCGCGCTGAGCGTCGTCTTCGCCGCCCTGTGGTGGTGGGGCTACCGCGACCCGTCCGCACACCCGCGGCTGACGCCCGAGGAGCGGGAGTTCATCCTCGCCGGCGGCGCGCGCGACGCCGACCGTCCCGCGCCCGGCGGGCTGCGTCCGCTCCTGCGCTCGCCCCTCGTCTGGGCGCTCGCCGTCGGCTTCGCCTGCTACGGCTACACCATCAACGTCGTGCTGACGTGGATGCCGCAGTTCTTCCAGACCGAGTTCGACGTGCGGCTGCTCCACTCCGGGCTCTACTCCATGATCCCGTGGGGCGTGGCCACGGTCGCGGAGCTCGCGATCGGGGGCTGGCTGGTCGACCGGCTCGTCCGCCGCGGCCGCGACCCGCGGCGGGTCCGCAAGACCGTCCTGCTCGGCGGGCTGGCCGTCGGGGCGACGATCGGCGCCGCGGGCACCGCCGCGACCCCGCTGGCCGCGGTGGGTTGGATGTCGCTGTCCCTGTCCGGCCTGGCCGTCGCCGCCCCCGTCGCCTGGAGCCTGCCCGGCCTGCTCGCGCCGCCGGGGGCCGTGGGCGCCGTCAGCGGGCTCATGAACTTCGCCAACACGGCGGCCACGGCGGGCGGCGTGGTCCTCACCGGCTGGCTCGCCCAGCTGACCGGCTCGTTCCACACGCCCTTCCTGTCCACGGTGGCCGTGCTGTGCGTCGGGACGCTGCTGTACTGCGTGGTCCTGCGGCCGGTACGGGCGTGTCGCGCCGCGCCGCTCGTCCCGGCCCCGGGGTCCTGAAGCCCCTCTCCCCCCACACCCCCTACACACCGATGCCTCGGTGCCGTTCGCGGCGGCGAGGTCGAGGTTCGCCCCAGATGAACGAGACGTCGGAACTCCCCACGTGCCTCGCGCGACTGGACTGGTCGCCGGAGCGGCTGGCCCGCGAAGTCAACAAACGGAGCGGCGCGGGCACCATCAGCAGCAAGGCCCCCTACAACTGGCTCAAGGGAGCGCGCCCGAGGCGCCAACTCCCCCAACTGGTCGCGGAGATCCTCTCCGACCACCTCGGCGAGAGCATCACGGTCGAGGCCCTGTGGCCCGACCACTTCGCCCGCCCCGCCGCGCCGCCCCCGACGGCTCCGGCATCCGCGCCGGACCCGGTCTCGGCGTCGGTGGACTGGCTGGTCTCCGGGGACGCCGAGCCGCCCGTGCGCACGCTCGGGGACGAGATTCCCCCCATGGCCGTCGACATGCTGGGCGGCCGACTGCAGCAGCTGCGCGGGCTCGACGACAACGCCAACAGCAAACTGGTGATGGAGTGGGCGCTGCAGGACCTGCACTGGGTGCGGAAGCTCACCGAGGAGCACGCCTACGACGCCGCGGCCGGCCGGCAACTCCACCGCGTCGCCGCCGAACTCGGCCAGCTCGCCGGGTGGCTGGCCGCCGACCTGGGCCGCAGCGACCTCAGCCGCTCCTGCTTCCTCGCCGCGCTCAACGCCGCCCACGTCGCCGGGGACCGGCCGCTGGCCGCGTACATCGTCTCCTGCATGAGCTACCGCTCCGCGTGGGACGGCCGCGGCGACGAGGCGCTGCGCCTCATCCGCATCGCGCGGATGGGCGCCGCGCGGGAGGGCGACGGCCTCGGCCAGGCCCTCCTCGCCTCCCGCGAGGCCCGGGCCCACGCGAGCCTCGGCGACGCCAAGAACTGCGAACGGGCGCTCGAGGAGGCCGCCGAACTCACCGCCGCGGCGCCGGAACGGGCCTGCGCCCCCTGGGCGTACTGGCTGACGCCCGCGGTCATGGTGGCCGACGCGGGCCGGGCCTGGCTGGAAATCGGCAAGCCGCAACGGGCAGAGTGGCACCTGGCCCGCGGCATCGAGCTCCTGGGCGACAGCCAGCCGCGCAACCGGCTGCTGCACTGGACCTCCCTCGCCGAGGCCCGCCTCGCCCGCCGCGAGGTCGACGGCGCGGCGGCGGCCGCGGCGGAGGCTCTCACGCTGGCGGAGGGCATCACGTCCCTCCGCGCCGACGTCCGCCTGGCGGCACTGCGCCGCCGCTTCGTCCGCTACGACACGCCGGTGGCCCGCCAGACGGTCCGCCGGGCGGACGACCTCCTGTGCCGCGCGGGCGCCCTGCGCCCGGCGTGCTAGGTGGTTTGATTCCCCAGCCCCGCCCCTTCCCCGTTTCCTGGGGGCAAGCCCCCAGCCCCCCGCC
>KL569475.1:13562-14311 GCA_000715685.1 Streptomyces lilacinus
CCCCCCGCCGGCTGCCGTGGCGGCTTCGCCGCACGGCGGGTGTCGTTGCCCCGGCGGGGGCTTGGGGCGCGGCGCCTGGCGGGTAGAGGCGGCTGAAGCGCAGATGGGGTCGGGGCGCGGCCCCCAGGCGGCCGTAGCGGCTGCGCCGCACGGCGGACGAACACGGCTGGGCAAGCCCCTTGCCCCGGCAGGGGCGGGCGGCTGGAGTCGCGACGACAGACGAGCACAGCCCGGGACGGGGGCGCAGCCCCCCGTTGGCCTGGTGGGTGCAGCCCGGACTGCGGCCCGCAGGCGCAGCCCCGCCTCCGGGGTCCGGGGGTGGAGCCCCGGCCGGGGGTCTGGGGGCGGAGCCCCCTCTCGGGCCCCGGGAGCCGAGCCCCCGGCCCGGGGGGCTGGGGGCGGAGCCGCGGCTCAGGGCCCGGGGGCTCAGCTCCTGCCCGGCGGTCGGGGCTGAGCCCCACCCGGGAGCAAGGACGCAGCCTAGGCCGGGCTTGTGGGCGCAGCCCCGGGGTCCGGGGGCACAGCCCACCGGGGGCCCGGGGACGTAGCCCCGCTCGGGGCGCGGCGACGCCCCCGGGGTCCAGGGGCGCAGCCCCCGCTCAGGGTCCAGGGGCGCAACCCCCGCCCGGGGCCCGGTGGCGCAACCCCACCCCGGGGTCCAGAGGCGCGGCCCCCACTCGGGGTCCGGGGGCGCAGCCCCGGCCGGGGGTCCGGGGGCGCAGCCCCGGCCGGGGGTCCGGGGGCGCAGC
>KL569475.1:14546-15263 GCA_000715685.1 Streptomyces lilacinus
GGGGGTCCGGGGGCGCAGCCCCGGCCGGGGGTCCGGGGGCGCAGCCCCCGCTCGGGCCCCGGGGGCTTCGCCCCCGGCCCGGGGGGCTGGGGGCTTGCCCCCAGGAAACGGTGAAGGGGCGGGGCTGGGGGAAACCCCCCGCGCGGCTACGCCGCGCGCCGGCGCCACAGCCAGCGGACGTCGCGGCCGAAGGACCACGTCAGGGCGGCCAGCGCCGCGCCCACCACCGCCAGTGTCACCGGGCGCCCCACAAGCCCCGCGCTCGCCCCCACCAGCACCACCCCCTGCACCGCCGCCACCACCTTCCGCGCGAAGCTCGGCGGCAACTCCCCACGCAGCCACGGCAAAACCCACGCCGCCGCCACGAACACGTACCGCATCGCCCCGATCGCCAGCACCCACCACACCCCCAGCGACCGCGCGACGAAGACGCTCAGCACGAGGATCAGAAACGCGTCGACCTCCATGTCGAAGCGCGCCCCCACCGCCGTCGCGGACCCCGTACGCCGGGCCACGTGGCCGTCCACCGCATCGAGGATCAGCGCGACCGTCGCCACCGCCACCAGCACCACCACCCGCGGCCGCCAGTCCATCCCGCCGCCCGCGACCAGCGCCGTCACGCCGCCGACCAGCGCGGCCCGGGCCAGCGTGACCCGGTTGGCCGGCCCCAGGCGCCGCGCCCAGCTGCGCCGCAGGGCCTGTCTCTTATACACATCT
>KL569475.1:15542-17245 GCA_000715685.1 Streptomyces lilacinus
TATAAGAGACAGGGCCGAGGCCGACGGCCGCCCACAGCATGGCCAGCAGGACGAGCTGGCCGCCGGCCATGCCGAGGGTCAGTTCCCGCCCGAACGGGCATGTGCCGCGCAGGTCTTGTGCAACCAACGCCCCGCCTCCCTGCCGCTCTACCTGTATGGCGAACACAAATCGGTTCGCCGTATCGTAACGACCGCCTTCCCCGGCTCCACGAGCGTCATGACACCCCGGAGGTCCCCCATGCAGCGTCCGGCACGGGCGGCACGGGCCTTCTGGCTGGCGGCCCCCGGCCGCGGCGAGATCCGGCCGGTGGCGCTGCCGGCCCGGGGCGAGGGAGACGTACTGGTCCGCACCCTCTTCTCGGGGGTGAGCCGGGGCACCGAGACCCTGGTCTTCCGCGGCGGCGTCCCCGCGAGCCAACGCCGCGCGATGCGGGCGCCGTTCCAGGACGGCGACTTCCCCGGCCCGGTCAAGTACGGCTACTTGAACGTCGGGGTCGTCGAGGAGGGACCACCGCCGCTCCTCGACCGCACCGTCTTCTGCCTCTACCCCCACCAGACCCACTACGTGGTGCCCGCCACCGCCGTGACCCCCGTCCCGGACCCGGTGCCGCCCCGCCGCGCCGTGCTCGCCGGCACGGTGGAGACGGCCGTGAACGCCCTGTGGGACGCGGCGCCCCTGATCGGCGACCGGGTCACCGTCGTGGGCGCCGGCATGGTCGGCGCCTGCGTCGCCGCGCTGCTCGCCCGCTTCCCCGCCGTCCAGGTCGAGTTGGTGGACACCGACCCCTCCCGGGCCGCGCTCGCGCGCACCTTCGGCGTGCGCTTCGCGACGCCCGACGAGGCCGCGCCCGACCGCGACCTGGTCGTGCACACCAGCGCCACCGAGGCCGGCCTCGCCCGCTCGCTCGAACTCCTCGCGCCCGACGGCGAGGTCCTCGAACTCAGCTGGTACGGCGACCGTTCCGTCTCCCTCCCGCTGGGCGAGGCCTTCCACTCCCGTCGGCTGACCGTGCGCGCCAGCCAGGTGGGCGCCGTCTCCCCCGCGCGCCGAGCCCGCCGCACGTACGCCGACCGGCTCGCCATCGCACTCGACCTGCTCGCCGACCCGGCGTTCGACGCCCTGCTCACCGGCGAGTCCGCCTTCGACGAGCTGCCGGACGTCCTGCCGCTCCTGGCCCGGGGCGAGCGATCCGCGCTCTGCCGGCTGATCATCTACGGAGGGGTGTCCCTTGTTCAGCATCACCGTCCGTGACCACATGATGGTCGCCCACAGCTTCCGCGGCGAGGTCTTCGGGCCCGCGCAGCGGCTGCACGGCGCGACATTCCTCGTGGACGCGACGTTCCGCCGCCCCGAGCTCGACGCCGACAACCTCGTCGTCGACATCGGCCTGGCCACCCGCGAACTCGGCGCGGTGCTCGGCCGGTTCCGGTACCGCAACCTCGACGAGGATCCGGACTTCCGGGGCGTCAACACCTCCACCGAGTTCCTGGCCAAGGTCGTCGCCGACCGACTCGCCGCGCGCGTGGCGGCGGGCGCCCTGGGCGAGGGGGCCCACGGCCTGACCGGGATCACCGTCACCCTGCACGAGTCGCACGTGGCGTGGGCGAGTTACGAGCGCGCCCTGTGAGCTCCACCGCCGCGGCGGACGAGGTGTACGTCGTCCTGCCGGGCGGCGTCGACGACGCGACCACGCCCAGCGGCG
>KL569475.1:17543-23375 GCA_000715685.1 Streptomyces lilacinus
GTGTATAAGAGACAGGAACTGGCCGGCCGTCTCGCCGCGCTGCCGGCGGGGGCGCGCGTCCTCCTCGACGGCCTCGTGGCCTGCGGGGTGCCCGAGATCGTCCTCCCCCACGCCCGCCGCCTGCGCCTGGCCGTCCTCGTACACCTTCCGCTGGCCGCCGAGACCGGGCTGCCGCCCGCCCTCGCCGCGGACCTCGACGCCCGGGAACGCGCCACCCTGCGCGCGGTGGCCGCGGTCGTCGCCACCAGCCCCTGGACCGCCCGCCGGCTCACCGCGCACCACGGCCTCGACGCCCGGCGGGTGCACACCGTCACGCCCGGCACCGACCCGGCGCCGGTCGCCCCCGCCGGTGACGGGACACGGCTGCTGTGCGTCGCCGCGCTGTCCCCCCGCAAGGGCCACGACCTGCTCGTCACGGCCCTCGCCGACCTCGGCGCGACGCCGTGGACCTGCGACGTCGTCGGCGCACCGGGCCCCGACCCGGGCTGGCCCACCCGCCTGCGACGGTTGATCGACGGCCACGGCCTCACGGGCCGCGTCCGCCTGACGGGCCCGAAGGCGGGCGCGGAGCTGGCCGCCGCGTACGCCGCCGCCGACCTCCTGGTGCTGCCGTCCCGCGCCGAGACCTACGGCATGGTGGTCGCCGAGGCCCTCGCCCGGGGCGTACCGGTCCTGGCCACGGCCGTCGACGGCGTACCGGGGACACTGGGGCGCGCGCCGGACGGAACCGTGCCCGGCATGCTGGTGCCGCCGGAGAACCCGGCGGCCCTGACGACGGCCCTGCGCCACTGGCTCGGCGACGCGGATCTGCGCCGGCGCCTCACGGCGTCGGCGCGCGGCAGACGTGAGACCTTGGCCGGGTGGACGACGACGGCCCGGCACATGGACGGCGTACTGCGCCGGCTCCACCGGCGGCCCGGGAGGACGGCGCGAGCCGGGAGGACCACGTGAGCACGGAGGGCCTCGTGAGCCAGGACGACGGCGTGAGCCGGGAGAGCCGCGTGAGCACGGGCGACATCGTGGCCCCGGAGGACGCCGCGAGCCCGAGGGACCACGCAACCCCGGACCACGCCATGAGCCCGGAGGACCACCTGAGCACGGACGACCTCGCGGGCCCGAAGAGCCGCGTGGCCCCGGAGGACACCGTGAGCCCGCAGGACCGCGCAAACCCGGACCACGCCACGAGCCCAGCGGGCCGCGTGAGCCCGAACGACGCCGTGCCCCGGGAGGCCAAGGCCCCCGTGGGAACACCCGGCGCGCCCCGATTCGCCCCCGAGTGGCTGCTGTTGCGCGAGGGTGCCGACGCCGCGGCCCGGGCCAAGGACCTCCTGGGCCCGCTGCGTCATCGCCTCACGGCCGCCGCTCGGGTCCCGGGGCGGCGGCCCCTGCTCGTGCGTGACCTGGGCTGCGGCACCGGCTCCATGGGGCGCTGGCTCGTCGGGCGGCTGCCCGGGCCCCAGCGCTGGGTCCTCCACGACCGCGATCCCGTCCTCCTCGCCCGCGCCCGTACGGGTCTGCCCGGTGCCGCCGCCGACGGCACGCCCGTCACCGCGTCGACGCACACCGGCGACCTCACGCGGCTGCGCGGCGCCGACCTGGCCGGCACCGCGCTGGTGACGGCCTCCGCGCTGCTGGACCTGCTCACCGCCGACGAGGTGGACGGCCTCGCCGCCGCCTGCGTCGCGGCGGCGTGCCCGGCCCTGCTGACGCTCTCGGTGACCGGGCGGGTCGCCCTCTCCCCCGCCGATCCCCTGGACGCCGCGATCGGGGCCGCGTTCAACGCCCACCAGCGCCGCGCGACCGCCGGGCGCCGGCTCCTCGGGCCGGATGCCGTCGCCTCCGCCGTCGGAGCGTTCCGGCGCCGGGGCGCCGAGGTGCGCGTACGGCCGAGCCCGTGGCGGCTCGGGCCGGAGCGGGCGGCGCTGACGGCCGAGTGGCTCGTGGGATGGGTGGCCGCCGCCGTGGAGCAGTGCCCGGAACTCGCCGGACGCGCCGACGACTACCTCGGGCGCCGCCTCGAGGCGTGCGCGGCGGGCGGGTTGGCGGTCGTCGTCCAGCACGCCGACCTCCTCTCCCTGCCCGCCGCCCCGGGTGGCGAGACGTGACCCGCGCGCTACGGATGCTGGTGGGGGCGGGCATCCTCGCGGTGCTGCTGTGGCGGCTGGGCACCGGGGCCTTCCTGGACGCGCTGCGCGCCGTCGACGGCGGGGCGCTCCTCGCCGCCCTCGTGATCGGCGCGGCGGCCACCGTGTGCAGCGCCTGGCGCTGGTGCCTGGTGGCGCGGCGGCTCGGGCTGCCGCTGTCCCTCGGGCCGGCCGTGGCGGACTACTACCGGGCGCTGTTCCTCAACGCCGCGCTGCCGGGCGGGGTGCTCGGCGACGTGCACCGGGCGGTGCGGCACGGCCGCGACTCCGGTGACGTGGCCCGGGGCGTCCGCGCGGTGGTCCTCGAGCGGACCGCGGGGCAGGTGGTGCTCGTGGCCGTCGGCGTCGTGACCCTGCTGGGCCGGCCCACGCTGCTCGCGCCGGTGGCCGACGCGCTCCTGTCGGTCCCGGCCGGCGCGGTGGCGCTGGGCGGGGCGGCCGTCGTGGGCGGTGCGCTGCTGCTGCGGGGCCGGTTCGCCCCGCGACTGCGCCGCGCCGTGGGCGAGGCACTGGCCGACGCCCGCCGGGGGCTGCTCGCCCGGGACGCCTGGCCGGCGGTCGCGGCGCTGTCCCTGGGCGCGCTGGCGGGCCATCTCGCGCTGTTCCTGGTCGCCGCGCGCGTGGCGGGGGCGACGGCGCCCGTCGCGGAGTTGCTGCCGCTGCTGACCCTGGCGCTGCTCGCGATGGCACTGCCGGTGAACGTCGGCGGGTGGGGGCCGCGCGAGGGCGTGCTCGCGCTGGCGTTCCAGGGGGCGGGGCTGGATGCCGGGCAGGGGCTGGCCGTGTCCGTGGTGTACGGCGTGCTCGCGCTCGTCTCAAGCCTGCCGGGCGCCGGCGTGCTGCTCGTACGGCACCTCGCCCGACCCCGAACCCGACCCCGACTCACCCGGCCGCAGGTCGAACTCGAAGAGCGAGTCCTCGCCGAGCGGGAACCGTCGCACCGGGGCCCGTAGCGCCCCGCTCATCAGCTCCGGGCCGCGGAAGCGCAGCCCGGGCACGCCGTCGCCCAGGATGACGGGGGCGACGGTGACGTAGAGCCGGTGCAGGGCGCCCGCCTCGAGGAAGCGCGAGACGGTGACGCCCCCGCCCTCGACGAGCACCCGGCCGAGGCCGCGCGCAGCGAGCGCGTCCAGGAGGTGTACGGGGTCGAACCCGCCTGCCGCAGCGGGGAGACGGAGGACCTCGACGCCGGGTCGCGCGTCCGCCCGGCCGGCGCCCACCACCCACAGCGTCGGGGCGGCGCCGTCCGTGAAGACGCCCCGGTCGGCAGGGACCCGGCCGCGCGGGTCGAGGACGACCCGTACGGGGTTGGGGCCCGCGCAGGCCCGTACGGTCAGCCGGGGGTCGTCGGCGACGGCGGTGCCGGCCCCGACGACGACCGCGTCCACGAGGGCGCGGAGCCGGTGGAGGTGGCGGCGGTCCTCCTCGCCGGTGACGTAGTGCGCGTCGCCGGTCCGTGTGGCGATGAAGCCGTCGACGCTCTGGCCGAGTTGGGCGACGGCGCGGCGCGGGCCGGCCAGGCACAGCGGGAGATAGCGCGCGACGAGCCGGGCGGCCTCGGGCGAGGCCTCGCGGCGCCGGTGCCATCGCCACCGCCCGTCGGGGTCCCGGACGAGCCCGGCGGCCTCGGCGTCGCGCTCGGTCCGTACGCGCAGCAGGCGTTCCCAGGCCTCCGTCGCGTCGAGGGGGTCGACGGGCCGCTCGTCGTCCCACCTACGCATCGAGGGCCTCGAGGTGGTCCGCGAAGGACGCGGCGAGGCTCGCGAGCAGCGCCGCGCCCTTGCCGGGCGTGGCGGCCGAGGGCCGGCCGATCACGCCGGAGTCGGTGTGGGCCGCCATGCCGAGCGTCAGCAGGTGCGGGCGCTCGTCGGCGTCGTGGTCGCCCTTCTCGTAGCCGGGGCGGACCAGGTGGGGATGGGTGTGGAGCAGGACGGAGGTCTCCAGTTCGCCGGCGTGCATGTCGGCGTGGCAGGTGGTCTCCAGGCCGGCGGCGACCCGGGCCGTCGCCCAGTCGGAGGCGCCGGGGAAGAGGGCCATGCGGGTCGGTCCGCCGGCGGACGCCTCCTGAACGACGTTGCGCAGGACGTGGTTTCCGCCGTGACCGTTGACGAGGACCAGCCGGTCGGTGCCGGAGCGGTGGAGCGAGTCCGCGATGTCGCGGACCACCGCGTACAGCGTCGCGGCGGAGATGCTCACCGTGCCGGGCCAGGCGGCGTGCTCGTGCGAGCAGGAGATCGTCAACGGCGGGAGCAGGCGGACCGGGTGGGCGTCGGCGACCGCGCGGGCGACGGCGCAGGCGACGACGGTGTCCGTCACCAGGGGCAGGTACGGGCCGTGTTGTTCGAGGCTGCCGACGGGAAGCAGCGCCACTCCGGCCGGCCGGTCCCGTACGTCGTCGGTGGTGTCGGGCGGCAACAGGCCGGGGATGACATCGCTCATGACCGAAGATGATCGCGCCCGCCAACTGATGTGTGCAAGTGACAACTTGAATCTCGCCGATACCCCGGCGGAGGACGGAGGCGGCGGTAAGCTCCGCTTTATGGCAGCAGACGGTACCGCGCTCGGTGACATTTCTCGGCCATCGGATGTCGAGCGGGTGGTGGAGGTCCGGTTGCCGACGGTCCACGGCGAATTCCTCGCCATCGGCTATCTGGACCGCGGCCGCATGCGGGAGCAGGTGGCGCTCGTTCACGGGGACCTTCCGGAGGCGGGTGTGCTCACCCGGGTGCATTCCGAGTGTCTGACCGGGGACGCGTTCGGTTCGCTGCACTGCGAGTGCGGTGATCAGCTGTCCTCCGCGCTGGAGGCCATAGCGGCCGAGGGCGCCGGCGTGCTCGTCTACGTCCAGGGGCACGAGGGTCGGGGCATAGGGCTGCTGGCGAAGTTGAAGGCCATGCGGCTGCAGGCCGAGGGGCTGGACACGGTCGAGGCGAATCTGGCGCTGGGGCTGCCGGTCGACGCGCGCGACTATCGGGTGGCGGCCGAAATCCTGCACGATCTGGGCGTGCGCTCGGTGCGGCTGCTGTCCAACAATCCGGGAAAGCGGGACGCGCTGCGGCACCACGGCGTCAAGATATGCGAGCAGGTCCCGCTGCTGACGCCGCCCCACGCCGAGAACCTGCGCTATCTGCGCACCAAGCGGGAACGGCTCCAGCACGTCCTCCCGCATCTGGACGGCCTGTCCGGTTGACCGCGGTCGACCGCCGTGACGCCGTCCCGGAAGCCGTGCGGGAGGCCATGACGGAAGCCATGCCGGAAGCCGTGCCGAAAAGCGGCCGAAAGACAACTGTCGCTCGCCGTTCCGCTTGCCGGGGGCGCGCCGGCGGCCATTACACTCGCCGACCGAGATCCCATGGAAGGCGTGCGGAAATCAGTTCGCCCGCACGCCGCGCACCACACTAAGGAGTTCCCTTGCCGAGGCACCAGGAGCACCCGGGGCAGTTACAGCGGTCGGAGGCGCCCGCGCCCGTCCAGAAGGCGGTCGCCGCCATGTACGTCGGGGTGGCGCTGAGTCTGATCGCCGTGCTCGTCGTGATCGTCGACCAGGCGACGGGAGACGGCCTGACGCAGCAGTTCAAGGACGCCTATCCGGACTACAGTGCGAGCCGTATCGACACGGTGAAGTCCAGCGTCCTGACCTACCTCTGTCTCTTATACACATCTCTGAGCGGGCTGGCAAGGCAGACCG
>KL569475.1:23657-25614 GCA_000715685.1 Streptomyces lilacinus
CTGTCTCTTATACAGTGGTCGGCCGTCACCGCCACCGTGCTGTTCGCCGTCAGCACCTTCATCGCGCTCTACAACTTCACCCAGCACTTTCCGCTCTATGTGACCGTCGCGGGGCTGCTGCCGTGCGTCGCCGGCCTGATCGTGGTCGCCCTGCTGTGGACGCCCGATTCCCGGTCCTATTTCTCGGGTCACGGCGCCTCGGGGCACGGCGCCACCGCATAGGCGTGCCGAGCCGGCCGCCCGGGGAAAAACACCCCGGGCGGCCGGCTTTTTTGTTCAACTGTCGGCTCGCGGTTCAACTGTCCTTGCAGGTCGGGCACGGTTGATGGCAGCGTAATGGATATCTCGAGCAAGGAAACCGGATGGATCGCTCATTCCTCGAATTGACCCGCGGCACGCAGCGCCGTTGGCTCCGCGCAGTCGCCTTCGACGTGCTGAGGTCCTATGGCATGGAGGTCCACCGGATGCGCCTCCTGCAGTACGAGGACAACGCCGTCTACTTTGTCGAGGGCAGCAGGGGACAAGAAAATGGAGAAAGCTCCCTCTACATGCTCCGCATTTCGGTGCGCGACGGGCGCGGCCCGGCCGAGCAGCGGAGCGAGACCGACTGGCTGGAAGCCCTGATCGCCGACAAGGCGGTGAAGGTTCCGGCCCCCGTGCCGACCGGGTCGTCCGAGAAGGTCGTCACCCTCGAACTGCCCGGCTGGCCGGAGCCGGTGACATCCGTTCTCTTCGAGTGGATTCCCGGCCGCGCGTCCCTTCCGTACACGCGGGCGGGTGTCGCCGAGGAAGTCGGCGCCCTCACCGCGCGACTGCACGACCACGCCTCGGCGTTCAGGCCCGCGGACGGATTCGTCCGGCCCTCCTGGGGCCACGAGGAAATCTTCGCGAAAGGGGCCGCGCTGGCGGACCCGACGGCACGCGGCCGGCTCACGGAGGACGAGTACGCACTGCTGCGCGATGTCGGCGCGACGGTCCGTGAGCGTCTCCCGGAACCCGGCCCCGCGGACTGGGGCCTGATCCACGCCGACCTGCACCGGGGAAACCTGGTGGGCACGCCGGACGGCGACGTCGCCGTCATCGACTTCGACGACTGCGGCTGGGGCTTCTTCATGCTCGACGTGGCCACCGTGCTGTCGTCCGTCCTGCGGACGACGCGTGGGGAGCCCGGCGGCTACGAGCGGTTCGCCGACGGATACCTCCGCGGCTATCGGTCGATCCGCGAACTGCCCCCCGCAGCAAGCCGTTTCGACGAATTCCTGGTCATGCGCGACATGATCATCCTGAATTTCGTCCTGGGCTCCCGCAACGCGGCCGTCCTGGGCTGGGGACCCGAGCGCGCGCGGGGAATCCTGCGGCTCATGCGGCAGTACCTGAAAACTGGCGAATACGACGGACATCTGCGACTGACGTCGTGACCCACGACGGACAGGCCGCGGGGAGGAGTGCTGAAGATCATGCCTTCGGTCGCGCTGGCAGCTCCACGGATCCAACCCTTCGACGGATTTCACATACGACTCCGCCGGCTCTTCTCCCCGACCACCGGGCGGACGCTCGTCATTCCGCTCGACCACGCCATCACCATGGGACCGGCCGGCGGCCTGGAGAATCCCCGCGCCGTGGTGGAGGCCGCCGTCCAGGGCGGTGCCGACGCCGTCATGCTCCGGCCCGGCCTGGTCAACTGCCTTTCCGTGCCCGGGGCCGAGCGGCTCGGCGTCGTCATGGCACTGACGGGTCGGCTGGCCACGGGCGTGGACCACGTCCTGCTCAACTCGGTCGAATACGCCGCGGCCCACGCCGCGGACGCCGTGTGCGGGGAATTCAAATTCGGCTCGGACGGTGACCTGGAGAACGCCCGGGTCGTCGCCGAACTCGCCGAGCGGGCGCACGCCATGGGCCTACCGGTCCTGGTCACCGTCTACAGCCTGTCTCTTATACACATCTCTGATGGCGCGAG
>KL569475.1:25760-26052 GCA_000715685.1 Streptomyces lilacinus
CCTACCGGTCCTGGTCACCGTCTACAGCCGGCCCGAGGCCGTCGAGCGGCTGGGCGCGAACGCCTACGCCCACGCCTGCCGGATCGCCGAGGAGATCGGCGCCGACTTCGTCAAGACGTCCCTCCCGGACGACCCCGAGATCATCGCCCGGTGCGTCGAGAGCACCTCGGTGCCCATCGTGCTGGCCGGCGGGCCGCCGGACGCGGCGACGGAGCTCGAGGACTTCCTGCGCCGCGCCGTGGACCTGGGCATCGGCGGCGCCGCGATCGGCCGCCGCGCCTGGGCGGCGGAC
>KL569475.1:26315-30191 GCA_000715685.1 Streptomyces lilacinus
CCGCCGCGCCTGGGCGGCGGACAAGCCCGCGGCGGCCGTCCGCGACCTGGTCACCGCCGTGCACGGGGACCGGGCCCATGCTTGAGCCCGTGGACCTGCTGGTCGTGGGCCTCGGCTACGTGGGCCTGCCGCTCGCCCGGGAGGCCGTGCAGGCGGGCCTGAGCGTCCGCGGCTTCGACGTGAGCCCGCACGTGGTCCGGCGGCTCAACGCCGGCGCCTCCCACGTCGACGGCGTCAGCGACGAGGACATCGCCCACATGCGGGCCGCCGGCTTCGCCGCCACCTGCGACGAGGAGAACTTCGCCGCGCCGCGCGCCGTCGTGGTGTGCGTGCCGACGCCGCTGGGCGAGGCGGGCCGACCCGACCTGTCGAACGTGATCGAGGCCGCCGGCATGGTGGCGCGCCGGCTGCGGCGCGGCATGCTGGTCGTCCTGGAGTCCACCACCTTCCCCGGCACGACCGACGACATCGTCCGGCCCGTCCTGGAGGAGTCCGGGCTGCGCGCCGGCGACGACTTCGCCCTCGCCTTCTCGCCCGAGCGCATCGACCCGGGCAACACCGAGTACGGCGTGCGCAACACACCGAAGGTCGTGGGCGGTTACACCCCCGACTGCACCCGGCGCGCCATGGAGTTCTACGGCCGCTTCGTGGTCAAGGTCGTGGCGGCCAAGAGCACCCGGGAGGCCGAGATGGCCAAGATCCTGGAGAACACCTACCGCCAGGTCAACATCGCGCTGGTCAACGAGATGGCGATGCTCAGCCACGAGCTGGGCGTCGACCTGTGGAACGCCATCGACTGCGCCACGACCAAGCCCTTCGGCTTCGCCGCCTTCCGCCCCGGCCCCGGCGTCGGCGGCCACTGCATCCCCGTCGACCCCCGCTACCTCTCCTACCAGGCGCGCGAGCTGGGCCGCCGGTCCCAACTGATCGACCTGGCCCAGGAGATCAACGACGGCATGCCCGGGTACGTCGTCGAGCGCGCCGCCCGCATGCTCGCCGGCGCCGGCGGCGACCTGGCCGGCGCCCGCGTGCTGGTGCTGGGCGTCACCTACAAGGCGGACGTCTCCGACCAGCGCGAGTCGCCCGCCGACGACGTCGTGCGGCACCTGCGCGAGCGCGGCGCCGACGTCACGTACCACGACCCGTACGTCGGGGGCTGGGCCGTCGACGGCCTGGGCGTGCCCCGGGCCGACGACCTGGACGCCGCGCTCGGCGCGGCCGACCTGACGATCGTGCTGCAGTGGCACGCGCCGTACCGCGAGCACGTCGACGGGTCCAGGACCCGCGTGCTCTTCGACACCCGGGGCCGGCTGACCGACCGCGACGTCGCGGTGCTGTAGGCACCGCACGCCGCACACCCCTTTCCCTGTCCATCACCGCTGCGTGGAGGTCGCGATGTCCCCTGCCCGATTACTCGACGAGCACCCGGACCTGCCGGACACCTGGCTCGTCACCGGCGTGGCGGGCTTCATCGGCTCGCACCTGCTGGAGACGCTGCTGCGGGCGGGCCGGCGGGTGGTGGGCCTGGACAACTTCTCCACCGGGAAGAAGGAGAACCTCGCCGACGTCGAGGCCCGGGTCGGGCCCGGGGCGTGGGCGGGCTTCCGGCTGATCGAGGGCGACCTGCGCTCCCGAGAGGCGTGCGACGCGGCCGTGCGGGGCGTCGACGTCGTCCTGCACCAGGCCGCGCTCAACTCCGTGCCCCGCTCCCTGGCCCACCCGGGCGAGGTCCTCGAGGTCAACACCATCGGCTCGGTCACCCTGTTCGGCGCCGCGGCCGGGGCCGGGGTGCCCCGCGTCGTCTACGCCAGCTCCAGCTCCGTCTACGGCGACGTCACCACGGCGCTGCGCCGCGAACCCGTCCTGGGCGAGCCGATGTCGCCGTACGCGGTGAGCAAGCGCGCCATGGAGCAGCTGGCGGCCGTCACGCAGGCGCACTCCGGCGTCGCGATGACGGGGCTGCGCTACTTCAACGTGTTCGGGCCTCGGCAGAACCCCGACGGCCCGTACTCGGCGGTCATCCCCCGCTGGATCCGGGCGCTGCTCGCCGCCGAGTCGCCCGTGATCCACGGCGACGGCACCCAGTCCCGGGACTTCACCCCGATCGACAACGTCGTGCGCGCCAATCTCCTGGCGGCTACCCGGCCGTCCGGCGGCCACCGCGCCCTCAACGTCGGCACCGGGCACGGCACCTCGCTCACCACCCTCTTCGAGCTCCTGCGCACACGGGTCGCCGAGGTGACCGGGCGGCCGGAGACGGCGCGGATCGGGGCCGCGACGGCGCCGCCGCGCGCCGGCGACGTGGCCTCGGCGCTGGCCGATCTCGAGCTGGCCGAACGGGAGTTGGGCTACCGGCCCGTCGTGGGGCTGGACGAGGGGCTGCGCGAGACCGTCGCCCACTTCGCCGGAGCGTCCGGCACCCACCACTCCGTGGAAACGAGGAGGTAGACCATGCGGATCGCGATGTACTGGCACAACGGCAGAAGCCTCGGGCACACCGCGGAGAGCGCCAAGGTGGCGCACGGGCTGTCCGACAGCGGCCGCGAGATGCACCTCTCCGGCCTGACGGGCGCCTATCGCGGGCTGGACCTGCTGCCGTCCGGCATGGACGTGGTGAAGCTGCCCGCGTTCACCAATTACGACAACGTCGCCGGCTGGGGCACCCGGGGCCGTACGGCGATGGAGGCCGGGCCGCTGTTCCGGCTGCGCGCCGAGATGGCCGAGGTCTTCCTGCGGCACTACGCGCCCGACGTCTTCCTCGTCAACCACCTGCCCAAGGGCGCGGAGGACGAGCTGGTCCCCGCCCTGACGAGCACCCGCGGCGACGGCGGGCGGCGCGTGCTGACGCTGCGCGGCGTCCTCTTCGACGCGGAGAAGACGAACCGCGAGTACTTCTCCGAGGACAGCGCCCGCTGGATCGACCGGCACTTCGACGCGATCCACGTGCACACCCACCCGGAGGTGTTCCGGCTCGATGACCACTACGCCGTGCCGGACTACCTCCAGGGCCGCATCCGCTACACCGGGTACCTGGTGGACGAGTTCCGGCTGGGCAAGGACGCGGCGCGGGCGGAGCTCGGTGTCGACGACGGCGAGCGGCTGGTGCTGGCCAGCATGGGCGGCGGGCAGGGCGCGATGCCGCTGTGGACCGCGCTGATCGACGCGCTGGCGGAGCGGAGCGCGGAGTTCGACCGGGTGCGGGTGGTGACGGGCCCGTACCTGGAGGCGGCCGACGCGGCGGCGCTGCGGGAGCGGGCCGAGCGGCTGCCCTGGCTGGAGATCGTCTCCTACGAGCCGTCGATGATGACCTGGATGGCGGCGGCCGACCTCTTCGTCGGGGCCGCCGGCGCGAACATGCTCAGCGAGGTGCTCGCGGTGGGCTGCAACAGCGTCGTCGTCCCGCGCCAGGTCCGGGAGTCCGAACAGCGCATCCACGCCCGGCTGCTGACCGACCGCGGGCTGGTCCGCATGTGCGAAATGCCCGACGTCCTCTCCGGCGCCGTCGGCCCCCTCCTGACCGAGGCCCTGCGCGAGCCCCTGTCCCCCAAGGCCGGGCACCTCCTCGGCGGCGCCCGGCACTACGCGACGCTGCTGGGAGGTGCGGAGGCGTGAGCACCCGCGAGAACACCCCGAAGAGCACCCCGGAGAACACCCCCGAGAAGACGACCGCCGCGGACCCGTCCGTCGCCGGCCTGCGCGTGTGCCTGCTGGTGCGCTACTTCACCGTCGGCGGCCTGGAACGGGTGGTGACCTCGCTGGCCAACGAGCTGGTGGCGCGCGGCGCCAAGGTGCGCGTCGTGGCGCTCGCGCTCGCCAAGCGCAACGCGCTGATGACCGAGCTCGACCCGCGTGTGGAGGCCATCTCCCTGTCCGGCT
>KL569475.1:30453-31266 GCA_000715685.1 Streptomyces lilacinus
CCACATCCACTTCGGCGACGGCCGCATCCACCCCCTGGTCCGGCTGGCGCTGCGGGGCCGACGGACGGTGGTGACGTACCACAGCGTCTACACCCACAAGCGCACCCGGCTGCGCAACCGCGTCGACCGGTACTTCACCACCCGTGCCCACCAGGTGCTCGCGGTGTCGGAGGCGGTCCGGGACTTCTGCACCACGCAGGTGGGGCTCGCGCCGGGCCGGGTCGAGGTGGTGCCCAACGCCATCCGGGTGGACTGCCCGCAGCGCGTGGACGAGGGCGGCGACGGCCTCACGGTGATCAGCCTTGCCGGGCTGTACCCGCACAAGAACCAGGCGGCGGTGCTGGCCGGCGTGGCGGAGGCCCGACGGCGCGGGGTCGACGTCCGGCTGCGGGTGATCGGCGACGGGCCCGAGATGGCGGACCTCTACCAGCGGGGCCTCGCGCTGGGCATCGACGAGGCGGTCGAGTGGTACGGGCAGGTCTGGCGCCGGGACCTGGTGCTGCCGCTGCTGATGTCCTCGCAGGCGTTCGTCTCGGCGAGCAGGTTCGAGGGCATGCCCCTCTCCATCCTGGAGGCGATGGCGGCCGGCCTGCCGCTGGTGCTGTCGGACATCCCGCCCCACCACGAGACGGCCGGCGACGCCGGGCTGTACTTCCACCCGGACCGGCCCCACGAGCTCGCCTCGGCGCTGGAGTCGCTGGCCGGCGACGCGGGCCGGCGCAAGGAGCTGGGCGCGGCCAGCCTGGCCCGCTCGGACCTCTTCGACCTCGACCGGTTCACCGACCGCCACGTGCGGGTCTACCGGCGGGGGGG
>KL569475.1:31553-31850 GCA_000715685.1 Streptomyces lilacinus
GGGTCTACCGGCGGGCGAGCGGCCGGTGAGGCACGGGAGGCGCACCGCCGTGGTGGGCGCGTCGGTGGTGCACACCGACCGCGTCGGCTCCGGCGAGTGCCTCTTCCTGCGCGACGGCGTCGTCGAGTACGCGGGCGGGCACCGCCGGCCGCCACCCGGTTACGAGGTCGTCGACGTCGGGGGCCGGTACGTCCTGCCCGGGCTGGTCGACGTCCACGTCCACGGCGCCTTCGGCCGGACGTTCAACGAGGCGAGCACGGAGGCCTGGCGGACCGTGCTGGCCGCCCACGCGGCGGC
>KL569475.1:32162-35656 GCA_000715685.1 Streptomyces lilacinus
GCCGGACGGCGTCCGGCCCGTCGGCGCCCACCTGGAGGGCCCGTACCTCAATCCGGTGTTCCGGGGCGCGCACCCGGTCGAGGCGCTGCGCGTGCCCGACGAGCGGTGGCGGGAGCTGATGGCGGAGGGCTTCGTCCGCATGGTCACGCTCGCCCCCGAGCTGCCCGGCGCGGACGCCGTCGTACGGGCGCTGGCGGAGCGCGGCGTGGTCGTGTCGGCCGGGCACAGCGGGGCGTCGGGCGAGGTGCTGGCCGCCGCGCGCGCGAACGGGCTGCGGCACGTCGCCCACCTGTGGAGCGGGCAGTCCGCCCTGCGCAAGGACGGGCCGTGGCGCCGGCCGGGGCTGCTGGAAGCGGTGCTGGCCTCCGAGGCCTCCGAAGGCTCCGAGGCTTCCGAAGGCTCCGAGAATTCCGGGGAGTTCACCGCCGAGCTCATCGCGGACGGGCGGCACCTGCCGGCCGAGCTGGTGCGGATCGCGTACCGCTGCCTGGGGCCGGACCGGCTGTGCCTGGTCTCGGACGCCTCCGCCGGCACCGGGCTGCCGCCGGGCACGGAATTCGCCATGGGCGCGGCCCGCGGGGTCGTCGCCGACGGCGTGGCCCTCGCCCACGACGGGGCGTCGTTCTGCGGAAGCACTTCCTTCCTCGCCGACGTCCTGCGGTTCACCGTGCTCCGGGCGGGGGTTCCGCTGCCGGAGGCGGTGCGGATGGCTGCGACGACGCCGGCGCGGGTGCTCGGCCTCGCGGACCGGGTCGGCGCCCTCGCGCCGGGCCTGGCCGCCGACCTGGTCGTCCTGGACGACGACCTGCGGGTGCGCCGCGTCGCGCGCGGCGGCCGGTGGCTGGACGAGGAGCCGGTGGGCGCAGCGCACGAGGCCGCACACGAGAGAAAGGAAGAGGTCCGTGGCTGAGCAGGCGACGACCCGCTGCGCGCTCGTCGGCGCGGGCAAGCGGGCCTGGAAGGCGTACCTGCCGCTGTTCGGGCCCGGGGCGTCCGCGCCCGGGATCGGCAGGCTGGTCGGGGTGGCCGACAGCGACCCGGAGGCGCTGGCCGCGGTGGCGGAGCGGTGGGACGTGCCGGTGTACGCCGGCGGCGTCCGCGCACTGCTGGCGGGGGCCCGGCCGGACGTGCTGGTCGTCACCGCGCCCGACCACGCGCACGCCGAGCACATCGAGGCCGCGCTGGCCGCCGGGGTCGACGTTCTGACCGAGAAGCCGATGACACTGACGGCCACAGGCCGCCGTCGTGGTGGCCGCGGAGCGCCGGTCCACCGCCTCGGTGCGGGTCGCGCACAACATGCGCTTCCTGAACCTCCATCAGATGATCAAGAAGTTGCTGGTCGAGGGAGCGATCGGCACGCCCACCGGGGCGCACCTGGCCTACCGGCTGCGGCCCGGCCACGGGCGCAGCTACTTCCAGCGCTGGCACCGCCGGGCGGCGGCGTCGGGGGGCCTGCAGATCACCAAGAGCTGTCACCACTTCGACCTGCTCAGCTGGTGGCTCGCGGACCGGCCTCGGGAGGTCGTCGGCTGGACCCGGCGCCTCCACTACCACTCCGCGCCGGACACCGCCGAGGACCGCCGGGTGCCGACGGACGCGGACATCGCGGACACCCTCTCCGCCGCCGTCCGCTACCGCGGCGGCGCGGTGGCCCACTACTCCCTCTCCGCCCGCTCCCCCTGGGAGGGCTACACCCTGACCCTGCAGGGCACCGGCGGCGAGCTGAGCACCCGTTACGAGGTGGCGCCGCCCGACGGGGCCCGGCTCGCCGGGGAGTACACGATCCGGCTGAGTCCGTTGGGCGAGCCGGTGCGGGCCCTGGCGGTCCCCCGGGAGGCCGGCACCCACTCCGGCGCCGACCTCCGCATGATCGACGCGCTGCTGCGCCGGGCGGGAGCGGAAGAGGCCGCGTCCGCGGTCGACGGCGCCCTCGCCGTGGCCGTCGGCGAGGCCCTGACGCGCTCGGCCGCGGACGGCGGACCCGTCTCCGTCGACGCGCTGCTCCCCGGCGTCCTCGAACCGACGCCCACCACAGCAGGAAGGGAAGGCTGACATGACCGCCACCGGATTACCGGTCGCCCTGCGCCTCGGCGAGCTCGCCCCCGGCCGGTCGCAGGAGCACTCGCAGGCCGACGAGGAGGCCGTCGTGGTGATCCTCGGCGGACGCTGCGACGTCCGCTTCGACGGGCCCGGCCCCCACTGGGTGGGGCTGGGCGAGCGCGCCGACGTCTTCGACGGCAGGGCCACCGCCTTCTACGCGCCGGCCGGCCGGAGTTGGCGGATCACGGCGGGGCCGGCGGGCGTGCGGTTCGCCGTGGCCGCGGCGCCGGCCGCCCCGGGGCGCGAGCCCTACGTCGTACGACCGGACCAGGTCCGCGCGGAGCACCGGGGCAGCGGGGTGTGGGCCCGGGAGGTGCACGACATCGTCGGGCCCGAACAGCCCGCGGACGGCCTGCTGGTGGGCGAGACCTTCAGCGCGGAGGGCGTGTGGTCGAGCTATCCGCCGCACAAGCACGACGCGCACGACCCGCCGCACGAGAGCCACCAGCAGGAGGCGTTCCACGTCCGCGTCGACCCGCCCTCGGGCTTCGGGCTGTTCGTCCACTACCCGTCCGTCGACGTCGACCGGCAGGCCCGGGTGGTGCTCGACGGCGACGTGGTGACCGTACGGGAGGGCTACCACAGCTTCGTCGCCGCGGCCGGCCACCGGTTCTACTACCTGTGGGCGCTGGCCGGCACCGAGCGCGCGCTGTGCTTCCGCACCGACCCGCGCCACGCCTGGCTCCTGGACGACGGCCCCGCCCCCGACGCGCGAAGCGGTACCCGGTGACCGCCCCGGCCCCGCCCGAGCGGATGCGGGCCGCCGTGTGGCACGGCCCCGGCCGCCCGCTGGCCGTCGAGGAGGTGCCGACGCCCCGCGTGGAGGAGCCCGAGGACGTGGTGATCCGGGTGCGCGCCGCCATGTTCGGCGCGGCCCTCGTGCGGGCCGTCAGCACCGGCCACCCGCGCATGACCCCGCCCGCGGTGCTCGGCACCCTCGTCGCCGGCGACGTCGTCGCCGTCGGCTCCGCCGTGCGCCGGCTCGAGCCCGGTCAGTCCGTCACCCTCGACCCCCACCCGCCCTGCGGGCACTGCGCCGGGTGCCGGGACGGGCTGCCGGCGCTGTGCACCACGAAGGCCGGCGTCGAGCCGGGCGCCCACGCGCAGTACGTACGGATCCGGCCGCCGGTCAGCACCCACGCCCGGCCGGTGCCCCCGGGCGTCTCGCCCGGCGCGGCGATGCTCACCGAGATCGTGGCCTGCGTGCTGGACGCCACCGACACGGCCGGCATCGGCCCCGGCCGGGACGTCCTCGTCCTCGGCTGCGGGCCGGTCGGGCTGATCCAGGTGCGGCTGGCCCGGCTGCGCGGCGCGGAGCGGGTCCTCTGCTCCGTCAACCACCCCGGCCGCGCCGCGCTGGTCACGCAGGCGGGCGGCGTCCCCGTGGACGCCGG
>KL569475.1:35896-36680 GCA_000715685.1 Streptomyces lilacinus
CGACGTGACCGCCGGGCGGCTCGCCGAGCTCACCGGCGGGCGCGGCCCCCACGTGGTCGTCGAGGCGGTGGGCAGCGCCGCGACGTACGCCAGGGCGCTGGACGTCGTGCGCGACGGCGGCACGGTCGTCGCCTTCGGCGGCTGCCCGACCGGCACCACCGTGCCCCTGGACGTCAACGCCCTCCACTACCGCCGGCTCCGGCTCCTCGGCAGCTACCACTACGGGCCGGGCGTGTTCGAGGAGGCCGCCCGGCTCCTGGAGACCGGCCGGCTCGACCTCGAGCCCCTGCTCACCCACCGGATCCCCCTCGACCGGATCGCCGACGCCGTGACGATCGCCCGCCGCCCGGACTGCCTGGTGCCGGTCGTCGAACCCTGACCCCCCTGGACCGTCTTCCGAAAGGACCCCATGCACACCACCCGTGTCCTGATCACCGAGCCCGGGCGCGTGGAGCTCCGGCGCGAGGTGCTGCCCGAGCTCTCCGGCGACGACCTGCTCGTCCGCACCCGGACGACGCTGGTGAGCACCGGCACCGAACGCAATTGCTTCCTCGGCGACTTCGAGCGGCCCTCGCACTGGGCGTCCTGGGTGCGCCACCCCTTCGCGCCGGGCTACAGCGCGGTCGGCGAGGTCGTCGCCACCGGCCCGACGGCCGCCCGGTACCGGCCCGGCGACCGGGTGGTGCTGCGCCGGTCGCACCAGAGCCACGCGGTGGTCGCGGAGGGCTCGGTGTACCCGGTGCCGGACGAGGTCCCGGACGAGGCGGCGGCTGTCTCTTATACA
>KL569475.1:36909-39067 GCA_000715685.1 Streptomyces lilacinus
CTGTCGGCCATCGCCCAGCACGCCGTCCGCCGCTCCGGCGCGCTGTTCGGCGAGCCGGTCGCGGTAGCCGGGCTCGGGCCGCTGGGCCAGCTCGTGCTGCAGTACGCGGCCGTCGCCGGCGCCGGCGAGCTCTTCGCCGTCGCCCGGGGCGAGGCGCGGCTCGCCGCGGCGGCCCGGCACGGCGCCACGACCGTCCTCGCCGGCGGCGTCGCGGCGGCCCGCGAGGCGGTCGCGGAGCTCACCGGCGGCGAGGGCGTCGGCGTCGCCTACGACGTGACGGGCGCCCCGGACGCCCTCGCCGCGCTGGCCGACCTCACCCGGGACGCCGGGACGCTCGTCCTCGTCGGGGACACCGCCTGGCCCGGGCGACAGGTGCTCGGCGGCACGGTCCTGCGCCGGGCGCAGACCGTCGTCGGCGTGCACGACAGCGACATCCCGCGCGCCGCCGCCGGTCGCCACCTGCGCGGCACGTTCGCGGAGAACGTCGGCCTGTTCTTCCGGCTGCTCGTCCAGGGGCGGATGGCGGTGGCGGACCTGGTCACCCACACCTTCGCGGCCGCCGACGCCGAGGCGGCGTACAAGCTCGTCGCCGCGCCGGACAACGACGCGATCGGCGTCCTCCTCGACTGGCGCGACGCCGACCTCTGACCCACCTGTCCACGATCCCCACGCCCGATACGAAAGGACTCACCATGGCTGTACGCGTTGGCTTCGTCGGTGTCGGCTACATCGCCAAGGAGCACCTCAAGCGGGTGCTGACCGATCCGGAGGCCAGGGTGGTGGCGCTGTGCGACACCGAGCCGGCCGCCGCCGAGGCCACCCGCGCGAGCGTGCTGGAGAAGCTGCGGGGCACGGCGCCGGAGGAGCTGCTGACGCCGTTCGCCAAGGCTCCCGTGCACACCGATCCCGTGCGGATGTTCCAGGAGGAGCGCCTGGACGCGGTCTTCCTGTGCCTGCCGCCCTTCGCCCACGGCGAGGTCGAGTTCGCGGCGATCGAGGCCGGGCTGCCACTGCTGGTGGAGAAGCCCGTCGCCCTCGACCTGCCGCTGGCGCGCGAGATCTCCGGCGCGCTGCGCGCCAAGGGGCTGATCGGGGCGGCCGGATACCAGAGCCGCTACTCGCAGATCGTGCCGTTCGTCCGGGAGACCCTGGGCGACCGGACGATCGCCATGACCCTCGCCCACCGCTTCACCAAGCTGCCGCCCCGCGACTGGTACCGCCACCAGGACCGCTCCGGCGGCCAGGTCGTGGAGATGGCGACCCACCAGGTGGACCTGCTGCGGCTGCTGGTGTCCGACATCTCCACCGTCTACGTCTCCGGCGGTCGCCGCATCGCCACCCGCGAGACGTCCGAGATCTTCGACGCCTCGGTCGCCAGCCTCACGTACGCCAACGGCGCGGTCGGCAGTCTGGTGACCAACATGGTCTCGGGCCACGGCAACCCCGCCTACGCCCGCGGCATCCACATCATCGCCGACGGGCTGACCGTCTCGATCCTGGGCCACGAGGGCGAGTCGCGCACCGTGGAGGTGGTGACCGCCGACGGCCGGCAGGAGCGGACGTTCGCGGACGACTCGATGGCCGCGCAGGACCGGGCCTTCGTCCGCGCGGTGCGCGACGGCCGCCCGGAGCTGGTCCTCGCCTCCTACGAGGAGGCCGTGCGCACCCTCGCCACCACCCTCGCCCACCAGGAGTCCGCGGAGACCGGGCAGCCCGTGCGGATCGACACCCCCGCCTGACCGCCACCGTGCCCGCATCACACCGACAGGAGGCCACCCGCATGCTGCTGGGAGCCGGCACCGACACCATCACCGACGACTACACCCTGGACCAGAAGTTCGCCGAATTCCGGCGACTCGGCCTGGACTTCGTGGAAGTACCCCTGCGCAGCGCCGACGCGACCGAGCAGGCCGAGGCCTTCCGGACCCGGGCGGACGCCCACGGCCTGACCCTCGCGTCGGCCGTGGTCGCCGAGTTCGTCCGACTGCCCGACGTACCGGAGGGCGAACGCGCCGATGCCGTGCGGCGGATCGTCGACACCGCCGGGACGGCCGTCGACCTCGGCTGCGACCTCGTGCTGGTGCCGGTCCGCGTCAAGCCGGAGGAGCCCGCGCGGGCCGAGGTGTACGCGAAGGCGTACGCCTGTCTCTTATACACA
>KL569475.1:39294-42722 GCA_000715685.1 Streptomyces lilacinus
GAGATGTGTATAAGAGACAGGCCCCGGCTGTTCTTCGACATCGGCAACTGCCTCTACGCCGGCGCCGACCCGGTCGCCGACCTGCGGGCGCTGCTGCCGCTGGTGGCCCAGGTCCACCTCAAGGGCGGTCCGGACACCCCGCTCGCCGCGATGCCGCTGCGCGAGGTGCGCGAGGTCCTGCGCGCGGGCGGCTTCGCCGGCCGCTGCGCGCTGGAGATCGAGTCCCCCAAGGGCCGCCAGAGCCTGCGGGACGCGGTGTCCGTGCTGCGGATGTACGGGCTGTGGGAGCCCGCGCACGAGGGGAGCGCCGACCGTGCCCGCTGACGCACCGGGCACCGCACGGGTCTTCCTCACCTTCGACGTGGAGGACCCGGTCACGCCCGCCAGCGACGACGCGGTGGTGTGGCTGGCGGAGACGCTGCGGGACAAGGGCGTGCCCGCCGCCTTCTTCGTCACCGGCGACAAGGCCCGCGCCCTGGTCCGACGACAGCGGCTGGACGAGATGTGTATAAGAGACACCAACCACCACTCCACCCATCCGACCGTCGCCGAGTACCTGGAGCCGCGGGACTGGGCGGGCGGCGTCGCCGAGGTCGTGGCGCGGGAGCGCTCCGGCGCGGACCTCATCCGCGACCTGACCGGCCGGGAGCTGTGCGGCTTCGCCACGCCCGGCACGTCGTGGGGGCCGCAGGTCCCCGGCGCGCTCGCGGACCTCGGCATCCCCGCCCATCTGCACTCCTTCAGCAGGACCGGCGGCGGCCACAATCCGCACTGGTACGCGGGCGCGCTGTGCTTCGCCCGCTCGGAGGCGGTGGGGCCGGTGGAGGACGTCCTGCCGGACCCGGTCCGCTTCGCGGAGCTGGTCGGCGGGCTGCCGGACGTGCTCGGCAGGGCGGCGCGGTCCGCGGACCGCCTGGTGCACCTGTACGTGGGCCACCCCACGATGTTCGTCAACCGCGGCTTCTGGGACGGCGCCAACTACGCGGCCGGTCGCAACCCCGCGCCCGGCACGCCGCTCGCGGCCCCCGAGCCGCGGCCGGCCGAGGAGACCCGCACCATGCTGGACAACCTGTCCCGGCTGGTCGACATCGTGCGGGCCTCGCCGGTGGCCGAGTTCGTCTCCTTCGGCGAGGTCGTCGCCGAGGCGCGGCGCGCTCCCGCGCTCGACGCCGGCTGGTTCGCCGTCGCGCTGGCCGAGGCCGCGGGGCGGCCGGGCATCCGGACGACGTCGCGCCTGCTCTCGCCCGCGCAGCTGCTGTACGCGATGTGCCGCGAGGTGCTGGGCGAGGACGTCGAGCGGGCCGGCCCGGTCCGGGAGGTCCTCGGGCCGGTCGCCCGGCCCGAGGGCGCCGGCGCGGTGGGGAGTCCCGCCGCGCTGGACGGCCGGCGGCTGCGCGAGGCGGCCGTGTCCGTGTGCCGGGAGGTGTCCACCACCGGTGCGCTGCCGGCCCTGGCGCGCGCCGACGGCGTCGCCGTGCCGGTCGCCACGCTCTACCGTTCCCTGCTCGACCTCACGGCCGAGGGCGCGGCCGGGGTGCGGGCGCTGCGGTCGCCGCCGGAGTCGGTGCCGCTCGCGGCGGCCCCGGAACTGCCCGGGGTGGCCGAGGAGATCACCGAGCACTACACCCGGCGGGTCCGGCGCTGGATGCACCGGCCGGACCTGGACGTGACCGAGCTCGCCCGGCTCACCCGGGCGCAGACGTGGTCGCTGCGGGCCGCGGCGGCCGCCTGACGACGCCCGGCCCCGCCCCGCTCCCCCACCGCCCCGGCTCACCGCAGAAAGCGACGACGTGATGGCTCTCGGGAAAACGACCGTCCGTGACCCGGACGCTCCGCCTCCGCTGAATCTGTGGCGGGTGCGCGACTTCGTCATCGTCTGGTGGGCGCAGGTCACCTCGCGCGTGGGCACGCAGATCTCCCAGTTCGTGCTCCCGCTGCTGGTGCTGGGCGCCACCGGCTCGGCGAGCACGGCCGGGCTGATCACCGCGCTGGAACAGCTGCCCTACGTGGTGCTGGCCATCCCGGCCGGGGCGTTGGTGGAGCGGTGGAACAAGCAGGTCGTCATGACCGTCGGCAACTTCGTGCGGGCCGTGCTCTTCGGGCTGCTGGCGGGCTACCTGCTCGCCGGCGGCACCAGCATCGTCCTGATCGCCGCGACGGTGCTGTGCTCGGGCGTCGTCTACGTCTTCTTCGACGTGGCCAACAGCACGGTCTTCCCCCGGATCCTCCCGGCCCGCGAACTGGCCCGGGCCTCGGGCTGGGTGGAGGGCACGACGGCCCTGACCGAGGTCCTGGGCCCGGCGCTGGGCGGCGCGCTGATCGGCCTGGGCTCGACCGCGATGACGGGCGCCGGCTACGCCTTCGGGGCCGACGCCCTCACGTACGTCGTCGCCGGCGTCGGCGTGCTGTGCCTGCGGACACCGTTGCGCCCGGCGGAGGCGCCCGGCGTCCGGGTCCCGCTGCGGGCCTCGATCCGCGAGGGCGTCGCCCATCTGTGGCACCACGCGGAGCTGCGGCGGCTGGCCCTGGCGAACTTCCTCAACATCGCCGCGCTGGGCACGGTGTGGCTGAGCTTCATGACCCTGATGAGGAGCGAGTTCCACGCCGATTCCTCCCGCACCGGGCTGCTGCTGGCGCTGGGCGCGGCGAGCGGGGTGCTCGGCAGCTTCTGCAGCGGTGTCCTGCACCGGCGGCTCGGCACGTACGGGGTGATGCTCTTCACGGGGCTGGGCTGGACGGCCGGCGAGCTGATCATGGCGCTGGCCCCGGCGACCTGGGTCGCCGAGGCCGGCCTGGCGCTGGCGCTGTGGGTGGCGCCGCCGTACTTCTCGACGCTCTACGCCCACCGCATGACGATCATTCCGCAGTCGATGCACACCCGGATCAACAGCATTTATCGGCTGCTGGCCCAGGCGGGCCTGCCGGTGGGCCTGTCCGTCGGCGGTGTGCTCCTCGAGGCGTTGGGGGCGCGGGGCTTCCTGGGCCTGGCCGCCGCGGTCTTCCTCGCGACGGCCGTCACCGTCCAGGTCCTCGCGCGCCGGGCGGACTGACGGTCAGCGGAGGGTCCCGGCGGCCGCCTCCGCGAACGCCTTGGCCCGCTCCAGGGTGATCCGGCTGTTCGCCGAGAGCGCCTCGCGCACGTACGCCCGCGCGTCGGCCACCGTGGCCCCGGCGCCCAGGACGTCCGGCACCGCCTCCTCCCGCAGGACGACGGTGTGCGCCGAGGCCACGGCCACGCCGCCGCGCACGGCCGTCAGCCGCCACTCCCCCGTGTGCGCGGCCATGAGCGCCGGCAGCCGGGTCTGCTTGTGGACGATGCGGGTGCCGGGGAAGCAGACGCGTACGGACGCGGTGGTGTGCGCGGCGCCGTCCGGTGTGACGGTGTCCATCTCCAGCACCTGGAGGTCCGGGGCCGGCTCTGTCTCTTA
>KL569475.1:42984-44449 GCA_000715685.1 Streptomyces lilacinus
CAGCCGGTCCGGCCAGTCGTGGGCGCGGTGGAGGAAGGCGTAGACGTCCTCAGGGGCGGCGGCGACGGTGACGCGGTCCTCGAAGGCGACGCGCAGGGCGGCCTCGCGGGCGGCGCCCTCGGCGACCGCCTTGACCGCCTCGAGTTCCGAGCGGCTGTTGCGGTCGGTGACCTCCTCGATCCAGGCGAGCGCGGCCGGGTCGTCGTCGACCGCCCGGAAGTCGTGCTCGAGGACGACGTCGGTGCCGCCGTCGGCGCGGCGCAGGAGCCGCCAGGCGCCGGACATCGCGGCGATCGGGTGCTGGGACACCTCCTGGCGGAAGGTGACGGCCGGCTCGGCGGGCCGCAGCTCGCGTCGGGAGGTCCAGGTCTTGACCTCCTCGCCGGCCCTCGCCCAGATCCTGACGCGCTCGGACGCGCCGTCGTGCGCCAGCCGTTCCACGTGGAGGGTGGGGCCGAAGCGCACGGGCCACAGCTCGATGTCCGCGACGACGCCGTAGACGGTCTCGGGCGGGGCGGCGACGGTGACGGTGTGTCGGGCGTGGGTCATGGTCGTGGTCCTTCGTGGGAGGTCAGTGGATGCCCGCGGACGCGTCGGTCGACGCGTTGACCAGGGCGAGGAACTGCCGGGGCGTGCCGGCCGTGCCGACGGCCTCGTCGTCGAGCGCGACGCCCCGCTCCCGCTCGATCCGGCCGGCGGCCTCGAGCAGGGCCAGGGAGTCGTAGCCGAGGTCGGTGAAGGGGACGTCGAGGATGTCGCCGTCCAGGTCGACGCCCTCGGCGGCGCCGGCGCAGTCGCGCAGGAGGCGGGTGAGGTCGTCGAGGGTCAGTCGGGGTGCGGTCATGGTCGTCCTCCGGTGTCTTTGCCGGTGTCTTTGCGCAGCACCACCGCGGCGTTGAAGCCGCCGTGGCCCCGGGCGAGGACCAGGGCGGTGCGCAGGGGCTGGGGGCGTGCGGTGTCCCGGACGAGGTCGACCGGGCAGTCCTCGGCGAGCGAGGCGACGTGCGCGGTCGGCGGGATCACCGCGTCGCGCAGGGCCAGCAGGGCCGCGGTCACGTCCAGGGAGGACGCGCCGGAGTACAGCCGGCCGGTGAGGGTCTTGGGGACGGTGACGGGGACGCCGCGCGGGCCGAAGACCTCGCTCAGGGCCCGCGCCTCGGCCCGGTCGAGGTCGCGGACGCCGGCGCCGTCGGCGAAGACCACGTCGACGTCGGCCGGGTCGGCCCCGGCGTCGGCCAGGGCCAGCTCGACGGCGCGGCGCAGCCCGGGCGGGCGGCCGGTGCCGGGGGCGGGGTCGAAGGTGGCGGCGTAGCCGTCGACGGTGCCGTGGATGCGGGCGCCCCGCCGGCGGGCGGCCGCGACGTCCTCGAGGACGAGGAGCGCGCCGCCCTCGCCGGGGACGTGGCCGGCGGCGTCGGTGTCGAAGGGCAGGTAGGCGCGCCGGGGGTCGGTGCGGCGGCTGAGC
>KL569475.1:44731-45176 GCA_000715685.1 Streptomyces lilacinus
CCAGCCCCCAGGGGGACAGCGAGGCGTCCACGCCCCCGGTCAGCACGGCCGCGACGCCCGCGCGCACCTGCCGGCGGGCCTGGCCGAGCGCGTCGAGGCCGCCCGCCTGGTCGGTGACCAGGACCGTGCCGGGGCCGCGCATGTCGTGCCGGATGGAGATCTGGCCGGTGTTCACGGCGTAGAACCAGGCGAAGGACTGGTAGGCGCTGACGTGTTTGGGGCCCTTGCTCCACAGGTTCTGCAGCTCGTTCTGGGCGAATTCGAAGCCGCCGGAGCCGGCGGCGGTGACCACGCCCAGGCCCAGGGCGGGCAGTTCGGCCGGGTCGAGGCCGGCGTCGGCCAGGGCCCGGTCGGAGGCGACGAGCGCCATGCGCGTCATGCGGTCCGTCTGCGGCAGCAGCCGGCTGGAGAGGTGGGCGGCGGCGTCGAAGCCGCGGACCTCGCC
>KL569475.1:45460-45625 GCA_000715685.1 Streptomyces lilacinus
AGGGGTAGCGGCTCGCGTCGTAGCGGCCGATCGGGGCGATGCCGCTGACGCCCTCGGTGGTCGCCTTCCAGTACTCCTCGGTATCCAGGCCGTTGGGCGCGATCGCGCCGATGCCGGTGACGGCCACGCGGTGGCTCATGCGGCCGCCCTCCGTCCGGGGTCGGT
>KL569475.1:45867-48485 GCA_000715685.1 Streptomyces lilacinus
AGATGTGTATAAGAGACAGGGGCGCGATCGCGCCGATGCCGGTGACGGCCACGCGGTGGCTCATGCGGCCGCCCTCCGTCCGGGGTCGGTCAGCACCATGGCGCTCTGGAACCCGCCGAATCCGCTGCCCACCGTCAGCGCGGCGGACACCCGCAGCTCCCGGGCGGTCAGCGGGACGTAGTCCAGGTCGCAGTCGGGGTCGGGGGTGTGGAGGTTGGCGGTGGGGGGTACGACGCCGTGCTCGATGGCCAGGGCGCAGGCGGCGATCTCGAGGGAGCCGATCGCGCCGAGCGAGTGCCCGATCATCGACTTGATGGAGCTGATCGGGACGCGGTACGCGTGCTCCTTGAGGCTCCGCTTGAACGCGGCGGTCTCGTGCAGGTCGTTCTGCCGGGTTCCGGAGCCGTGGGCGTTGACGTAGTCGACGTCCTCGGCGTCGAGCCGGGCCCGGTCGAGGGCGGCGTCGACGGCGGCGGCCATCTCCGCGCCGTCGGGGCGCAGTCCCGTCATGTGGAAGGCGTTGCAGCGGGAGGCGAAGCCGGCGATCTCGGCGTGGACGCGGGCGCCGCGCCGGCGGGCGTGCTCGTACTCCTCGAGGACGAGCACGGCGGCGCCCTCGGCGAGGACGAAGCCGTTGCGGCTGCGGTCGAAGGGGCGCGAGGCGTGGGCCGCGTCGTCGTTGCGCGGCGAGGTGGCCTTGATGGCGTCGAAGCAGGCCACGGCGATGGGGGTGACGGGCGCGTCGGTGCCCCCGGTGATGACGACGTCGGCGCTGCCCTCGGCGATGAGTTCGCGGGCGTGGCCGACGGCGTCGATGCCGGAGGTGCAGCCGGTCGAGACGACCGCGGCCGGGCCCTCGGCGCCGGCGTCGCGGGCGAGCTCCGCCGCGATGCTGCTGGGGACGAAGTGCCCGTAGAGGTGGGGGACGCCGTAGGCGGGGTCGACCAGCCACTCCCGGCCGCTGTCGCTGAGGACGACGTACTCCTCCTCGAGCCCGGTGGTCGCGCCGACGGCGGTGCCGATGGCGACGCCCATTCGCTCGGGGGGCACGTCGTCGGCCGTCAGGCCGCTGTCGCGCAGCGCCTCGCGGGCGCTGACCAGGGCGAGTTGGGCGGCCCGGTCCAGGCGCCGGACCTCGCGCGGGGTCAGGCCCGCGGCGGCGGGGTCGAAGGCGCACTCCGCCGCGATCCGCGAGCGGAAGGGCGCGGGGTCGAAGAGGGTGATGGGGCCGGTCGCCGTGCGCCCGGAGGTGAGGAGGTCCCAGAACGCCTCGGTGCCGTTGCCCCCGGGGGCCTGCACGCCGATGCCGGTGATCACTACCCGGCGCCGGTCGGCGGACGGTCGCTCGTGCATGGGGTTTCCTTTCGTGGGGAGTCCGGCGTCACACGGCGCCGGCGGACCCGCGGCGGCCCCGTCGGTCCCACGCCGTCGTCGAACTCGTCCTCGCACACGGTGCTCGCGCTGATCGCCGGGACGCCGCCCGGCGGGGTCGTGACGACGAGGGTGACCGAGCGGGCGACGAGGACCCCGTCCTCGCGCCGCGCGGCGGCCGTCATGGTGATGTGGTGGCGCTGGACGACGCCGCGCGCCGCGCGCTCCTCGGCGAGCCGGCGGCTGTGCGCGACGATCGCCTCGGCGCCGCGCAGCGGGCCGGGCCCACCGGCGAGGAGGAACTCCGCCTCGGGGACGAAGGTCGCCCGATACGCGTCCCAGTCACCGGCGTTGAGCGCGAGGGCCTGGCGGGCGTAGAAGGACGACAGGCGCAGCGGCGGCGGAAGCGACGCGGCCTGGGTCACCGGCGGTCACCGGAGTCGACCGCGGGGAGGTCGTCCCGCGTCACCCGGCGCTCCGCGACCCGCCACGTGCCGTCCTGCCGCACCAGCCGGTCCTCGCACAGCGTGCTGGCGTACAGCGCGGCACCGGCGCCCGCGACGGACTCGACGACGAGGACGTAGGAGCGGGCGGAGACCGTGTGCTCGGTGAGCGGGCGCAGGTCGAGGTTGGTCAGGACGTGCCGGTGCGTCGCGCCGCGCTCGGCGCGGGCGGCGGCGCCCTTGCGGGTGACCGCGTCGATCGCGGCGCGGCCGGCGAGGGGCTCGGGGAAGCCGTTGGAGACGAACACCCCGTCCTCGGTGAAGCCGACGGCCCACGTCTCGAAGTCGCCGCTGTCCACGGCGTGCATGTGGCCGGCGTAGAACTGCTGGACCTCCAGATACAGCTCCGGGGTGAGCGGGGGTGTGGTGTCCTGCGGCATCGCGTCTCCTCGGTCGTGCTCGGCCGGTGGCCGAATCGGTCTGGTGAAGCACGCTGTCGCCCGGTCCTCAAGGACCACTCAAAGGTTGACCAAAGGCCATTCCAGCCACCCGATCACCGGCACGCGCCGGGCGAATCCGACGTCCTTTACCGGTCCTCAAGTCCCCCTTGATCAAGGCCTGCGAACGTCCGGGGACGGCCGCTCTCGCGGAACGCTCCAGACGGGGACCGTTCCCGTGCCGGGACGGCCGGCCCGCGACGGAGGTGGAGATGGTGGACCGGACGGCCGTGCACCGTATGGCCGAGAACATCGCACGGAATCGGCCACTTGTGGTGCCCGACGGTTCCGTCGACGCGATGCTGGC
>KL569475.1:48705-49749 GCA_000715685.1 Streptomyces lilacinus
CGTCCTGGAGCAGTCGGGCGCGGTCGTGGCGCTGCTGCACCCGGAGGTGTTCGAGCGGGTGCGGGGCATGCGCGAACGGCTCCCCCGGCTCGCTCACCTCCACCCGTGGTGGGGCGAGGGGGCGGCGGTGCCGCTCCTGGACACGACGAACACGACGGACACGACAGCGGCGGGCTCCTGGAGTCCCGGCTCCGGATCCGACATCGCGGTGGTGATGTTCACGAGCGGCACCACCGGCCCGTCCAAGGGCGTGGCGGTCTCCCACCGCGCGGTGCGCACGAACGCGGCGCAGTTCGGCGAGTGCCACCACATCGGCGCCGAGTCGGTGGTGCTGACCCACCTGCCGATCGTCTCGCCCATGCACATGAACGCGGCCGTCCGGGTGGGCGCCTGCCAGGTGCTGTGCCCCTCCCCCGACATCGTCGCGTCGGTGCGCAGGGCCGACGCGCACCGGGCGACCCACTACTACAGCCTGCCGGTGCGGCTCCTGTCTCTGTGTATAAGAGACAGTCCCTGGAGACGGTGACGATGATCGCCGCCGGCAACCAGACGCTCGCGCCCAGGATCGTCTCCGGGCTCTCCGCGCGCTTCGGGGTGCCCGTCTTCCAGGGGTACGGGCTGACGGAGTCGACCCACCTCGCCCACACCGACGGCCCGGTCGCCCCCCGACCCGGCTCGTGCGGGCCGCCGGTGCCGGGCAGCGCGTCACGGATCGTGGACATCGACACGGCGGAGGTCCTGCCGCCCGGCGAGGTCGGGGAACTGCAGGTGCGCGGACCGCAGTTGATGTCCGGCTACACCAACCGGCCCGAGCTGCGCCCCTTCGACGCGGAGGGCTGGTTCTCGACCGGCGACGTGGGGTCCCTGGACGAGGACGGCTACCTCTACGTACTGGACCGTCGGGTCGACGTCTTCCGCCACGACGGGCTGCTGGTCTCGCCGTCCCTCATCGAGCGGCTGCTGCAGGAGCACCCGGCGGTGGCGGAGGCCGCCGTCGCGGACCGGGCGGACGGTGCGCGGGGGCGGGCGCCGGTGGCGTTCCTG
>KL569475.1:49963-50393 GCA_000715685.1 Streptomyces lilacinus
ATGTGTATAAGAGACAGGTGCGCGGGGGCGGGCGCCGGTGGCGTTCCTGGCCCTGCGCGAGGCCGCCCCCGCCGATCGGGAGGAAGCCGTGGGCGCCGTGCTGGAGTCGGTGAACGCCATGCTGGAGCCGCACGAGCGGTTGCGGGACGCGATGGTCGTCCCGGCCGTCCCCCGCTCGGCGACGAACGGCAAGGTGGACCGCAAGGCGCTCCGGGCGCGGCTGCGCGACGACGTCGCGGGCCTCGCGGGATGACGCCGTCACACCTGCGCCGCCACGCCGGGGGTACTCGGCGTGCTGGGGCCGGTGGTCCCGCTGTTCTCGTAGTGCGCCGTCACCTTGCCCAGGATGCGGACGAGGTCGCCGAGGTCCCGCTCGTCGAGCAGCCGGGAGAAGCAGTCGTCGACGTTGGCCGCTGTCTCTTATACACAT
>KL569475.1:50647-51245 GCA_000715685.1 Streptomyces lilacinus
TGCAGCGGCAGCGCCTCGGCCAGCGCCCGTCGGCCGCTGTCGGTGACGACCGCGTACACGGCCCGGCGGTCGTGCTCGGGCGTCTCGCGGCGTACGAGGCCGGCGGTCTCCATGCGGTCGATCAGCTTGCTGACGCTCGCCTTGGAGACGATGAGCAGCCGCGAGAGCTCCAGCAGTCGGCGCCTGCCCTCGGCCGCGGTGTGCAGCAGGACGAGCACCTCGAACCACGCGAGCGACATGCCGAGGTCGCGCGTGAGCCGGCGGTCCAGCGTCTTGGCGACCGATCCGTAGGAGTGCACCAGCGCCAACCACGCCTGGAATCCCGGGTGCTGGACGGTCTGCGGAACCACGCCAAGTGGCGCGATGTCGTCAGTTGACATGCTAACAATCCCCCGCCTAGCCTCGATGACAGAAAGTTTCCAGGTTAACTCTGCCAGTTGGGCCGCACCTTGTCATCGTCCCGACCGCCCCACGGAGCCGGCCCGCCCCGGCCGTCGACGCCGCTTCCCCCGAGCGCGCGCCGCCCGCCGCGGCGCGCCCCGTCCACCCGGCGAGCCCCGGCCCCCCGGCCCGGCCCGCCGGGTGGACGACACCCGGC
>KL569475.1:51487-55337 GCA_000715685.1 Streptomyces lilacinus
TAAGAGACAGGGCCGGTACCGGTCAGCGGCCGGCGTGCGCCGGCGGCGTGCCCAACTCCAGCGGGAACAGCTTGGATTCGCCGGTGGCCTGCACGGAGGCGTCCGCGGTGAGGATCGCCCGGTGCAGGCGCCACATGCGCGGCGAAGGATCGATGCCGAGCTCCTCGCGGAGGTTGTCCCGCAGCCGCTGGAACACCGTGAGCGCCTGCCCGGGACGGCCGGCCCGGTAGAGGGAAATGATGTACAAGGAGTGGAGGTTCTCGTGCAGCGGATGCTGGACGACCAGGCCCGACAGCTCGCCGAGCAGCGTGTGGTGGCGGCCCAGCCGTAGATCGGCCTCCGCCCGCAGCTCCACGGCGCTCAGCCGGCCCTCCTCCAACGACGTGCGGTGCGCGAGGAGTCGCGGCCCCACCCGGATGTCCGCGAGCGCCGGCCCCCGCCACAGCGCGAGCCCCTCGCGCAGCAGCACCGACGCCCGTTCGTTCTCCCCCTTCTCCAGGGCCAGCCGGCCGAGCTCCGCGTACCGCAGGAAGGCGCCGGCGTCGTGGATCCCCGCACCGGAGGCCAGCCGGTACCCCCAGCCCTTGAAGGTCAGGACGTGCCGCGCCACCTCGGCGTTGTCGAGGCCCAGCGCGCCGGCGAGGGTCCGCCGCAGCAGCACGATGTACGTCTGCACGACCGTCACCGCGGTCGCGGGCGGGTCGCTCTCCCACAGCTCGTCCACGAGCGCGTCCGTCGAGACGACCTCGTTCGGACGCGCCGCGAGCAGGGCCAGCACCTGCCGCGGCTTGGGTGCGGTCGGGGCGGCCTCGCCGCCGGCCGACCGCACGCTCAACGGACCGAGAATACGGATCTCCACCTGTGCACTCGCCTCCCCCGTGATCTCAGGCAGCCACCCGGCACCTGCCGGAACGCGCCGGGCGAGCGGTGCACGGATGCCACCCGAGTCTGCTCGGCACAAGGCCCCCGCTCCAGTACGAACGTCCATGAACACACCGACAGTTGCACGATCCGACGGAGGACCCTCATGCTCACGGCTGCCGCCGCCCCGCGCGGTGTCACGGCCATCGTGGTGATCGCCCACACCCTGGCCGTCCTGTACACCACCGGCTTCGTCTGGACCCTGCAGCTCATGGACTACCCGATGGTCGCGCGGCTGCGGGGAGAGGCCTCGACGGCCTACATGGACGCCCACAACGGAATGTTCTGGCGCGTCCTCGCACCGGGCCTGGTGACGGCGGGAATCACCGCGTTACTTCTCCTCTTCGTACGCCCGGACGGCATCCCGCTCGCCGTGCCGCTGGTCATTCTCGTACTGCTCGCCGCGATCATCGTGCTGTCGGGACAGGTGGCGACACCCGACCGGCTGGAACTGGCGAAGAATTTCTCCACTGCGACGCACGACCACCTTCTGAACGTCAGTTGGATCCGGACTGCCGCCTTCACTCTGTGGAGCGGGATCGACGCCTGGATCCTGTGGCGGACAATCCGCGGAGCCGCCGCCTGATTTCAGAGGATTTCAGATTTGTTTCGACTGTTCGCTTTCTTCAGTTGAACAGCACGAAAAAACGCGCCGCCGCGGTGCCCGGATCTCCCGGACACCGCGGCGGCACGTGCGCGCTCACGTCATGAATCAGGCGAAGGACAGCGGGAGGTTCGCCAACGGCTTGGCGACCTCGCTCATCAGCACCGCGGTCAGGCCGACCTTGGTGGTACCGGCGTCGACGGGGCCCGTCTCCTGGCCGGTCTGCAGGTTGTAGCCCTTGAACGTCTTCTGCACGGTGATCGGCGCGGAGAAGGAACCGTCCTGACCGACCGTCACGGTGATGGTGCTCGCACGGTCGCACGCGGTGCGCTTGGTGAAATCGAGGTCGCACTCGGCCACGCCGACCTTGCTGCCGGGCGTGAATCCCTGCCCGGAAACAGTGATCTTCTGGGTGCCGGAAAGACCGCTGCTCGGATTCGCGGACAGCGCGGGGCCGGCCGCGAGCGCCGGGCCCGCGGCGAGTACGGTGGCGCCGACGGCCACGGCGGCGAGAGCGCCGGCACGCAGGGGATTGCGCAAGCGATTCTGCATTTCTTTCCCTCCCTGGTGAGTGGAGGGCAAAATCCTGTCCTTGTATTACGCCGGAGTCAACGCCGCCGAACTCCGCCGCTCATTTCAGTTGAACGTGTTCGCCCTCTCCCGCAGGAACTCCTTGAACGCCTCGACGAGTTGCACGCCGATCTCGACGCCCTGGGCGTCCAGCGAGCCCGGCGCCTCGCGCGGGCCGGCGTCCCCGCGTCGGTCGCGCACGACGCCGAGGGCGGTGGCGGCCTGCCCGGCGAACAGGGAGAGGAGGTCCAGCTCGCTCAGACTGGACCGCACCCGGGGCGAGGGATCGAGGACCTCCAGCACGCCGAGCACGACCCCGTCCTCGACGAGGGGGGCCGCCATCAGGGAGTCGGGCACGTAGCGGGTCGACTCGGCCAGGTCGCGGGCGAAGGTCCGACTGCCGGCCAGGTCGTCGGCCACCACGGCCTCCCCCGAGGTGACCACCCAGCCCGCGATGCCCCGGTCGGCCGGGAACCGCGTCCCCACCAGGAACTCCTCGCCCTCGCCGGACACCGCCTCGAAGACCAGCTCCCCCGACGCCTCGTCCAGCAGGAAGATGGAGCTCGCCGCGGCCCCGAAGATCGCCCGGGCCACGTCCACGACCGACTGCAGCAGCCGTCCGCTCCGGTCGTCCGCCGGTCGCGCCGCGGGCGTCGCCGCCTCAGCCCTCTGGTTGTCGTCCTGCGGCACTGCGCACCTCGTTTCCCGCGCCTCCCGAGAGGCGGACGTTGCGAGCGGTCAGGTGGAGAGCGGTCTTCAGCTGGAAGACGGTCATGCCCGGGTGCCGGGCGAGCACGAGGGCGCAGAGCCCGGAGACCCGCGGCGTGGCGAAGCTGTTGCCGGTGCTCTGGATCGTGCCGCCGCCGGGCCACGCCACCGTGACGTTCTGACCGTGGGCGAAGAACTCCACCGGCGGCCGGGGGTTGTACAGCACCAGCGACGGGTCCTCTCGGTCGTGGCTGCCCACGGAGATGACCGAGGAGAAGCGCCAGGGGAAGCTCTCCACCGGCGAGTTGTGGGCCGATGCCACGATCGCCGTCCGTCGGAAGAACGCCTCGTCGGCGAGCTCGCGGAGCTCTTCGGCGAACTGCCGGCGGGTCGTCGACAGGCTCATGTTGATCACGTCGAAGCCCTGCCGCACCGCCCAGCGCAGCCCGGCCAGCAGCGCCCGCCCCGAGCCGGAGAAGCTCTCCCCGAGGACCCGCACGCTGTACAGCTCGCACTCCGGGGCGACTTCGCGAATGACGCCGGCGCACGCGGTGCCGTGGCCGCACACGTCGCCGGTGTCCGTCTCCTCGACCGCGTGCCCGTCGCCGTCGGCGACCACGACGTACGCGCCGTCGACGGGACCGACCAGCGGGTGGTCGCGCTCCACGCCGCTGTCGACGACGCACACGCGGGCGCCCCTGCCGCGCGAACCGCCCCACAGCCAGGCGGCGGTGGGCGCCCGGTCCCAGCTGGTGGTCACGGCGATGTCGGCGGCGTCGCGGCCGCGCAGCCCCCAGCTCAGCGCCGCCGGGGACGGCGGGCGGCCGACGGACGGCGCTTCGGGAACGCTCATGCGGGTCTCCCCTCGCGCAGCAGTTCCCGGCTCCGGCCGACGCCGGGCAGATGGCCCTTGTCGGCGAAGTGACGCCGCGCGACGCGCGCGGCACGCGCCGCCCGGTCCGGCTCGGCCAACAGCAGGTGGGTCTCGGCCAGGTCGAGCGCCGCGACGGCACGGACGACGGGCGAGTCCTGTCTCTTATACACATC
>KL569475.1:55642-58907 GCA_000715685.1 Streptomyces lilacinus
TATAAGAGACAGACGCGGGCCCGTACGCCGGCGAGATCGGCGGCCTCGGACGGTGCCGGGGCGGGACCGGCGCGCTCCGCGAACCGCCGCGCCTCACCGGGCCGCCCCCGCTCCAGGAGCACCCGGGCCAGGGCCCGGGAGGCCCGGGCGAGCAGGGCGGCGTCGCCCGCGCGGCGGCACGCGCCGACGGCCCGCCGCAGCAGCCGCTCGGCGGCCTCGTACCGCCCCGCCAGGGCCTCGACCTCGGCGGCGAAGAGCGGGAGGAAGAGCTCCGACTCCGCGTAGCCCAGGTCACGGGCGAGGCCACGGGCCGTGCCCAGGCAGGCGCGGGCCTCGTCGAAGCGGCAGCGCAGGGCGAGCAGGACGGCGAGCGGACAGTTCAGGGTGAGGCGGACGCTGCCGCGGTCCGGGCCCTGGCCGGCCAGCAGCGCCGAGCACTGTGCGATGCCCTGCTCCGCGGGTTCCGGCCCGAGCCACAGGGAGACCCCCGTGGCGCCGAGGGCCATGGCCCGCTCCCGCTCGGCACCGGCGCGCTCGGCGTGCCGCAGGGACACGGCGAGCAGGTCCCGGGCCGTGCCGTGCAGGCCCAGGACCTGCCGCTCCTGGGCGAGCCGCAGGTGGGCCCTGGCCAGGCCCAGGTCGTCGGCGCGGGCGCGGAAGACCGGCATCGCCTCGCGGGCCGCCGCGGCCAGTTGCAGCCGGGCGTGGGCGGCGGTGCCGTCGTCCCGCACCCGTTCGGCCGCGCGCAGGGCACGGCGCAGCAGGTCGGCGGCCTCGGCCGTCCGGCCGAGCAGCGCGAGGGCCTCGCCGAGGCGTTCGGCGCCCACCGCCCAGGACTCCTCGCCGGGGCGGGCGAGTTCGGTGGCCCGGCGCAGCAGGTCGGCGGCCCAGGACAGGTCGGCGCGGGCGAGGGCGGTGTCGCCGGCGGCGGTCAGCCGCCGCGCGGCCGACCGCCGGACGGCGTCGGCGCGCTCGTCGGACAGGCCGAGCCCGGCGCGCAGCCGGTGGGCCCGCTCCAGGTGACCGCCGGTCGCCGCGTCGCCGGCGCCCCGCTCCTCGAGGACGCGGGCGAGCAGTTCGTGGGTGGCGGACCGGACGAGCTTGGGCACCGCCCCGTAGGTGACCTCGTGGACGAGCGCGCTGGTGAAGCGGTGGGCGCCCGCCCTGTCTCTTATACACACGACCGGGCGGCCAGCTCGGCCAGCGTCGCCGCGTCGAAGTCGCGGCCGACGACCGCCGCCCGGTCGAGCGTGCCACGGGCGGCCCGCGGCAGGGCGTCGATCCGTGCGGTCAGCAGGGCGTGCACGGTGAGCGGCAGTCGGGCTCCGGCACCGTTCTCGGCGATGACCGCGAGGAGCTGCTCGAGGACGAAGGGGTTGCCCTCCGCGCGCTCGACCGCCCGCGCGGCCGCGCCCGGGTCCACCGGTGCGGACGCGCCGAGCCGGGCCGCCAACAGGGTGGACTGGTGAGGGGCGAGCGGGGGGACGACGACACGGTCGGGGGACTCCCCGGGCCCGCCCCACCGCTTCTCCAGCAGCTCCGGTCGGCCGGCGCACACGAACAGCACCGGTGAGTCCGACAGCGCCGCCGCGATCCGGTCGACGACGTCCGGCAGCGCCGCGTCGGCCCACTGGCAGTCGTCGAGGACCAGCACCGGGGTGCCGTCGCGGGCCGCCGCCCGCAGGACGCGGACGACGGCCGCGCACGCGTCGCCGAGCGACGGGGCCGGCATGCCGTCGGCGAGCAGGCCGTGGTCGAGGACCGGCAGGGCCGGGGCGGCCTCCGGGGAGGACGTCACCGCCCGGCGGACGGCCGGCCGGTCGAGCAGCTGCCGCAGGGCGTCGGCCAGCGGGCTCAGCGACCCCCGGTGCCGGAAGGGGTGGCAGCGTCCGGCTCCGTGGCGGGCGTCCGGGCCGCCGGGACCACCGAGCCACCGCCTGACCAGTCGCGTCTTGCCGATGCCGGCTTCGCCGCTGATCAGCGCCACCCGGGCGGCGGCCTCCCGCGTCACCCGGTCGGCGATGCCGCGCAGCGCGGCCAGTTCGGCTTCCCGACCGATGAACGGCACGTCGAACCGCCGTACGAGCTCCGGGTCGTCCGGACGGACCGCGAGCAGCCGGTAGGCGATGGTCTCCCCGTCCGTCCCCTTCAGCCGCAGCGGCCCGGTGGGCTCGACGACGACGGAGCCGCCGGCCGCCTCCTGGGTGGCGGCGCCGATGAGGACGGCCCCGGCGGGGGCGTGCTGCTCGAGCCGGGCCGCGACGTTGACCACCTCGCCCGAGACCAGCGCCTGGCGCACGGAGGCGTCCGTGGTGGCGACCACCTCGCCGGTATTGACGCCGATACGGACGTCCAGCCGGACGCCGTAGGTCGCGGCGAGCTCCTGGTTGTAGCCGTCGAGGGCGTCGAGCATGCCGAGGGCGGCGGCCGCGGCCCGCCGGGCGTCGTCCTCGTGGAGCACGGGGACGCCGAAGACCGCCATGACGGCGTCCCCGATGAACTTCTCCACCGTCCCGCCGTACTCCTCGATCCGCTGTCGCATCAGCGTGAAGTAGCGCAGCGTCACATGTCGGAGGATCTCCGGATCGAGCCGTCCGGACAGCGCGGTCGAGCCCACCAGGTCGCAGAAGACGACGGTGACGACCTTGCGCGTCTCGGCCGGCGCGGCGCGGGCGTGCTCGCCGGGGGGCGACGCGGTGCCGCAGGCCGGGCAGAACCGCGCGCCGCCGGGAAGGGCGGCGTCGCAACCGGTGCACTGCATGAGGCGGTGCCTGCCTTCCTGGGGGCCGGTGAGGGGCGTGGCGTGCGGTCAGAAGGCGTGCGGTCAGAAGAGGGCGGCGCCGGCGATGACGTTGTGCGCCTGGACCTCGGGTTCCACGGCGTCGAGCCGGCTCCGGAGGTCCGCGAGCAGCGCGACCTCGTCGGCCGTGAGGTGGGCGAAGACCTCCCGCTGCTCGTCGGTGAAGGCGGCGACGGGAAAGCCCGCCGCATCCAGCGCGCCGAGCGCGTCCCATGTGTCGTCGCTGGTGTTGTCGTTCGTCTCGTCGTTCGTGTTGTCGTTCATGCGATGGCTCCCAGGGTGTCGAAGAGGTCCGTCAGGGCGGTGACGGTGTGCAGGGCGCTCAGCGTGACCGCGTGCGCCTGCGCCGGCGTCAGCCGCAGCCGGTCCAGGACGCCGAACACGGCCGCGCTGTGGCCGGTGTCGGCGTGCGCGTGGTGGCGCAGCGTGCGGAAGGCGGCGTCCGGCAGCTGTCTCTTATACACA
>KL569475.1:59181-59731 GCA_000715685.1 Streptomyces lilacinus
GAGCCGGCCGGCCAGCGGAGTCGCGGGCGCGTTGGACTCCAGGGCCGCGATGTAACCGAGGAGGCAGGCCGGGTGGTAGTGGCGGATCCAGTAGTACTGGGCGCCGACGAGGGCCGCGACCAGGGGCCGGGGCGGGGTGCGCCCGGCGGCGTACGGGTCCTCGCCCGCGGCCGCCAGGTCCTCCAACAGCCAGGTGTCGTGGCCCCGTTCCTCCCGGACGTGGTGGCGCAGATAGGCCCGCAGCGGTCCGGACGCGCGGTCGCAGTGCAGGGCGGCGGTCTCCATCAGCGGTACGGAGGCCCGGACGATCTCGTGCATCGCCGTCAGGTACGCCGGGTAGCGGCGCTCCAGCCCGGGCCGGCTCCACAGCGCCGCGGTCGACCGCTCCAGGGCGGGCCCGGCCAGGCGCAGGACGTGGCGGAGGCGGACGCCGTGGTCCGGCCCGGCCGTCACGGCGACCGCCCCTCGACCGGCGGGGTCCGGGTGTCGACGAGCCCGGCGTACGGCGGGCATCCGTAGCGGCGGACCAGGGCCACCGGGCCCGCCGCGA
>KL569475.1:59985-60224 GCA_000715685.1 Streptomyces lilacinus
CCACCGGGCCCGCCGCGACCCGGCGGCGGGTGGCCTCCCAGTCGAGCAGGGCGCCGACGGGCCCGTCCCCGGTGGTGTGCGCCCGGCGCAGCGCCTCGGGATCCTCGCCGAGCCCGCGGCAGTTGGCGCACGTGTCCCGGGGCCCGGCCGGGGGGCCGAGCGAGCGGATGGTCCGCAGGACGGGGGATCCCGCCGCCCGCTCCCGTACGGCGGTCCAGTCGCTGTCTCTTATACACATC
>KL569475.1:60453-63392 GCA_000715685.1 Streptomyces lilacinus
TGTGTATAAGAGACAGAGCCGAGCCGGAGGTGGGCGGGCCGGGCGGGGCCGTCGACGACGTCCTGGTTGCAGCAGGCGGTGATCGTGCCGTCGACGGCCAGCACCGGCCAGGCGGCCATGGCGCAGGGTTCGCCGGTGTCGACGGCGGTGGGGCGGGCGGCCCACGCCGCGGCCCGGCCCGCGGGGCGGATGTCGCCGACGAGCATGGGGACCGCGTCGCCGAAGGTCCGCAGGACGTCGGCGGTGACGTCGGCGAGGTACGGGTCGGCCGGCCCGTCGCCGACGATGTGGAGGCTGACGGCGACCGCCCGGTCCAGCAGCAGGCGCAGCGCGCCGAAGACGGCGCGGCGCGGGACCTCCCGTTCGTGGAAGGCGTCCAGGCTCAGGGAGAAGTGGTCGACGGTCTCGGCGACCGAGCGGACCGCGGTCGGGACGGTGCCGTGGCGGGCGAAGAAGCCGCCGGTGAGCACGGCGGTACGGGTCCCGGCGGCGCGGGCGACGGCGGCCAGTTCGGTCAGCAGCGCGGGACGCAGCAGGGGTTCGCCGCCGGTGAAGAGGGCGATGCCGGGGTGGTCGTCGCCGGTGAAGCCGGCGAAGAAGCGGCGCAGGACGGCCGCGTCGGCGTGGCCGCCGGCCATGGTCGAGGCCGTGGAGCAGTGGGCGCAGTGCAGCGGGCAGCGTGCCGTCAGGGCGACCAGCAGTCCGCCGGCCGGCACGGGGCGGGCCGCCATGATCTCGGCCAGGTGCATGGTCGTCCTCCCGGGGTCACGCGGTCGAGGGGCCCGTGCGCCGGTTGCCGGGCGGGGCGGCGGGTCCGGGCCCCGGCCGTCCCGCGCGATCCGCGTCGTCCCCGCTCTCCGTGTCCTCCTCGTCCGCCGCGTCCTTGGCGTCGGGTTCGGGCGCCTTCAGGCCCCGGGCCGCGCGCAGGGGAACCCAACCGGCCGCCGTGGCCACCGCGATCGCGCCGGCCATGCACCACCAGCCGCCCGGGCCGCCGAAGGCGTCGAAGAGCGCGCCGGCCGTGACGGGGCCCAGCGCCGCCAGGCCCGTCAGCAGGACGCTGGTGGCGGCGCTGACCCGGCCGACGAGCCGGCGGGGCGTGCGGGAGTACAGCGCCCGGCCGATCGCCACGCCGGCCGCGGGCGAGAGGGCCATCACCACCGTGAGCAGCGCGCCGGTGAGCCAGGGCGAGTACACCGCCGCGAAGACCGCCGGGACGACCGTCCACACCGTGCCGATGCCGAGCAGGATCGTGCGTACGCTCAGGGACTTGACCAGGCGCGGGGAGAGCAGGGCGCCCGCGACGGCCCCCACCCCGGCGCAGGACAGGATGAGCCCGGTCCGGGTGCCGGACTCGCCGTGCGAGCGGAGGACGGCCACGACCATGACGTCCATGGCGGCGCAGGCCAGGTTGACGATGCTGCCGTAGAGCATGATCGTGAAAAGGGTCCGCTCGCCGACCAGCCAACGGATGCCGGCGGTGATCCCGTCGCCCTCGCGCGGTGTCCGGTTCTCCGTACGGGCCGGCCCCGCGGCGCCCGCCGTGATCAGGCCCAGCAGCACGGCGGAGAGCAGGTACGACGCGGCGTCCCACACGAAGGGCAGCATCCGGTCCGCGGCGTAGAGCGCGCCGCCCGTCGCCGGCCCGACCAGGGCGGTGACGGCCTGGACCGCCTGTCCCAGGCCGAGGGCGTCCGCGAGTTCCTCCTCGGCGACGACGTCCCGCGTCAGGCTGATCGCGGCGGGGCCGAAGAGCGCGGTGGCCAGCCCCTCGCCGGTGGCGACCAGCAGGAGGTGCGGATAGGTCAGCGCGCCCAGCGCACCGGCCGCCGGAACGCTGCCGATCAGGACGAGGCGCACCAGGTCCGTGCTCACCATGACCGTGCGCGGCCGCCACCGGTCCACCAGGTGGCCGGCCGGCAATCGGAAGAGGAGCCGTGTCACCAGCGACACCGTGGCCACGGAACCGGCCTGCGCGGCGCCGCCGCCGATGCCCAGCACGAGCAGGGGGAAGGCGATGGCGGAGATGCCGGTGCCCAGGCCCGAGGCCAGGTCGGCCAGGAACGCCAGCCGGTAGGCGCGGTTGCGGCGCAGGATCCCGGGGGCCGGCGGGCGCGGGCTCACAGACGGCCCGAGGCGTACAGGTGGTCGAGCACCCGGCCGTCGACGCGGTCCTGGAATCCGGCCGTCAGCTCCGGGTCCGCCTGCTCGTACTCGTAGCCGCAGGTCACCCAGCGGTCCCGGACCCGGTCGACGTCGAGGTAGCCGTCGTCGACCGTGCCGACGGCGAAGCCGTCCTTCCCGGCCGACTGCCAGCTGCTGTAGAGGGTGCCGTCCGCGTTGACCACCGCGCCCGTCCGGCCGCCCGGTGCGGAGCAGATCTGACAGGTCGTCCGCATGCCGGGACGCACCACCTCGAAGCCGGCCTCCAGCGCGGCGATGTGCCAGGACACGAAGCCCTCGCAGACCTCGTCGGCGTGGCGCAGCTCGTTGCCGTAGCCGAAGCCCGCGTCGCCCACCCAGGCGAAGGTCATGGTGCAGCGCGCGGGGTCGACGCGGGTGCCGAGTTGGTCGAACAGGTCGCCGATGCGGTCGAAGTTGTGGTGCGAGACGTTGATCCTGAGGTTCCAGCGGAGTCCGGTGGCCTCGGTGACGCGGGCGACGTTGCGGACGATGGCGTCGAAGGTGCCGCCGCCCGCGTGGGTGACCCGGATCCGGTCGTGGTCCTCGCGGCTGCCGTCGAAGGTGATCTGGGCCCCGCGCAGCCCGGCCGCCTCCAGCCGGCGGGCGAGGTCGGGGGTGAGCAGCACCCCGTTGGTCGTCATGGTCGCGAAGGACAGCCCGATCTCCCCCGTCCTGCGCAGCAGTTCGAGGCAGCCGCGCCGGTTGAGCAACGGCTCGCCGCCGAAGAGCAGCAGGTAGAGCCGGTCGAGACCGGC
>KL569475.1:63622-67614 GCA_000715685.1 Streptomyces lilacinus
CAGACAGGGGTAGAGCCGGTCGAGACCGGCCTCGGCCATGCGTGCGGCGGTGAAGGCGACGATCCGCTCGATGGTCTCGGAGGTGAGCCGTTCGCGGCCGATGCGCGGCGGGCGGTGGCCGCCGCTGCGGTCGAGGTCGGTGTTCTGGAAGCAGTATCCGCAGCCGAGGTTGCAGGCCGTGCTCGTGAGCACGGTCAGGGAGTACGAGGTCGCGACGCGCGGACGGTACGCCCCCTTGGTGCGGAGGAACGCGTCGATGTCGGCCCGCACCGTCCCGTCCGGGGCGACGTGTCCGGGCCGGAGCAGCGTCCAGGTCCGGTTGCCGATGAACCACCACCCGTGGGCGCTCCTGATCAGCCGTGGGGCGTCGACCTCGTCCAGACGGGTGCCGATCATGTCTCTCCAGACGGCGGAAGGGCGGGAGGGCACGTGGCGCGCCCGCACGAGCCGGCGGACGGCCGGGTCGTTGCTCAGGAAGTCCGGCCGGGTCGGGCTCGGGAACGGCCGGTCCGGCCGGGTCGTTGCTCAGGTGCTGCCGAGCTGGACGCCGCAGGGCTCGAAGCCCTCGTCCTCCTGGTCGCGGTGGGCGACGACGTCGTCCTCGTCCCCGGTGACGCCGAGCTGGACGCCGCAGGGCTGGTAGTCCCCCTCGCGCTCCTCGGCGCTGTGCGCGACGACGTCGGTGTCCTCGTCGTCCTGCGTGTTGCCGAGCTGGACGACACAGTCGCCCCGCGCCGCGGGTTTGCCCGCGCTGTGGGCGATCACGTCGTCGGGCCGCTCTTCCTCGCCGCGCGCGGCGACGTCGTCGTTGGCCATGGTCCGTCTCCCCTCCGTGGCGCCGTCGGAGGCCTTCCGACGGCTTGTCCGCCACGCTAGGAAGCCCCGGTTTGGAAGCGGTATGCGGGCAGTTGGTCTCCATGTATCGAGCACGCGTCGCCCCGCCGGCCGCGCGAATCGCACTCGCGTTCTTGACACGCCCCCGCACCACGGCTACGGAAAAGCCGGGGGGTAGGCACCGTCATCTCGAGGGGGGCGCGCGATGCATCAGGGACCGGACCATGACCGGAAAACGCCCGTCAGTTTCGGAATTCTCGGGCGACTGACCGTCACCGTGGGCGACCACCCTGTGGATCCGGGGCCGCCCAAACAGCGATTACTGCTGGCCGCCCTTCTGTGCAACGCCAACTCCGTGGTGTCCACCGAGCAGCTCACCGACACCTTGTGGCACGCGGACCCGCCGCGCACCGCCCGCAAGAACCTGCAGGTCTACGTCGCGGCGCTGCGCAAGGCCATCGGCGGCCGCATCCGCTGGTCCTCCCCCGGCTACGTGGTGGACGCCGCCCCGGAGGAGCTGGACCTGTTGAGATTCGAGGCTTTCGCCGCGAGCGGGCGCCGATTTCTCCGCCAGGACGACAAGGAGGCCGCGGCGCGCCTTCTCGGCGCCGCGCTGCGATGTTGGCGGGGGCGGGCGCTCCCGGAATTCTCCGCTCATTCCCGTATCGTGCGGGAGGCGTCCCGGCTCGATGCCAGATATCTGGCGGTCTACGAGGACTGGGCGGAGCTCCAGTCCGCACTCGGGAATCATGCGGAAATCCTCGACACCATCGACGAACTGGTCGCCGAAAACCCCTTCCGGGAACGGCTCGGCGTCGCCAGGATGACCGCGCTGGTCCATTGCGGCCGCCACGCCGAGGCGCTGGCCCATTACGACGACGTACGGCAGCGCATGGCCAGGGAGTTCGGCATCGAGCCGAGTCCGGTCCTGACCCGGCTCCACCGGCGGATCCTGGAGGGCGCCGCTCCGCGGCCGGAAACCCCGGCCGCGGAGGCGTCCGGCGCGGCCCCCGCGCGGCGGTATCAGGCCAATCATCTGCCGCGCGACGTACCGGACTTCGTCGGCCGCCTCGAGGTGGTCGGCCGGCTGGCCGAGGCGCTCGGCGACGCCGGCTCGCGGATCGACGTGGCCGTCGTCACCGGACCGGTGGGCGTGGGCAAGACGGCCGTGGCCGTACGGACCGCCCACCTGATCAAGAACCGCTTCCCCGACGGGCTGCTCTTCAGCGTCCTGCGCGGTGCGGACGGGCTGCCGCGCCGGCCGTCCGACCTCGCCGCCGAACTCTTGCGCCAGGCCGGCTTCCCGGACGGGGCGTCGCCGGCGGGCGGGGATGCGGTCCCGCTGTGGCGGTGCTGGCTCGTGGACCGCACCGCGCTGGTCGTCCTGGACGACGCGGTGGACGAGGCCACGGTCCGCGCGCTGCTGCCCGGCGCGGGCGGCAGCCGGGTCCTGGTGACCAGCCGGCGCAGACTGGGCGGTCTCGAGGCGGTGCTGCGGACGGAGCTGGGCGCGTTCACCCCCGCCGAGGCGCTGGAGCTGCTGGGCCGGCTCAGCGGCCGGCGGTGGCCGCCGACCGAGACGGCGGACGCCGAACGCGTGGTCGAGATCTGCGGCCGGGTCCCGCTCGCGGTGCGCATCGTCGGCACGAAACTGGCGATGATGCGGCACATGCCCCTCGGCCGCTACGCCGACCGGCTCGCCGACGAGAGCGCGCTCTTCGACGAACTGGCGGTGGGAGACCTGTCCGTACGGGCCCGCTTCGACGACTGCCTGCGCGCTCTGCCCGCCGACTGCCGCAGCGCGGTGACCCGGCTCGGCGGGCTGGCCGGCCCGGTCTTCCGCGGCGACGACGTCCCGGGCCTGACCGGCGGCCGGACCGGCCCCGCCGGCCAGGTGCTGGCGCGGCTGCTGGAGCTGAACCTGCTGTCCGTGCCCGACGCCCCCGACGTCACCGCCCACTGCGAGCTGTACGGGATACCGCCGCTGCTCCACCGCTACCTGCGCGGTGCCCCGCGTCCGGTCGACGAACCCCACTGACCTCCGTACGCGCCCGTGAGCGTCAGCCGGGCCCGGCGAGCGCGGCGGCGAGGACTCCGGGGACGCGGGGTGCGGGGATGTCGGCGGTGCGGAAGGACGCGGGACGGACGTCGGACCAGCGCAGACCGCCGAGGACCTCGGTGAGCAGCGCGATCCGTTCTCGGAACATCTCCGCGCGGTCCACCTCGGCGAAGGCGGGCGGGAGGGGCTCGTCCAGGGCGGGGCCCTCCACCGCCTCGGTCAGCAGCGACCGCAGGACGGTTCCCCAGGTCACCGTGCGCACGCTCACCGACAGGTGGACCGATCCCTCGTCCGCCGCGGCACCGGCGTGCAGGAAGCCGCGGGGAATGTAGAGGCACTCGCCCTCCTTCAGCACCACGTCCACCAACAGCCGCCGCCCGTCCGGTGTGCTCACGCGCCATCGCTTCGCGCCGCTCAACTGGCGGAGGAAGACGCTGACGGGATCGGCGTGCCGGGCCACTCCCCGGGCCCCGCCGGGCGTGAGGAAGACCGTGCAGTCGGTCTCGTAGCCGGTGTCCCGCGCCACGGCGGCGGCGAAGGCGGCCACCTCCGCGCTGTAGGTCTGCAGGTCCTCGACGACCAGGGTGGCGCCCCCGGCGACCTGTCGGACGGCCTTGGCGCCGTCGACGATCCGCTCCCGGTTGCGACCGCCCGTCTCCCTGCCCCGCGCGGCGCGCTCGCTCGGCACCTGCTCGCCCTGTCTATGTGTATAAGAGACAGAGAAGACGTCGGCGAAGTCGTCGTACGGGGCGGAGACCAGCGGCGCCCTCTCCCAGGCCGCGGTCAGCACCCGCAGGTCGTCCGTGAGCCGGAGTATGCCGTCGTCCGGAACCATGTCCGCCCTTCCGCCGGTGCCCTGTGCCGCAACTGTAGGAAGCCCCGGTTTGGCTCCGGTATACGGACGACTCGCGCGTGCCGCTCTCAGTGGCCCCGCAGTTCCTTGGCGACGATGTACCCGGAGGCGCCGTTGACGCCGTGGCCGGGCCACGTCGCCGCGCCGACCATGAAGAGGTTCGGCACGACGGTGCGGTGCGAGGGCCGACCGGGCAGCGGCCGGAGCAGGTAGCTCCTGTCTCTTATACACATCTCTGATGGCGCG
>KL569475.1:67844-69322 GCA_000715685.1 Streptomyces lilacinus
GTGGCTGCCGCCGTAGGGGTCGCCGGGACCGCAGTTGGGGTTGAAGCGGGCCAGGTCGTCGGGGCCGATCACGTGCCGGCCGAGGATCGCGCCGGGCAGGTTCGGCGCGTACCGGCCGGCGAGCTCGATCACCCGGTCCGCGAAGGCCTCCTTCACCTCCTCCGTCCAGCCGTCGCAGGTGTCGATCTCCCCCGCCGCGTCGCCGCGCGGCCGCAGCGGGACGTCGAGCATCTGCAGCCTGGCCACGGCAGCGCCGGGCGGGCAGCGCGTCGGGTCGGTGGCGGACGGCGTGTCGAAGGAGATCGTCGGCTCGGCCGGCAGCAGCCCCCGCGTCGCCTCGTTGACCGAACGGGACAGCGCGTCGAGACCGCCGGTGAGGTGCGACTGCCCGGTGCGGGAGAGCCGTTCGTCCGCGAACGACGGCGGCTCGGACAGCGCGAGGTGCAGCTGCACGCAACCGCGCCCGTAGCGGTACTCGGCGGCCTGCCGCCGGATCGCCGGTGGGACCACGCCGTCCTCGTGCGCGAGCAGCTTCAGGTACAGCTGGTCGGGGTTGACCGAGGCGACGACGGCCCGGGCGGCGTGCACGACCTCGCCGTCCGCCGTGCGGACGGCGACCGCGCGCCCGTCCTCGACCAGGATCCGCTCCACCCACCGGCCGGTCCCGATCCGTCCGCCGTGCCGCTCGACCAGGGCGACCAGGGCCTGGGCGAGCCGCTCGCTGCCGCCCTCCGGCGTGGGCATGCCGGCCGTGGTGACGGCGATCAGCGCGAGGACGGTCCAGAAGGCGCTGTTGACCTCGTCGGGGCCGCGTCCCAGGTGGGTGGCCCACGGCGCGAGCAGCCCGTGCAGCACGGGCGAGGAGAAACGGTGCTCGAGCAGGTCCCGGGCACTGCGGAGGAAGTCGCGGGCGAACACCGAGTAGTGGTCGTCCTCGCGCATCAGGCCGTGGATGACCGCCGCCGACTCCGGACTGCTCAACTCCGCCCCGAACAGCCCGAACACCGGCCCGGCGTACGGCGCGAAGTCCCCCAGCAGCGCGGCGAGCGCCGCGCCGTCGCCCGGCGCGAGCCGCTCGGCCTCGGCGACGTTCTCCTCGGCGTGCGTGGAGAACACCGCCGACCGACCGTCGGGCAGCGCGACCCCGATGCCGTACCGCGCGTCGCGGTACGTCAGGCCGAGCGCGGCCAGCTCCGGGCCCAGCTCCGCCCAGGCGGGGCCGGAGGTGAAGAGCGGGTGCGCCGAGGAGTAGGTGTCGTGCCGGAAGCCGGGCACGGTGAGCTCCTCGGTGCGGACGAGCCCGCCGGGCCGGTCGTTCCCCTCCAGGACGAGGACCCCCCACCCCGCCCGGGCCAGACAGGCCGCCGTGACCAGCGCGTTGTGGCCACTGCCGACAACAACCACGTCATATCGGCTCATAGTGGATGGTGGCACGGGGGCGTCGCGCGGTGAAGTCCGCGGAATGCGCAGTCCGGAGC
>KL569475.1:69596-72957 GCA_000715685.1 Streptomyces lilacinus
GAGCCGTACCGCGAACGCGTCAGCGTCGGCGTCGCTGTCGCCTTCGGCGTCAGGCGAGGGTCGCGAGCGCCTCGTTGAGGGTGGCGGACGGGCGCATCACGGCCGCGGCCTTGGCCGCGTCGGGCTGGTAGTAGCCGCCGATCTCGGCCGGCGAGCCCTGCACCGCGACCAGCTCGTCGACGATGGTGCCCTCCTTGGCGGTCAGCGTCTCGGCGAGCGGGGCGAAGGCCTTGGCCAGGTCCGCGTCGTCGGTCTGCTTGGCCAGCTCCTGCGCCCAGTACATGGCGAGGTAGAAGTGGCTGCCGCGGTTGTCGATGCCGCCGACGCGACGGGTCGGGGACTTGTCCTCGTTGAGGAAGGTCGCCGTGGCGCGGTCGAGGGTGTCGGCGAGGACCTGGGCGCGCGCGTTGCCCATGGTCTGCGCGAGGTGCTCGAAGCTGGCGGCGAGGGCGAAGAACTCGCCCAGGCTGTCCCAGCGCAGGTAGTTCTCCTTGACCAGCTGCTGGACGTGCTTGGGCGCCGAGCCGCCGGCACCGGTCTCGAACAGACCGCCGCCGTTCATCAGCGGGACGACCGACAGCATCTTCGCGCTCGTACCGAGCTCGAGGATCGGGAAGAGGTCGGTCAGGTAGTCGCGCAGCACGTTGCCGGTGACGGAGATGGTGTTCTCGCCGCGGCGGATGCGCTCGACCGAGAGCTTGGTGGCCTCGACCGGGGACAGGACGCGGATGTCCAGGCCCTCGGTGTCGTGCTCCTGCAGGTACTGCTGGACCTTCTCGATGAGCACGGCGTCGTGGGCGCGGGTCTCGTCCAGCCAGAACACGGCCGGGTCGCCGGTGGCGCGGGCGCGGGTGACGGCCAGCTTCACCCAGTCCTTGATCGGCGCGTCCTTGGTCTGGCAGGCGCGGAAGATGTCGCCGGCCGAGACGGTCTGCTCCAGGACGACGTTGCCGGCCTGGTCGACGAGGCGGACGGTGCCCGTGGTGGGGATCTCGAAGGTCTTGTCGTGGCTGCCGTACTCCTCGGCCTTCTGCGCCATCAGACCGACGTTCGGGACCGAGCCCATCGTCGACGGGTCGAAGGCGCCGTTGGCGCGGCAGTCGTCGATGACGACCTGGTAGACGCCGGCGTAGCTGCTGTCCGGCAGGACCGCGAGGGTGTCGTGCTCCTGGCCGTCCGGGCCCCACATGTGGCCGGAGGTGCGGATCATGGCCGGCATGGAGGCGTCGACGATGACGTCGGACGGGACGTGCAGGTTGGTGATGCCCTTGTCGGAGTCGACCATCGCCAGCTCCGGGCCCTGGGCGAGCTCGGCGTCGAAGGAGGCCTTGATCGCGGCGCCCTCGGGCAGGGCCTCGAGGCCCTTGTAGATGCCGCCGAGACCGTCGTTCGGGGTCAGGCCGGCGGCGGCGAGCGTCTCGCCGTACTGCGCGAACGTCTTCGGGAAGAAGGCGCGCACGACGTGGCCGAAGACGATGGGGTCGGAGACCTTCATCATCGTGGCCTTGAGGTGCACGGAGAACAGCACGCCCTCGGCCTTGGCGCGGGCGACCTGCGCGGTCAGGAACTCGCGCAGCGCGGCGACGCGCATGACGGAGGCGTCGACGACCTCGCCCTCGAGGACCGGCACGGACTCGCGCAGGACGGTGGTGGAGCCGTCGTCGCCCACCAGCTCGATGCGCAGCGCACCGGCCTCGGAGATCACCGCGGACTTCTCGGTGGAGCGGAAGTCGTTCTCGCCCATGGTCGCGACGTTCGTCTTGGACTCGGGGGTCCAGGCGCCCATGCGGTGGGGGTGGGTCTTGGCGTAGTTCTTGACCGACGCGGGGGCGCGGCGGTCGGAGTTGCCCTCGCGCAGGACCGGGTTGACCGCGGAGCCCTTGACCTTGTCGTAGCGGGCGCGGATCTCGCGCTCCTCGTCGGTCTTCGGGTCGTCCGGGTAGTCCGGCAGCGCGTAGCCCTGGGCCTGCAGCTCGGCGACCGCGGCCTTCAGCTGCGGGATCGAGGCCGAGATGTTCGGCAGCTTGATGATGTTCGCGCCGGGCGTCTTGGCCAGCTCGCCGAGCTCCGCGAGGGCGTCGGGGATGCGCTGGCCCTCCTCAAGGTACTCGGGGAAGACGGCGATGATGCGCCCGGCCAGCGAGATGTCACGGGTCTCCACAGTGACACCGGCCTGCGAGGCGTACGCCTGGACCACCGGCAGGAACGAATGCGTCGCCAGGGCCGGGGCCTCGTCAGTGTGCGTGTAAATGATGGTCGAGTCAGTCACCGGGTGCTCCGCTCCACGTCTGCAACATTGCTCGACATCAAGATATCTCGTCCGCGGCGATCAGGAGACCCGGGCCCCGGTGGTCTCGGGCTCCGCCCTGTATAAGAGACAGGGGCCGGGCAGCCCGGCGCGGTGGGCGTGGACGCCGGCGCGGACGGCCCAGAAGTAGAAGCCCAGGGAGGAGACGCCGACCAGCGCGGTGTCCAGACCGCCCGGGATCACGCCGTGGCCGCCGAATTCGGTGCTGCCGAGCGCGGAGAGCCCGGCCGTCCACAGCAGGAACCCGACCATCCACCAGGCCGGCGCGAACTGCTGCCGCAGGCTCGTGCCGCCCCGGCGGCGCAGCACCACCGCGGCGATGGGCACGGAGACCAGGGTGAGCAGGGCGACCTTGCCCGTGTTGGGCCACTTCGACCAGTACAGGGCGCAGGCCGCGAAGGCGAAGGTGATCGGGCAGAGCACCCCGGCGGCGGGCAGCCGGAAGGGGCGGGGCAGGTCCGGCTTGGTCCGCCGGAAGACGCCCACCGCGATGGGGCCCATGAGGTAGGAGACGACCATCGCGGCCGAGACCACGCTGGCCAGGGCCTCCCAGCTGTGGCCGACGGTGAGGAGCAGCAGGATCGAGAAGCCCAGGTTCAGCCACATGGCCGGTCGGGCGACGCCGTAGCGGGGGTGCACCTCGGCGATCTTCTTGGGGAAGAAGCCGGTCTCGGCGAGGTTCTGCGCCAGGTACGCGGCGGAGGCGACGTTGCCGATGTTGGCGCCGGAGGGGGAGATGAAGGCGCCGAACTGGAGCATGGTGACGACCCAGTGCAGCATCAGCAGCTTGGCGAGGTCGGCGAAGGGCGAGGCGAAGTCGACGCCGCTCCACCCACCGGCCTCGGCGAGCCGCTCCGGCGGGACGGCGCCGAGGAAGGCGATCTGCAGGGCGAGGTAGATGACCAGGCCGAGGGAGAGCGCGCCGACGAGCGCGAGCGGGATGGCCCGGCCAGGGTTCTTGGCGGCGCCGCCGAGGTTGACGACGGCCTGGAAGCCGTTGAAGGCGAAGACGACGCCCGAGGCGGTGACGGCCGTCAGGACGGCGGACCAGCC
>KL569475.1:73234-80479 GCA_000715685.1 Streptomyces lilacinus
GGGGCGAAGCCGCCGTGGGCGGTGAAGTTGCCGGTGTGGAAGCCGGAGGCGATCAGCGCGCCGACCGCGAGGACCGGGATGGCGAACTTGACGAGGGTCAGCAGGTTGTTGGCCCGCGCCAGCAGGGCGACCGACCAGTAGCAGGCCAGCCACAGGGCGACCGTCAGCACCAGGGCCGTCGCCATGCCGGTGCCGGTCAGCCGGCCGTCGGCGACCAGGCCGCGGGCCCAGCCGAAGTTCCACGAGGCCATGTACTGGGTGCCGGCGATGGACTCGATGGGGATCAGCGAGGCGGTCGCGATCCACACCGCCCATCCGGTGACGAAGCCCAGCACCGGGCCGTGCGAGATGGAGCCGAACCGGGCCATCGCGCCGGGCAGCGGGTAGGCGGCCCCGACCTCGGCGTACGACATGGCGATCATGCCGATGAAGACGGCGCCGATCACCCACGCGACCAGGGCGGCGGGCCCCGCGACCTGAGCGGCCTGGCCGGCTCCGAAGAGCCAGCCGGAGCCGAAGATGGAGCCCAGTCCGATCATGATGAGGGCGAAGAGGCTGAGGCCCTTCCGACCGGCCGCGCTCATGTCCACGTTGTGCTTCCCGTTCTGCCTCGGGGCTTGTACCGGCCGCCCGCGCACCGGCCTTCGTCCGTTTCGCCGCGCGGATCGACCCCGGGAGCGGACACCGGACGGGGCACACGACGAGCCGGGACATAGTACGACAAGCAGCAGAAACGGCCCGCATCGCCCCCCCTCTCCCCAGGCGATGCCGGCTACGTCGTGACGGTCCGCGAAACGATGATCCCTTGCGCCGGACGCCGCGACGCGGCCGGGATCATCCGCCCCGTGGGGCCGGGCCACCGGCCAACGGAACGCCGGTGCGGCGGGACTGGGCGACGGAGGCCGGGGAGTCCTCGCTGCGGGCCGTCTCCGACGGGATCGCGGGGCGCGTCGTGCGTCCGGCCGGCGGGGTGTGTCCGGGGAGGCGCAGGGTGCCCCAGACGTACGGGTCGGCCTGGGCACCCCCGTACGGGGACCAGGCGAGCCGGGACCGGCCGGTCCTGTCACGGGTGTCGGAGTCGTAGACGAGGACGTTCGCGGTGAGACGTTCGGGATCGACGGGGGCCGGGAGCTCGCCCAGCGGGATCTTCATCTCGACGGTGTAGCCCCGGTACGGCTCGGTGACCGTGGAGGCGACGCGCAGGCCGGGGGCGGTCCGGGCCGCCGGGCCCTGGTGGTTGTCGCCGTCGCGCTCGGCGCAGGGGCCGCCGCCCGCGGTGAAGGGCAGGACGGCGGCCTTGAACGTGGTCGAGGTGTCGTCGGAGCGGCCCCGCGGGTCGAGGTCGATCTCGACGGAGTCGGTGCGCCAGTGCCGCTTGCAGTCGTCCCGGCCGTCGAGCGCGGCGCCCTTCGCGTCGTCCGTCACCCGGACCAGGACGTACAGGTCGTCGCCGCGCCGGGCGAAGCGGGCGCCGGCCGCGCAGTCCTCCTCGCCGGCGCAGCGCTCGCCCTCCCAGTGCCCGAGCCTCAGCTCGGGTCCGGGATATTCGCCCGGTCCCGCCGCGCCGTCCACGACGGGGGCCTTCGCGACGGCGGGGACGGTGGCGGACGGGCGGGGCGGGTAGGCGGGCTGGGCGCCGTTGGCCAGCCACGGCATCCTCATCCGCCGCGTCCAGTCGCGGAATTCGGCGTACAGCGGGCGCAGCCCGGACTGGGGGCGGTCCGGTGCCGGCACGGGCCTGCCGTTCTCGGCGAGAACCGTGAACCACTCGCAGGGGAGCCTCTCCCCGGGGGTGTCGACCTTGGCCGGCAGCGCGCCGAAGCCCTGGGTGACGTACGTGCGGGCGGCGTCCCGCTCGATCTGCGCCCACGTCTTCCCGTTCGCGCGGGAGCGCGCACCGGGCCAGACGCCGATGACGGGCAGTCCGGTGCGCGGATCCGCGGCCCGCCGCGCGGCACAGCGCGGCCCGGCGGGACCGTTGAACCCCCAGCTCTGGGTGAGGAGCCGGGACGGCTTCCAGGGCTTGTACCCCTCGCCGGTGATCTGCTCGGGGAACGCCCTCGGGTCGCCGGCCAGCGTGAACGCCTCGATCGCGAGGCGCCCGGCCTGCTGGTGGCCGCCGTGCTGGTCGAAGGGGCGCGGGTCCATGGTGACCACCGTGGTCGGGGTGGTCGCCCGGATCAGCCGGACGAGCCGCTCGAGGGTGTCCGTCGGCCGCCGCGGGGCCCTGTTCCAGACCTCGGCGGTCAGCGGAGCCGACAGCGTGTACCAGAAGTCCTGCTTGTCGAGGTAGAAGACGTTGCGGATGCCGGCGAGCCCGACGGCCCGGCGTTCCTCGCGCTCGCGGATCACGCCGAGGGCGGCCCCCTCCTCGAGACCGACGGCGTTCCCGCCGCCCTCGCCCCGCGTGATGGTGACGACGCCCGTACTGAGCCGGTCCTTCTCCTTCCACTGCCCGAACGTGGCCAGCGACTGGAACTCGTCGTCCGGGTGGGCGCCGACGAACAGGACGTCGGTGTGCGCGGGACCCGAGCGACTGCCGGGCGCGCCGGCCTCGCTCCCCGCCCCGCACGCGGCCAGGGCGGGCAGCACCGCGACGAGCCCGGCCGCCGCGAGCAGGGCGGCCGGCAGGGCGCGCCGAGGCGTGTGCGGTCTCACAGGAACCGTCCCTTCCGTGCTCGGGCGCCTCGACGGTGACGGAGGGGCCCGGTCCCCTCAGCGGCCGGTCACCTCAGTGGCCGGTCAGCTCCTCGAGGACCACGGAAACCCTCGCCGCCGCCTGTCGCAGGCCCTGGTCGTCGCCGGCCGTGGCCAGGTACTCCTCCAGGGCCGCCCTCATCTCGGCCGCCTTCGCTGCGTATGCGTCGTTCTTGGCCAGCAACCAGTTCCTGTCCCCGATCTTGAACTTGTAATCCCCGAGCACCCGGTCGCACTCCGGCCGGAACCTGCCGAGCGTCGCGCGGAGCCCGTGGGGGACGGTGTCGTCCTTGAACGCCGCCGCGACGGCCGCCCGCAGCTCGACGAAACCGCTCCTGATCCGCGTGCGGCGTTCCATGAGGGCGGCCTGGTCCCGCGCCAGGTCCAGCCGGCCCGTCGCCCGCCTGCCGCGCGGCACCGGCAGCGCTCCCGCGGGTTTGAACGCCGCCGGCGTGGCCGGGGCGCCCCATTCGATCAGCTCGTCGAACCCGTCGTAGATCTCCTCGGCGATACGGGCCTGGGTGGCCCAGGGAGCCACGTACGCGTCCACGAACGCGCTCTCCGCCCGCTTCCGCTCGATCGCCTGCTCGCGGCCGGTGGCACTCTGGGGCGGTCGCAGGTGCGCGGGGGCGTGCTGATTGAAGTAGGCCGTCATCTCGTCGCGGCGATAGAACTTCTCGCCCTTTTCCAGCAATTCCTTGTTCTTGTAGTGCGTCGCGACGACACGGCGCAGCTGCGAGCTCGTCTCGTGGTACCGACGGCTCGGCATGAACTCGCCGCTCGTGTCGGTGAACACCGGATGGCCCGGAATCTCCTCCTCGGGCACGCCGAGCTTGGCCCGCAATTCGTGGAGCGGTCGTACCTCGCCCGCTTGCGCGGTGAACGCGGCACCGCCCGTGCCCGCGGCCGTCCCCCCGGCCGGACTGTCCGTTAGGTCGGCAGTGACCCGGGCAGGGCGTGCCGGCGCAGGATCGTGCGGGGCTTCCTCAGGCTCTTCGTGCGACGCGCCGAGCGGCGGGCACATCCGTGGCGGCGCGCGTGGCGGCGGGGCGCCACGTCGGCGGGACTCCGGTGTCGACCAGGCGCCATTCTCCGGGGGAATGCAGTTGGTCGTCGTAGTAGAAGACGGTGTCGGGCAGCGGGACAGCTGCTCCGCCGTACCGGGTGAACGCCTCTGCCGCCGCCTGCTGAAGCCGTCGGGGGTCCACGCCGAGGGTGTCCCGCGCGACCTCGGCCAGGCGGTGCAGCGCGTGGTGGCCCATGAAGCTGTCGTACGTCAGGCTGTACACCCGCTCCCGCGGCATGCGGATGTCGCGGGAGAGCACGTTGACCGGCGGCAGCTCGCGGCGGAGGCCCAGGTCGCGCCGGGCGTGCGGGTCGACGTAGACGGCGCAGTCGCGGTAGACGACGGCGGTGCGGCGTGCGTGCGCGTCGAAGGAGAACAGCGTGTTCTGGCCGTGCAACTCCAGCGTGCAGCCGGTGGTCCGCGCCGCTTGCACCCACAGCCGCACCATGGGGGCGATGACGCGCCGGCCGATCCAGCGCCCGGGGTCCTCGACGCTGCGATCGACGAGTTGTTCGAGCAGCGTCGGATCGTCGGGGCGGGTGAAGTCCCCGCCGTAGAGCGCGAAGAGCGGCACGGTGTATTCGGGTGGACGCACCCCGATGTCCGCGCTGTCCGCTCCGCCCGGTGCCGGGTCGGCGGGGCCGACGGCCGTGCCGGCCCGGGGGTCCGTCTCGCGGATCAAGAACCCCCAGGCCTCCTGCGGATCGTCGCCGAGCACGCCCGCCGCCACCTCGGGGAGCATCGGTACGCCGGCCTTCCCGAGCTCGTCGGCCACCCACAGGTGGAGGTTCAGGATCGGGCGGCGCAGCCGCCGCGTGAAGCGCGACAGGCGCTTCGGGTAGTGCAGTTTGAGGAAATGGGCGGGGACCTCCCGGTCCCCCAGCCGGTCGACGAAGACGGTACGGGCGTTGGCCGAGGGAACCACCCACGCGTCGGGTCCCCGTTCGACCTTCTGGAGGATGTCCCGCCCGGGCAGGACGTCGCAGTCCAGCGTCTCCGGGTGGACGGGGAGAAGAAAGCGGTCGTCCTCGCGGTAGAGCCCGATCAGGTCCGACTTCTCCCCGCCGCGGAAGAAGTGCCCGAAGGCGTCGGGTATCCAGAAGGTCGACACGGCGAAGCGGGCGTGGCCGCGCTGCGGGTGGTACGCGTCGCGGATGTCCAGGTAGTCGGAGAAGGCGCTGTAGTCGCGCGTGCCGACCCCGAGGTATCTCTCGGCGTACTGCCAGACCTGTAAGCGATCACCGGCAGTTTCAAGGATCACCGTTCCCCCACTCTTCCCGGCGGAGTCTCAGGCGACGGTGCGGCGACTCCCCGCCGTGTGCCGCCCGACGGACGCACAGGAGGCCGAGAGGTCGTGGCAGCGCGTCACGGCACGGCCACTGGGTCGGTGGCGGCGCGTTGCGGACGTACGCCGCCGAAACAGGCCGGACGGCCTGGTTCAGCGGAGCGCATCGCCCGCGCACTAGCTTTTCCCCCGCGCCCCGCCGCAAAACCTGGACCGCCCGCGGTCGGCCGGCGCGGGCCTGCTCGGGGGCGGGGAGAGACGCCGAGGGCCGGATCCCGCCCGCGCGGGATCCGGCCCTCACAGGCGGCATGCCTGTTCAGTCATTCAGTGACCGCGATCGATCCGATGCCGTTCAGACCGTGAACTTCGCGTAGTCGACCTTGCAGACGACCATCGGCGTGGCGGCCCCGGAGCAGCCCTTGGGCAGCGCCGTCCACACCCAGCCCGGGGTGACGAACGAGCCGTGCATCTCGTTCTGCACGTACAGGCTCCTCGGGCGCTTGACCTTCGTGGTGACCTCATTGACCGTGGGAGTCGGGTCGGCGCCGTTGATGAAGGTCCATTTACCCTCGGCGACGGCGCTGTTGTTCTTGCCGTCGAGCAGGCGCGCGCGGATCTCCCCGGTGATCTGCGGCCCGTCGGGGCCGATCGCCGCACAGAAGAAGCTGGCGGTGGCGGTCACCTCGGTGGGGTTGCCGGCAGTCCACTTCGACTTGCCGTTCCACTCGCACAGCACGGTGCGGGCCGGGCCCGGCTTGCCGGTCCTGGGGTCGACCTTGGCTGCCCGGGCGGTGAAGGTCGTGCCGCCCGCCTCGGTGGTGACGGGCTCCGCGGCCGGAGCCGGTCGGTGGTTGTCGGCGTGCGCCGTGCCGGCCAGGACGCCGAGTCCGAGCACGGCGGTGGTGGCGACGGTCGTGGCAGTACGTAGCACCTGCAAGGAAATCCCCCGTTTCTCCTTGTTGATCCTCTTGGTTCAGCGCGGCCACCCGACGCGCCGGAGACCGGTCCCGGCCGGCCGAACGCATCCCCCGTGGCAGCTGCCGTCCAGCATTCCGGGAGCACGGTCGGACGTCGTTAGCACAGGGTCCACAGTTCTTAGCAATGAGTCCACGTGGTCAACTCGGGGCTGCGGAGAGCTTGGTGACGGTATTCCTTGGGCGGCATGCCGTAGGCGCCGCGGAAGGCGCGCGTGAAGTCGGCGGCGCGGGTGAAGCCCCAGCGGGCGGCGATGGCGTGAATGGCGGTGGAGCGCATCGCGGGGTCGTCGAGGTCGCGGCGGGCGCGTTCCAGGCGCTGGTGGCGGATCCAGGCCGCGACGGTCTCGTGCTCGTTCCGGAAGAGGCGGTGCAGATAGCTGGTCGAGATGTTGTGCGCGGCGGCGATCGCGCGCGGAGTCAACCGCGGGTCGTGCAGGTTCCGTTGGACGTGGGCACGAATGCGCAGCACCAGATTCCGGCTGCGGGTTTCCGGCGGAAGGAAGCGGTCGGCGTCCAGAGCGTGCGCGAACAGCGCGGACAGCAGGTCGACCACGACCGTTCCCAGTCGGGGACCGTCGCACGGCTGATAGGGGCTGATGTCCGCCGTCAGCTGGGTGAGGAACTGTACGAGCAGGGCGCCCATCCCTTCCCGTCCTGACATCCCCTGGGCGAACAGGCGGTCCATCTTGTTCCGCGGCACGTGCAGGAGCGCCTTGGGGACTTCGATCCCGATGCCCGAGAACAGATCGGGTCCGTCGGTGGAGGGAGTGCAGGTGACGTCGAAAGCCCGGGAGCTGTCCAAGACCTGTATCCGACACGACCCGTACACGGCTTTCTGATCCGCCCACGAGACTCGACTGGTCCCGTGCAGAGGGATTCCGATGTGGTACTGCTCGGGATCGGACTGGCGGATGAGCCTGGCGGTCCGGCGAAATCGAATGGCCTGGTGGGTCGTTGGCCAGATGTGGACCGCGCCGAGTTCCACTACGCGCTGATGCGCCCGGTAGTCCGCCGCGTAGGCGCTGTGGAGGTCCACCGGCGCATGGGTTCTGCCGATGCGCTCGCGCCAGAAGTCGAACCGGTCCGCACCGGGCAGGTCTTCCGTCCGGAACTCGGTCTCGTTGAGCATCCCACTCTCCTCCGCCTCGTGGCCCCGACACCCCCTCGTCGCCTGGTCGGGCGGCGAGGTGGGCATCGATTCTCACGTATCCGTCCCACCG
>KL569475.1:80748-86117 GCA_000715685.1 Streptomyces lilacinus
ATGTGTATAAGAGACAGGAGCGGATGCGCGCACATGGCGCGCGGGAGAGCCTTGTTGTCGAGGTGGCCGTGCGAGTGCTTGCCGAGCGCTTGCGAAGCGCCGAGGAAGCCTCGAGAAGCCCTGATGCAGGAAACAGGACGATATGTCCACGTTATCCAGATATGATATGCATCATGGTCAAGCCCGGACAGTCGCGACTCCGCCGTCCCCACGGCAGGTGGTCCTTTGTTCAGCTGTCCCCGGTGATCCTGACCGTGGTCATCGCCGGCCTGGCGTACTCCACGCCCCCGGACATGGCCTTCAGCCGCATCCTGCCCGCGGCCCCCGCCCTCGCGGCGGCCATGTGGCCCGTGCTTCCCACCGTGCTGCTGGGGACGGTCTGCTTCCTGCTCATGATCGGCCTCAGCCTCGTCTTCCCCGGCCTGGGGGCGTGGTACACCTGTCTCTTATACACAAGAGACAGGTCCGACTCCAGCGGGAGCAGTCACTCTTCCAGGTCCGGCTCGTCGCCGACGCGGCGCAGAAGGTGGTCCTGAGCCCGATGCCGCGCCGCTTCGGGGGCATCGAGATCGAGTCGCTGTATCTCGCCGCCGCGGCGGAGGCCCGTATCGGCGGCGACTTCTACGAGGCGGTCGACACGCCGTACGGGGTCCGGCTGCTCATCGGCGACGTACGGGGCAAGGGGCTGCCGGCGGTGGGGACGGCCGCGGCGGTGGTCAACTCCTTTCGGGAGGCCGCCTTCGACGAACCCGACCTGGACGGCATCGCGCGCCGCCTGGAGGCGAGCAGCACCCGTTACAACGCCGCCTTCTCCCCCGCGGACCTGATGGAGCGCTTCTCCACCGCCGTCCTCGTCGAGATCCCGCACGACGGCGGCCACATCAGAGTCCTCAATTGCGGACATCCCCCGCCGCTGCTCCTGAACCGAGAGGGGCTGCGCGTCCTGAATCCCACTGCCACCGCGCCGCTCCTCAACCTCGCGGAACTGATCGGCGATTGCTACAGCGTCGACACCTTCGACTTCACCCGCGACGACCAGTTGCTCCTCTACACCGACGGCGTCTCCGAGGCCCGCGACCGCAAGGGCGCGTTCTTCCCCCTGGTGGACTGGATGCGGCAGCAAACCGCGACGCGGCCCCGCGAACTGCTCGACGGGCTCCACCGCGACCTCCTCCGCTACAGCGACGGAGGCCTTGACGACGACATCGCCGCACTCGCGGTGCGCCTGGGCGACAGCCCGGACCCGGCCGCGTAGGCGCGCCTCTTACTGGTCGGCTCTTACTGATCGGCCTGATCGGCGATGCGCCGCTGCGCCTCGCTCCAGGTGATGGGGAGTTCGCCCGCCGGGACGGTCCAGAAGACGAAGGTGGAATCGCGCACGACCGCGCGCTTGCTGCGCATGGTGCTGCGATGGGGCTCGGCCGCCGCGTAGCTCTCCAGGGCCGCCCTGTCGCTCCAGGCGGAAAGGGTCCAGAAGGTGCGCCGGAGCAGTTGCGCCTTCAGCGAGAGGCCCACGGCACCGGGGGAACGTCGGGCCTGGCGCCACAGGGCGAGCGAGGCGAGGAAGAAGCCCGGTACGTGACGCAGGGACCGCACCTCCAGGCGGGAGGCCATGACGACTGTCTCGGTTCCGGGTGCGGCGGAGTGCGGTTCGATCCACGGCAGGGTGGGCATGAGGTGGCCTTTCCGATGGCTCTTGGGGCACCGATCCTGGGGCGTCGACCCCAATCTTGTCACCGACAAGATTGCATGGGTGCGGAATCTTGTCAATGGACAGATACTGTTCGGGGGGAACCGGCCCCGGCTCGAGGAGGAGAGAACGATCAGCCAGCGGACCTACCACCACGGCAACCTGCGGCGCACCATCATCGACGCCGCCGTCCAGGCGATCACCGAATCGGGCCCGGCCGGGTGGAGCCTGCGCGAACTCGCCCGCCGCGCGAACGTCTCCCACGCCGCGCCCGCCCACCATTTCGGCGACAAGACCGGCCTGCTGACGGCAGTCGCCGCGGAGGGCTTCGAGCTGTTCGCCGACGCGCTGGCCCGGGCGGGAGACGACCTGTTGGACCTCGGCACGGCCTACGTGCGGTTCGCCACCGACCACCGGGCGTACTTCGAGGTGATGTTCCGCCCCGAGCTCTACCGCGCCGACGACCCCGAGGTGACCAGGGCCCGCGCCCGCGCCGGCGACCTCCTCACGAAGGGAACCCGCACCCTGGCCACCGGCGAGGAGCAGGAACGGACGGCCGCACTCGCCGCCTGGTCGATCGTGCACGGCTTCAGCACCCTGTGGCTCAGCGGAGCCCTGCCCGACGACCTCACCGGCCCCCCGGAAACCGCCGCACGCCCGGTGCTCCAGGTGCTGTTCAAGGGATGGCAGCCACCGACTGCGACGACGTGAACACTGGCCTCAATCGCCGCCTGCCGACTGTTCGTTGACCGCACCCGGCCCTGAAAATATTTTCGGGGCGGTTGTCGGACCGCTCCGCTACGGTGCAGCCATGGCGAATCTCAACGCGGCCGGGCGGTGACCGCCGCCGAAACCGAGGCACTGCCCTAAGGACGCTGCGCCAGCGCGGTGTCGGCGGCGTCGAGGATGTTGCCGAAGGTGCGGGTGATGATCGGCCGTGCCACGCGCCGGGTGAGGAGGCCGCCGAGCAACGGGACGGGGATCTCGGCGCGGGTGGTCCAGCAGACGCGGGTGCCTCCGCCGACCTCGGTGAACGTCATGCGGCCGAGTTCGTGCCTGGCCGGCGGCAGGCTGCGCTCGACGACGTACTCGGTGGCATACGGCGGGTCGTAGTGGGTGATGCGCTCCCGGAACCAGCCGATCAGCCAGAGGTGGCGGCGCACCGCGCCGACGCCGTAGGGCGCGGTCTCGCCGTGCCGGGTCAGGCGGCAGCGCAGCACCAGGGGCGAGCTGGTGTAGTTGGTGGTCGTGGTGAGCCAGGCGAAGACGTCGTCGATCGGGGCGTCGATGACGCGTTCGACGGTCATGGTTTCCACGGCTGGTGTTCTCCTCTGTCGAGTGACCGCACCGTGTCGGCGCGGAGCAGCTTGTCGGGGTTGCGGATGCCGTAGAGGCCGGTGATCCGTCCGTCGTGGATCTCGAACGCGACGAGCCAGTCGAGTTCACCGTCCGTCAGGAACCGTGCCGCGGGCATGCCGTTGCAGGTGGTGTGCTCGACGCGGGTCGTCGCGGTGGTGCTGGTGCGGATCACGCCGAGGACGAACCGGGCGACCTCGTCGCGGCCGGTGATCGGGCGGCGGGCGGCGACCGCTTTGCCGCCGCCGTCGGAGAGCGACACCACCTCGGGTGCCAGCAGGTCCATCAGCGCCTGGACCTCGCCGGTCGTCGCCGCCAGCAGGAACCGCTGGACGATCTCCCGGCCGGCGTCGGAGCCGGGCTCGAAGCGGCGGCGCCGCGCGTGGACGTGCCGGCGGGCGCGGTGGGCGATCTGCCGGACGGCGACCTCGGTCTTGCCGATCGAGACGGCGACCTCGCCGTGGGTGTAGCCGAACACGTCGTGCAGCACGAACACCGCGCGCTCGGTCGGGTTCAGCGTCTCCAGGACGAGCATCATGGCCATGGACACCGACTCGGCCAGGATCGCGTCCTCGCTCACCTCGGGTGCGGTACGGATCGGCTCGGGCAGCCACGGGCCGACGTAGTCCTCACGCCGCGCCCTGACCGCGCGCAGGTGGTTGAGGGCCTGCCGGGTCACCACGCGGACCAGGTAGGCGCGCGGATGCTCGACCGTGGCCGGATCGACCGCGCTCCACCGCAGGTAGCTCTCCTGCAGCACGTCCTCGGCGTCGGCGGCGCTGCCCAGCATCTCGTAGGCGATGGTGAACAACAGCGGACGGTGCTCGGTGAAGGCGTCCTCACCCATGGCCTGACCTGCCCCCACCTCGAGCGCTCCTCGATCCCCCGGCATCACACCCGGCTCCTCTCCTCGGACGCCCATCGAGACACCCCGCGCCCGCGAACCGTGACAGCCCGCCGCTGTGATTCGCTTCACAAGGCGGGCTGGACGGTCTTACCCCTTACGAATGAATTGCGGCATCCGTCCGGGCGGACTTGGGCAGCTCATAGGCGCGTTTGTCCGTCATTGCGATGCCTGGAGGCCGAGATGAGACACGCACGTGCCCTGGCGATGTCGACCGTCGCGATTCTCGCGGCAGTGGCTACGACCACCACCGCACAAGGTCAAGGAAACGGAGCGCCGGAGCGCGAGAAGTCCCGCGTGATGGCCGCGCACACCGTGCACACCGGCCCCACCGTCAGCATCCCGCCCGGCCAACCCGCCATCGCGCCCCCGGCGACGTGCCCGAGCGGGGAGGTGGCTTCCGGAGGCGGATTCGAGACCAGTGGAACATCCGTCTTCCCCACCTGGTCCCGCCTTCAGCCCGGCTCCTCCAGTGCCTGGCAGGTCAGGGGATTCAACGCCGGTAACACCACGGAACGCATCAACGCCGTCGTCGTCTGTACGACGGCACCCCACAGCAATCACTCGGGCAGCGTGTCACTGAACCCGGGCGACTCCGGCCTCGCCAACGGCCCCTGCGCGGACGGGCAAGTCGCCAGCGGAGGCGGGTTCTTCTCCACTTCGGACCTCGTCCGTATCAACAGCTCCATCAATCAGGCCAGTACCTGGAGCGCCAGCGGCGTCAATCAGGCAGCCACCGCCCAAACCCTGACCGCGCTGGGGATCTGCCCCACGGTCCCGCACCACACCGCGTTCCGGAGGGGGCCGGTCGCGGCGGGGTCAACCGCGGAGCTCACCGTGGCCTGCCCCGCGGGGGAGGTCGTCACCGGTGGTGGTGGCAGCGGCCCGAACTCCACTTTCCTGCGCGACTCGGCTCCCTCGGGGAACGGCTGGAGGATCCGGAGCAGCAACACCAGCGACATCACCAACACACTGACCGTCATCGCCGTGTGCACCACTCTCTAGAACGTCGAATCTCTAGAAAGTCGAAATCTTCAGAAAGGCCGCTTTCGCCCCATCACCGCGAAAGCGGCCTCCGGCCCCGCGAGGGCCTCGGTCAGGTGCCGACGTACGCCGCGAGGTGCTCGCCGGTGAGGGTGGAGCGGGTGGCGACGAGGTCGGCGGGGGTGCCCTCGAAGACGACGCGGCCGCCGTCGTGGCCGGCCCCGGGGCCGAGGTCGATGATCCAGTCGGCGTGCGCCATGACCGCCTGGTGGTGCTCGATGACGACGACCGACTTGCCGGAGTCGACGAGCCGGTCGAGCAGGCCGAGCAACTGCTCGACGTCGGCGAGGTGGAGGCCGGTGGTCGGCTCGTCGAGGACGTAGACGCCGCCCTTCTCCGCCATGTGGGTGGCCAACTTGAGCCGCTGCCGCTCGC
>KL569475.1:86371-89480 GCA_000715685.1 Streptomyces lilacinus
AGCCGAGGGTGAGGTAGCCGAGGCCGACGTCGGCGAGCCGGTCGAGGATGCGGTGCGCGGCCGGCGTACGCGCCTCGCCGGCGCCGAAGAACTCCTCGGCCTCGGCCACCGACATCGCGAGCACCTCGCTGATGTCGCGGCCGCCGAGGTGGTACTCCAGCACCGAGGCCTGGAACCGCTTCCCCTCGCAGTCCTCGCAGGTGATGGCGACGCCGGCCATCATCGCCAGGTCGGTGTAGACGACGCCGGCGCCGTTGCAGGCGGGGCAGGCGCCCTCGGAGTTGGCGCTGAAGAGTGCCGGCTTCACGCCGTTGGCCTTCGCGAACGCCTTGCGGATCGGGTCGAGCAGTCCGGTGTACGTCGCCGGGTTGCTGCGTCGGGAGCCGCGGATCGCGCCTTGATCGACCGACACCACACCTTCGCCGGAGGGGATCGATCCGTGCACGAGCGAGCTCTTGCCGGAGCCGGCGACGCCGGTGACCACGCAGAGCACCCCGAGCGGGATGTCGACGTCGACGCCGCGCAGGTTGTGCGCCGTCGCGCCGCGGATCGGAAGCGTGCCGGTGGGCGTGCGCACTGATTCCTTGAGAGCGGCCCGGTCGTCGAAATGGCGACCGGTGAGGGTGCCGCCGGCCCGCAGCCCCTCGACGGTGCCCTCGAAGCAGACGGTGCCGCCCTCCCTACCGGCACCGGGGCCGAGGTCGACGACGTGGTCGGCGATCGCGATCGTCTCCGGCTTGTGCTCCACGACCAGCACCGTGTTGCCCTTGTCCCGCAGCCGCAGCAGCAGGTCGTTCATCCGCTGGATGTCATGCGGGTGCAGGCCGATGGTCGGCTCGTCGAAGACGTAGGTGACGTCGGTGAGCGAGGAGCCGAGGTGACGGATCATCTTGACGCGCTGCGCCTCGCCGCCCGACAGCGTGCCCGACGGCCGGTCGAGCGCGAGGTAGCCGAGGCCGATCTCCACGAACGAGTCGAGGGTCCGCAGCAGCGCGGCGAGCAGCGGCGCCACCGAGGGCTCCTCGAGACCGCGGACCCACTCGGCCAGGTCGCGGATCTCCATCGCGCACGCGTCGGCGATGCTGATGTTCTTGATCTTCGACGACCGGGCCCCCTCGCTGAGCCGGGTGCCGTCGCACTCGGGGCAGGTGGTGAAGGTGACCGCCCGCTCCACGAAGGCCCGGATGTGCGGCTGCATCGCCTCCTTGTCCTTGGAGAGCATCGACTTCTGGACCCGCGGGACCAGCCCCTCGTAGGTCATGTTGATGCCCGCGATCTTCATCCTGGTCGGCTCGCGGTAGAGGAAGTCGTGCAGCTCCTTCTCGGTGAACTCGCGGATCGGCTTGTCGGGGTCGAAGAAGCCCGACTCGCCGTAGAGCCGGGAGTTCCAGCCGCCCCCCGTGTAGCCGGGGATGGTGAACGCGCCCTCGGCGATCGACTTGGAGTCGTCGTAGAGCTGGGCGAGGTCGATGTCGGAGACCGTGCCCCGGCCTTCGCAGCGCGTGCACATGCCGCCGGTGCGGGAGTAGGTCGCCTTCACCGCCTTCTTGGCACCGCGCTCGACGGTGATCGCACCGCTCGCCCGGACCGAGGCGGTGTTGAAGGAGTACGCGCTGGGCGGGCCGATGTGCGGCGTGCCGAGCCGGCTGAAGAGGATGCGCAGCATCGCGTTGGCGTCGGTGGCGGTGCCGACGGTGGATCGGGGGTCGCCGCCCATCCGCTGCTGGTCGACGATGATCGCGGTCGTCAGCCCTTCGAGGACGTCGACCTCGGGCCGCGCCAACGTCGGCATGAAGCCCTGGACGAAGGCGCTGTAGGTCTCGTTGATCAGCCGCTGCGACTCCGCGGCGATCGTGTCGAAGACCAGCGAGCTCTTGCCCGAGCCGGAGACGCCGGTGAAGACCGTCAGCCGGCGCTTGGGGATCTCGACGCTGACGTCCTTCAGATTGTTCACGCGCGCGCTGTGCACGCGGATCAGATCGTGGCTGTCGGCGCCGTGCGACGCGGGCGACCGCGTGTCCGTCCTCTTGGGCGTGCTCATCGTGTCTCCATCCCGTGGGGCGGGGCCGACTTCGCGCTCTCCGTCGGCACAGCCTGGCTCGATCCGACCGGCCTCGAGCGTACGTCCGATTCTCCTTCGCTTCAGCCAATACGACCTTGGTGGATACGTCCGTGGATACGTCGCCTCACCGGTCCTGCAGCAGCCCGAGGACGTTGCCGTCGGGGTCGGTGACGGTGGCCACCAGGCGGCCGCCACCGACGTCGCGCGCGGGCTCCTTCACGGTGGCACCCGCGGCGGTCACCTCGGCCAGCTTCGCCTCGATGTCCGGTACGTGCCAGTAGGCCACCGGCGAGGTCATGCCCTGTGGCCCACCGCCCGGCACCAGCCCGATGTGCTGGCCCGCGGCCTCGAAGCCGACGTAGTAGGACTCGTCGGCCTGCGGCGGCACACCGAGCAGGGCGGCGTACACCTTCTTGGCCGCCGCCAGGTCGGAGACGGGATGCAGCACGGTCTTGATTCCCTGGGTGGAAGAGGTGGGGGAAGAGCCGGTCATGGTCGCTCCTGAAGTCGCGGGCTGGTCGGGATTGTCTTAACCGGGCTCGGACGGCAAGAGAAGGAGGCCCGCCGGCACCGCCTTCGGGCGGTCGTAAAACATTGCGGGCCGCGGCGCTAGCGCTCCAGCAATCGGCGGACCTCACCGGTGCCCAGCGTGATCACGGCCCGGGGCCGCATGGGCCCCTCGCCGCGCCGGGAGAGCAGGACCACGTCCTCGACCACCGCCGACAGCGCGCCGAGCCGAACGGCGCACTCCGCGGACAGACCCCGCGGATCCCGGGTGCGGCCGAGGGACAGATGCGGGGTGAAGGGGCCGCCGCGCCCCCGGCAGAGCGGAAACCGCGATTCCAGCGCCCGATGGAGACGGGCCCACGGTGCCGGACCCGCCGCGGCCGGATCGAGCCACACCGTCGCGTACTGCCGGTGCCGGAAGTACCGCACGCCGGACAGGCGCGCCGTGAACGCCGCGCTCTCCGCCGCCGCGGCGGCCAGCAGCGACACAGCCGGCTCGAACTCCTCCTCGGGCACGAAGCCGAACAGCAGATTCACGTG
>KL569475.1:89739-91132 GCA_000715685.1 Streptomyces lilacinus
CGCCACCGCCGTCCGGGCCGTCGGCGCCACCTCGAGCACGTCCACCGGCCCGGCCCCGCCGAAAGCCCGGTTCCCGTCCACACTGCCATGGTCCGTACCGCGACCGCATCGCACGAGTCGACGAGCGTTCAGGACTGTCGCTCGGACAGCGGTTCCTCGCGCGACGGGGAGACGCGCGTCACATTCACCCATGTCACAGGGGGTCGGGCTACCCCGTCTCAGAGGGTGTGGCCACTGACGACCACGACGACCACGGAGGAGCACACCATGGACGCGCGACTGAACTACTTCACCAGCCCGATCGCCGGAAAGGCCCTCAAGCACCTCCTGCCGGCCGGCAGGGCGGTCAAGGACTCGTCGCTGCCGGCCGCGACGCAGGAGCTGGTGGCGCTGCGCGTGAGCCAGATCAACGGCTGCGCCGTCTGCATCGACATGCACACCAAGGAGGCCGCCGCTGCCGGCGAGACACCGGTGCGGCTGCACCTGGTGGCGGCGTGGCGGGAGGCCACGGTCTTCACCGAGGCCGAGCGTGCCGCGCTGGAGCTGGCGGAGGAGGGGACCCGGGTCGCGGACGCGGCCGGTGGGGTCGGCGACGAGGTGTGGACGCGGGCCGCCAAGTACTACGACGAGGAGCAGCTCACCGCCCTGGTGCTCCTGATCTCCTTCATGAACATGGTGAACCGACTGAACATCATCACCCAGCAGCCGGCCGGCGACTACGAGCCCGGACAGTTCCACTGATCGGCATCGGCATCGGCATCGGCAACTGACTCAGAGGGGGAATTCGGCGTGAGCAAGGTCGAGGAGTTCGAGGAGCTGCGGCCGCTGCTGTTCTCGATCGCCTATCGGATTCTCGGCAGCGTGGGCGAGGCCGAGGACGCGGTCCAGGAGACGTGGCTGCGCTTCGACGGCTCGACGACCCGGCCCACGTCGACCAAGGCGTTTCTGTCGGCCACGGTGACCCGGATCTCGATCGACGTGCTGCGCTCCGCGCGGGTGCGGCGGGAGGAGTACGTGGGCCCGTGGTTCCCCGAGCCGCTGCTGAGCGATCCGTATCAGGATCCGGCACGGGCGGTGGAGTTGGCCGATTCGGTGTCGATGGCGGCGCTGCTTCTGCTGGAGCGGCTCAGCCCGCTGGAGCGGGCGGTGTTCGTGCTGCGGGAGGTGTTCGGCTTCGGGTTCGACGAGGTCGCCGCGGCGGTGGGGCGGTCGGAGGCGGCGTGCCGACAGCTGCTGGTGCGGGCGCGGCGGCACATGGAGGCCGGGCGACCGCGGTTCGCCGCGGACCGGCAGGAGCGGCAGGAGCTGGCGACGCGGTTCTTCGACGCGCTGAAGGACGGCGATGTGGGTGGGCTGCGGGACCTGCTGGCCGCCGATGTGCAGCTGGTCGCCG
>KL569475.1:91356-94971 GCA_000715685.1 Streptomyces lilacinus
CCTCGCGCCATCAGAGATGTGTATAAGAGACAGATGTGCAGCTGGTCGCCGACGGCGGCGGCAAGGCCCCGCAGCTGCCCAGGGCCGTCATGGGCGCCGAGAACGTGGCCCGGCTGCTCGCCTCCGTCTTCCCCCCGTTGGCCCGGATCGACGTGACGTTCGAGCCGCACGAGGTCAACGGCCAGCCGGGCGCGATCTTCCGCGACCGGGACGGCAAGGTGCTCCACACCTGGGCGCTCGACGTACTCGACGGGCAGGTCCAGACGATCCGCTCGGTGATCAACCCCGACAAGCTCGGGCACGTGGGCCCCGTGGCGGACGCCTGGGCCGTCGCCCGCGAGATGAAGCAGGCCCGCCGGCAGCCGAACTGACCGCGAGTCACGAACAGGCCGTCACTTGTGGTCGCGAAGGAAGGCGGGGATCTCACCTCCGGTCGGGTGGTTCGGCAGGGGTGCCGGCTCGTCCTGAAGGAATGCGGTGACGACGGCGGCGGCTCGGTCATTGTTGTCGTCGAGACCGTTCCACATGTGGTGTCCGACGCCGGGCATGTACTGCGTGCGCTGGATGGCGGGGGCGTTGGCAAGGACGGCGGTCGCCCATTGACGGACCTGGGAGGAGCACTCGGCGATCATCAGCATCGCGGGGGTCCGGGAGCGCCTCAGTTGCGGGGCGATGGAGGGTGAGTCCTCGATCGTCTGCTGGATGCGGAGGCTGGCGGCGGGGCTGAAGGAGAAGTTCTGGGCCGTGTCCTCGGTCGGGATGCGGTGCGCGTCGCGCGCGCAGTAGGCGGACGCGGTGTCGCTGCCGAGGTCGGCGGCGGTGAACGCGTTGTCGCCTTCGGCCTGTCCGATCAGCCCGGTGTCGGGGGTGAGGAGTCCGAGTCGCATGAGGCCGAACGCGGCCGCGTACCGGGGGACGCGCGTCGACCGCGGTCCGGTCACGGCCGGCGCGAGGTCGCGCGCGGACGGTCGGCCCTTGTGCCCGGTGATGTGCGCGGTGGGGCCGTCCATCGGGCCGGGCTCGGCGACGACCGCCCGGTGCAGGCGTGCGGCGACGCGCGGATCGGCCAGGGCTCGCGTGAGCACGGCCCCGCCTGCGGAGAATCCGAGGATGTCGACCCTGCCCTTGCCCAGGCGGTCGACGAAGGCGGCGAGGTCGCGGACCGACCTGGAGATCGTGTACTGGTCCATGGGGAGCAGGTCGCTCCGTCCGCCGCCGGCCTGCTCGTAGGTGTAGACGTCGTAGCCCTGTCGTGCCAGGAGTTGCAGGAACCGGTGGTCGAGCACCGAGATGCCGCGTACCGGTCCGCCGTTGAGGTACACGAACGGAATGGGGTGTCGGGTGCCGGCGTTCGCGGGCGGGTAGTGGTAGACCGCGACCCGACTCCCCGTGGCCAGGCTCCAGTGCTGTGTGGCGACGAAGGGCAGGGCGGGCGGGTACCGCCGGGCCGTGGGCACGGTCGGGACGCAGACCGAGGCCGTCAATGCCGCCGCGACGACCACCGGCACGAACGGCACGAGCCGCGCCGGCCGGGTACGGCGCCGCCCCCGCCAGAGCGCGGCGACCGTCGCGAGCCCCAGGGTCGCCGACCACGCGGGAAGCCCCGAGCCCGCCCCGTCCGTGAGGACGACGAGCGCCAGAAAGAGGACGACCAGCCCCACGACGGCGGCCAGGACCAGCGCCGAGCGACCGGCCGACCGGACGACAGGACGTATGACGGACTTCGGCATGGACGCGCCTCCCACAGAGTTTCAGAACGCTGTTTCAAAACGACGTTATCAGAGACGGTAAGCTGGTCGTCGTGGGCAGGCCGAGAACGAATGACGAGACCGTCAAAGAGCGGCTCGTGGCGTGCGCGACCGAGATGCTCGCCACCCGCCCGCGGGAATCGGTCACACTCCGCGCCCTGGCCACTGCCGCCGGGACGTCGACGACGGCGGTGTACTCCTTGTTCGGCGGCAAGGACGGGCTGATCGGCGAGGTGCGCAACAGAGCCGTCGACGGCCTGTTCCAGGAAGTGTCGGCAGTGCCGACCTCCGAGGACCCCCTGGCCGACCTCTACGCCCTGGCCGCCGCATACCGTCGATGGGGACGCGAACACAGCCACCTCTACACGGTGCTGTTCGGTGGCGTGCAATCCTTCGACCCGTCAGGCGCGGTCGGCACCAGTGACCCCATCCGCCCGCTCCTCGCGGCGATCGATCGCGCCTTGACGGAGTCCGTCCTCGCCGGCGAGGCGACGTTCATCGCCCTCTCGCTCTGGGTGACCCTGCACGGGCTGGTGACTCTCGAACTGGCCGGAGCCCTCGACGCCGCCACGGCCGAGGCAACCTTCCGATCGACGATTCCCGCTACGCTGCGCGGCTGGACGACCCCCGCGGTGTTCCGCGGCCTTCGGCACGCCGAGCCCGCCCCGTAACAGTGGTCGCGGCCGACTTCCGTTGAGCCGTATCAGGCAACAAGTGCGCTGCAGGGCAGCGGCCCTCAGGCGCCGCGGCGCACCCGGGCCGCCTTGCGGGCCTCGGCGAGCTTGCGGGCCTCGACGGCCTTGCGGGACTTGCCGCCGGTGCCGCGGGAGGCGTCCTTGCCGGTGCCCAGGCCGCGGAAGGGGACGTTGGTGTTCTTGGCCCGGGGCGCGGCGGGCCCGCCGTCGAGCGGGGTGCCGGAGGGGGCCTTGGCCCCGGTGATCCGGCTCAGCTCGGCCTCGCCCGAGCGCACCTTGGTGATCGTCGGCTCGATGCCGGCCTCGGCCGTCAGCCGGCTCATCTCGCGGCGCTGGCCCGACAGCACCAGCGTGACGACGCTGCCGGACCGACCGGCCCGGGCGGTGCGGCCGGCGCGGTGCAGATAGTCCTTGGGGTCGGTGGGCGGGTCGACGTTGACCACGAGATCGAGGTCGTCGACGTGCAGACCGCGGGCCGCGACGTTGGTCGCCACCAGGACGGTGACCTGGCCGTTCTTGAACTGTGCGAGGGTCCGTGTGCGCTGCGGCTGGGACTTGCCGCTGTGCAGGGCCGCGGCGTGCACTCCGCTGGCCCGCAGATGCCGGGTGAGCTGGTCGACCGCGTGCTTGGTGTCCAGGAACAGCAGTACGCGGCCGTCGCGGGCGGCGATCTCCGTGGTGACGGCGTACCGGTCGGGGCCGTGGACGACCAGCACATGGTGGTCCATCGTCGTGACCGCGCCCGCGGACGGGTCGACCGAGTGGACGACGGGGTCGTGGAGGTAGCGGCGGACCAAGTGGTCGACGTCACGGTCCAGGGTGGCCGAGAACAGCATCCGCTGGCCGTCGCGGTGCACCTGGTCGAGCGCCTCGGTGACCTGCGGCAGGAAGCCCATGTCGCACATCTGGTCGGCCTCGTCGAGGACGGTGATCCGTACCCGTCCCAGGCGGCAGGCCCCGCGCTCGATGAGGTCGTGCAGGCGGCCGGGGGTGGCGATGACGACCTCGACCCCGTCGCGCAGCGCGGCGGCCTGCCGGCCGATCGACATGCCGCCGACGACCGTGGCCATCCGCAGCCGGAGCGCATCGGCGTACGGCGCGAGCGCCTCGGTGACCTGCTGGGCCAGCTCCCGGGTCGGCACCAGGACCAGAGCGAGGGGCTGCTTCGACTC
>KL569475.1:95173-97192 GCA_000715685.1 Streptomyces lilacinus
CGCGCCATCAGAGATGTGTATAAGAGACAGGATCCGGTGCGCCCGCGCCCCAGGACATCGCGCCCCACGAGGGCGTCGGGCAGCGTGGCCGCCTGGATCGGGAAGGGCTCGCGCACGCCGCGCTCGGTGAGCGTGCGCAGCACCTCGGCCGGCAGTCCCAGGTCGGCGAAGGAGACGCCGTGCGAGGTGCCGAGGCGGTCCGAGTGGTTCATGAAGAGCCTTCCGCAGGGGGAACGTACCGAGGAAGGCCCGGCAGGAATGAGCAGCCGACGAACAAGCGGAAACCGGACGGACGGAATCGCCGGCCACCACTGTCGTCCAAATGTTTGAGGCTAACACAGAGCGACGGTTCGGCCCGCCGATTTCCGCCGCCTCGAGGCTCGCAGTGAGCACCGGTCCCAGCGGGCCTGTCTCTTATACACATGTGTATAAGAGACAGGTTCCACATCGCAGCGAGGCAGGGCCGGCACGCTCGCGGGTGGGCCCCGTTGTACGGGTACGACGAGGCCCAGCCTGTCGGTTCAGGCGGGGAAGGTGTAGCAGCACCGTCCTTTTACTGTCGCGGGTACCACCGGGCCCGGATTCGTAGAAGTGCAGAAAGGTGCAATCGCCTTGACCGACATTGAAGAAGACGACTTCGACCGGCATGAACAACCTCTCCGTGCCACGGGGAAATGCGGGACTTCCCGGCCCCTCCCCACACCCCCGGAGTCAGGCCGACGCAGAATGATCACTCGGGCGGAGGGAGGCCCCCGACCCACACGCCGCTTTCCGGCCATACGACACGGCGCGTGATCGTGCCGCCACGGTGCCGCACCGACCGGGCAGCCGAGTGCAGAACGCCTGTATTCGCCCCATCGCGTGCGTACCCCACCACGGATACTTCTGCGCAGACGCGAGAGACGAAGAACCTGTCCGAAGATCGATGGGCCGTCGAGCCTCACCCTGGCCAGGTGATGCCGCGCTTGAAGCCGAAGCAGCCACCACCCGCGCGCACTGCGAACGCCATGACGCGGACAGCCGGCCGTCGCGGTATGACCGGCGCGGGCCCCGGACCGGGCACACGGCGGAGCAACCGGCCGCCTCGGCCGCCGCGTCCCCCTACCTGCCGGCACCCGGCATGTCGGGAGGAAGCCGGCGACACCCATGAGGGCGGTCGACGATGAACTGGCAGACAGCCGCGGTGCTGTGCGCCGCAGTGGCCACACTGCTGCTCGGCCTGGCCGTGCGGGAGGCGAGGATCGTACGGCGACTGCGGCGCCACGGCGTCCGTTCCCGGGGACTCGTGGTACGCAGCACCCGGGACGACTATTCCGACAGGTTCAACGAGGTGCCCGTCATCGCCTTCCGCGACCAGCACGGGCGACTGGTGGAGTTCTCACCCGAGATGCGCGGGACTGGCATGAACATCCCGGTCGGGCGCGAGGTCCCGGTGGTGCACGAGGACCAGCGCCCGGAAACCGCACGGGTGCAGGCCTGGCGGCACATGACGGGTGTGACGGTAGCGCTGCTGTGCTCGAGCGCGGCCTTCCTCGGCGCCACCGTACTGATCGTCCTGAAACGCTGATACCTCAACCGCCCCCGGGAACCCCGGACTCGCTCACCGTCTCCGTTCCCACCGCCCTCGCCGTGCGCCACCCGTTCCCCCAAGGTCCGAGGCTCCGAGGACGCCCACACCTGGCTGCACATGTCGGCCGGCGGCACCGCTTTCACCTACGCCCCGGCCATCCCGGCCCACTACCGCATCCCGTAGGACACCACCGGCTCCTCGGACCGCGACCGCATCGGCCTCGACTACTACCGGCGGAAGTGCGAGGTCCACACCGACGGCTTCCAGCAGGCGGCATCCATCGCCCCCCGCCGAGGCACCGACGTCCCGGGCTTCGCCCGCGCGTTCCGACGCCGCCTCGCCCTCACCATAGACCGCGAAGGGCGCCACGACCTCGCCGCTGAACTCCTCACACCCCAGCCGCGATCACGTGCTCACCCCCACACCTGTCTCTTATACACATCTCTGAG
>KL569475.1:97468-104838 GCA_000715685.1 Streptomyces lilacinus
AGATGTGTATAAGAGACAGGGTCGGGGCAGCTCGCTGCACAGCCTCCCTCAGCCTCCCGGCCCTGCTCCGGTCAGCCGAAGAAGACGGAGGAGATGTCGTTGTCGAAGCCGATGGTCGCCAGGTCGGCCACGTCACCGTTGACGACCTTGGACCTGCCCGTGCAGTTCCGCTCGGACCAGATCTTCAGGCTGCCCTGGACCTGGAGGGAGGAGGCGACGTTGTCCCGGGCCACGTTCTGGCACCCCTTGCCGGCCAGACCCTGAGAGGGGTCACCGAAGTTCCGGTCATCGAAGAGGACGACACTGCTGGCAGGCCTGGTCTGGGGACTGCCGCTGCCGGTGTTCCCGCCGACGCCACCGCCCGCCTTCTTGCCGTCGGGGGCGACACCGAACCAGGTGCCCCCGACGCCCTGACCCTTGGTCTCGCCGGGCTTGGTGTCCTTGCTGAAGCGGTAAACGGGCCAACCACCGATCGTCACCTGGAGGGCACCGTCGTCCCGCTTGACGGTGCCCACCTTCGACTTCTCGACGCCGTCGAGGAAGACCTTGCCGCCCGGCGCGACGACGACCGGGGGCCAGGTGGAGGCGCAGTCGCCGTCGCACGTGGACTTCGACGGGTTCGCGCTGTCCTTGTCGAAACGGTAGAGCGTGAAGCCCGCCCCGTTGACCACCACCGGGTTCAGCGCCCCGGCCTTCGAGGCCGACAACTGCACCCATCGCTGCGCCTCCGGCCTCGTCGCCGGCTTCCCGGGCTCAACCGCCCAGTCCCCCGTCTTGGGCGAGGCGTTGTTCGTCTTCGCCGTGCCGCTGAGAAGGCTCAGGCCCTGCCCGGCCGAAGGGCTGCCGCCGGCGGCCTTGCGTGTATAAGAGACAGGTGCGGAGCCGTCCTTGTCCTCCGCACCACAGGCAGAGAGCAGAAGCACTCCGCTCGTGGCGACAGAGACGATCACTGCGGTGCGCTTACGGATCACGGTTACCCCCCACGGTTGAACGCTCCGGTCTGCCCGAAGCCGTCACCAGCACGTACGGGCCGGGCCCCGGGACAGCCTCACCCGGTTACCTGCCCGATACACCTCCGGTACGAAGTAACAACGCTCGGCGGGAGCCGCGAGCCGGTCTCCGCGCGGAATGCGCCGGGCGGCTCCACGGCGCGCAGGACAGCCGAGATCACGGAGGACGACACGACAGCGGCGTGCGAGCGCCCCTTCGTGCCACCGCTCTTCGCAGGAGATCGACCGTAGAGATACGGATTCGTTTTGGCCGAATGCGCCGAATGCAACGCCGAGGTGATCGTGCACGTTCCCACTCCTCCGCCGCGGCACCTGCCCTTGCCCCTGCCCAAGAAATTCATCCTGCTCGCGCGACTGGACTCCGGAACAATGCGCAGCTCCACTCGGGTCGCATGCGGCTGCGCGCCGGCCGAACTCGGTGAACTCGCGCCGCGCCGCGCCGCAGGCTCCGGGCCCAGCCACGGAATGCCAAGTTTCCCGTCCGGACCGAGGATTTGCTGACCGATCCGGCTCGCTACTCCGCTTCCGGGCAACAGTCCATGTCCCTTCACCGGCGGCTCCGGCAGCACCGCCGCGCAGCACTCTCCCGGCACCGCCGCGCTCTCGTCCACCGCGGCATACTGCGCCACGCACCCTCTACGACGGGGACCGGTCGAAGCCCCGGCTTCGCAGGCCCTGGCACCGCAGATCGCGCTCCGTCCGCCGTACCGGGCTTGCAGGTCTACCGCGGCCACCAGGCACGCACTTCCGGGCTGCCCCCCGGGGCCGCCGGTTCGAGGAACACCCCGCGGGCGAAGTTCACCGGGCGGTCCACCGTCGCGGTGAGGCGCACGTCCGGCCAGCCGGAAGAGGCGACCGCCATCGGCCGGTGCAAGACAGCCCGACCTCGTCAGGAGTGATCCGCGCACGATCCCACCCCTCGACGACCTGCGCGTCGAGGGGTGGGACCAGATGGTCGACGTCAACATCAAAGGCGTACTGCAAGGAATCGGCGCCGCGCTACCGGTGTTCCGGGCCGAGAGCACGGGCCACTTCATCACCAGCGCCTCCACGGCCGCATTCGCATCGTGCCGGCCATGGCCGGTCCACGCCGCTACGAAGTTCGCGGTCCGCGCCATCTGTGACGGCCCGCGCCAGGAAGCCGGCGACTCCCTGCGGGTGACCCACCGGGCTCGTCCGGCGCAGTCGCGACCGACGCTGACGAGACATCCGTGCACGGGTGCCGCTGACGCGTCTCGACGCCCCTATGTGATCTCCGCGCGTCGGCCCGCGCTTTCACGCGCCCCAGGCAGGTCACACTGAGTGTCGCCCCTCCACGGCCGCAGCCAAACGACGCGAGACGGAAGGGGGCGTCCCACTTGCCAACTCCCCCTATTTTTTGGAGAGTTGATTGAAATACTGCCAGGCATGTCTTTCACATTCGCCCGAAGAAGCCGGGCTTCCACTCCCGCCTCAGGGGCCACAGGGAACTCGTTACGCCAACTGGGTACGCTGTTCGCCGCCGGGCTGCTCGCCCTCGGCCTGCTGGTCGCAGGCGGCGGCCCCGCGGCCGCCGCCCCGCCGGACAGCCACCGTATGGCCACCTGGAACATGCAGGTCGGCACCACCCGCTGGGACGGGGTACGCACCCTGGCCCGTACCTTCGACGTGGTGGCCCTCCAGGAAGTGCCCAACAGGCCGCCGGCCGGAGCCGTCCAGGACGGGCAGACGGGCAACATCACCTCGTATCTGTGGCCGATCGGCGGCGGCGCCTACCGCTACCTGTACATCCTGCGCCAGCAGTCGCGGAACCTGGGCATCGTCACCTCGTGGGTGCCCAACCGCGTGCAGGAGATCGGCGGCGCCTACCGCTCGGCGCTGGCCGTGACGAACACGGGCGACAACATCATGTTCGCCTCCGTCCACGCCGCCTCCAACGGCGGCAGGCCCAATGACGCCGCCTACCTGGTACGCCGCGTATCCGACACCGCCTTCCAGCAGAACGTCGGCAACTGGGCGGTGCTCGGCGACTACAATCGCGCCCCGGGCGACCTGCAGGGCGACCGCTACATGCCCGGCAACGGACTGATCTACAACGGCGGCCAGGCCACCCAGCAGAACGGCAACGAACTGGACTACATGGTCTCCAACGTCGACACCGAGAACTGGCAGGCGACGGTCAACCCCAACTACGGCAGCGACCACTGGCCCGTCGGCTTCAGCGCCCTGCGGGCCGGTGCCGGCCCACGGCAATTCACCATCCACGCCGACAACAGCGACCGCCTGCTCGACGTCTACCGCGGCAACACCGCCAACGGCACCCACGTGATCACCTACCATGCCAACGGCGCCGCCAACCAGCACTGGACGCTCCGCGCGGTCGGCCGCAACGGTGACTCCGGACGGCCGCTGTACAAGCTGGTCGGCGTCCAGAGCGGCAAGTGCCTCGACGTCAACCGGGGGCAGGCCAGCGGCGACGGCGACTGGCTGAACATCTGGGACTGCCACAACTGGGACGGCGCCCCGCTGCCGGGCGGCTACGCCCGCGACACCCAGAACTTCACACTCGAACACCCCGAGCCGCGCTTCCCGAACCTCACCGTGCTGCGCGACAACGGCACCCACCGCTTCGCCAACATCCGCGGCAACGGCACGGGCGACGGCACCTGGGTCGTCCAGTGGCCCTACCAGACCAACCCCAACGGCACCCCGGCCATCAACGAGACCTTCTACCTCCACCCGCGGTTCTGACCGCACGGGCGGGGAGCGCGGCACGCACCGAACTACGTCGGCGTCGTCCAGAACCCGGCCCTGTCCCTCGAGAGGGACGTCGCCGCGACGCGGCAGGTGATCGATGCCCAGGACGGACGGTCGTCCTGGCGGGACACTCCTACGGCGCGCACGCCGCCGCTGCGGTCCCGGACACTGATCGGCGCCTGGTGCTTCGTGGACCACTACGGCCCCGACGCTCTCGGGCGAAACGTGGTGCGAAACGTGGTGCGCCGAGCGGCAACCGTCTGTACGCGTCCGGTCCTGGCGTGGGGTGCACCACAGCCCATGCGCTGCCCAAGAGGAAGAGGGCAGGAGTGCCCGTCCAGCGCCGGCTGCCCGGCACCGTAGTCCGGCGTCGAGCAGCGCGGCGCAACCTCGACGAGAACCTCGGGACCAGGATCAGCGCGATGTGTATAAGAGACAGCCACCTGGTACACCGACTTCCGGGCCGACATAGCCCGCATCGACGTGAGGGTGCGGACCCCGGCGCGCTGGAGGGTGGCGGCGGCGGTGAGGCCGGCGTTGCCGGCCCCGATGACGACGGCGTCGACGTCGCTCACGACCGGGCCTCCTCTCCGGGCCCGGTGGCCTGCCCGGCCTGCCCGGCCTGCCCGGCCTCGTGGGCGATGCGGTCGAACTGGGCTCCCATGGCCTCGGCGAGCGCCTTGGCGGCGGACAGCGGGCGGACCATGACGGTGAAGTCGTCGATCTTCCCCTCCTCGTCGAAGTGAAGGAAGTCGCAGCCCTGGATCTGCCGCCCGTCGACGGTCGCGGTGAAGACGAAGGCGTGGTCGCGGCCGTCCGGGTTCGCGATCTCCCGCACGTAGGCGAAGTCCTCGAAGACCCGCATCACCCCGCGCAGGATCGCCGCGGTGATCGCCTTGCCCGGGTACGGCTTGAAGGCGACGGGGCTGGTGAACAGGACGTTCTCGGCGAGGAGAGCTTCGATGGCGGCTTCGTCGCGGTTCTCGACGGCCTTGCGGAAGGGGTGCACAGCCTCACCTCTAATCAATTCGTTGAGTAGGTGCGTCGGAGACTATGGCGGCGCGTTGCGCCCGTTGTCCACCCCCCTGCGGGCGAGGCGACGACAACGTCATACTCATATCCATGACTAATCAACAACGCGATACTCTGTTGTCATGGCATTGCGCAACGCGGTGATGGCCGCCCTCCTCGAAGGCGAGGCGTCCGGCTACGACCTCGCCAAGGACTTCGACGCCTCCGTCGCGAACTTCTGGATGGCGGCCCCCCAGCAGCTCTACCGGGAACTCGAGCGCATGGAGAGCGAGGGGCTCATCTCCGCCCGCGTCGTCGAGCAGGAGCGCCGGCCGAACAAGCGGCTCTTCTCGCTCACCGAAGCCGGAATGCAGGCCGTGCGCGCCTACGTCGCAGAACCGCCGGGCAAGCCGACAACCATCCGCGACGAGCTGCTGGTCAAGGTGCAGTGCGCGGACGTTGGCGACATCGAGGCCGTACGGGCGGCGATCACCGAGCGCATGGGGTGGGCCGCGGCCAAGCTCGCCCGGTACGAACGGCTCAAGGAACGTCTCCTGGAGGGGCATACGGAGGACGAGCACTGCGCGGAGGCCGAACGCATCGGGCCGTACCTGACACTGCTGCGCGGCATGGCCTTCGAGAAGGAGAACATCCAGTGGGGTGAGACCGCGCTCCGCATCCTCGAGCGACGCGCGACAGCGACGCGTGACGGGGAGCGCGCCGCATCACGGACGTGATGCGGCGGAAACCGCCCTTCCCCCGCCGACTCACCGAAACAGAGGCCCTGCCATGCCCGGCACGCAGTTTCCCTTCTCGCGGTACGTGGCCCTCGGCGACAGCCAGACCGAAGGCGTCGGCGACGGCGACGACGTAACAGGGCTGCGCGGCTGGGCCGACCGCCTCGCCGAACACATGGCCCGCCACCACTCCGGTCTGCTGTACGCCAATCTCGCCGTCCGAGGCCGCCTCGCCGGGCAGGTCCACGCCGAACAACTCGCCCCCGCGCTCGCCCTGCGACCGGACCTCGCGACGGTGGTCGCCGGCGTCAACGACCTGCTGCGGCCCCGCTTCGACGCCGACGAGGTCGCCGGCCACCTGGAGGCGATGTTCGCCGCACTCACCGCCCGGGGAACCCGCGTCGCCACCCTCACCTTCCCCGACGCATCACCCCACTGGCCCGGCCCATACGCCACCGCGTCACCGCCCTCAACCACCGCATCCGCCGGGCCGCACACCGGCACGGCGTCGCCGTCGCCGAGACCAGCCACCACGCCGTCGTCACCGACCCCCGCCGCTGGCGCGCCGGCGCCGCCGAACTGCGCTGGGCCGCGGACTTCCTCGGCCCCTGGATCACCCGCCGCCTACGGGGCCGCTCCTCGGGCGACAGCCGCACGGCCAAGCGCGCACACCTCACGCCCCCCAGGTGCAGGGCCCGCCCAGGAGGCGTGATCAAGCGCCTCCCGTACTCCCCGGCACGAGTGCCCGCAGTCCTCGGCTCAGGGTAAGGCGCCGATGGCACCTTGACGGCGTAGGCGTCGAGGTCGCCTTTGCGGGGCGGTTGAGGGGCGAACCCGCCGTCGCTGATGAGCCGTGAGCGCCTGCCGTGTTCAGGGTGGCCGGGCTCCCGAAGACGGCCAGGTGCCGATCCTTCCCGCAGAAGTCCGTGCGCACGAAGTCGCACCCCCTACAACCGGTGGCACCGCGCCGCCCGGTCGCCACGTCCTCGTGCCCAGCACGGGGACACGGCGACCGGGCGGCGCGATCAGCGATCGTGGAGAAGGGCGACCGCTTCGGCGAAGTCGGCATGCGCGAGTTCGAAGGATCGTGCCGCGACGAGGAACATCGACCGGTCGGTGAGGGCGCGGGCGAGGCGTGCGGGGTTGTCGGGCAGGCGGCGGGCGAGCGTCACACCCTCGTTGAAGTATGGCGTGAACCGCTCCTCGAACAGGTAGGGGCGGTCGCCTTCGCGGACGGCCGCGCGGATGCTGATCCTGCGTTGGACGTCGACCAGCTCGGGCAGCCGGCCGGCCTCGCGCAGTCCCGCCGCCTCCGCCTCGAGGCCCGGCAGCATGCCGAGAAAACCATCCCGCACGTCGCGCGACCATCCGAGCTCCGTGCCGAACGGCGGCATCGGGGACTCGGGGCTCGCGGCGGGTTCGGCTGCCCGCCCCGACAGGACGAAGAGTGTCTTCCACCACCCGAGGATGCAACTCCAGTTCTTCGGCTCGCCCGTGGTCGCGAGCTCCTCCAGGACCCTCAGGGCCTCTCGCCGGGCGGCCGCAGCACTCGCCCCGTCCCCGACGGTCTCCCGCATCCGGGAGAAGTGAACCAACTCCCAGGTGAGTATCGCCAGAGCGGTGCGCTGTTCGGCTGCCTCGCGCCGAGTCTCCTCAAGGAGCTCGCGGAAGACTGTCGATGCGGCGTCGTGCAGGCCGGCGCCCTCCAGGTTCGCAGCCCACCGCACCATGTTCCAGAAGGAGTGCTCCGGGATTCCGTTCCGGGCGGCCTCTTCGTCGAGCTCCGCGGCCTCCTTGAAGCGCCCCTCCTCGGTCGGCACCGGCTAGGCCGCCGGGACCGCCCTGGCCAGCGCCCTGGCCACGCAGCCCTTCACTG
>KL569475.1:105172-109160 GCA_000715685.1 Streptomyces lilacinus
CTGCCTCCCCGTGCTCGTCGGCGCCCGCCGCCGGATCGCCCTCGACGCACGGCGACAAGGGCCCCATCCACACCAAGCTGAACGTCATCGAGGGCGGTACACACAACGGGGCGACGTACCTGCGCGGCACGGACGCCGGACCAATCCAGCGGATCAGCGAGCAGCTGGAAGGCCCGACGCCGTCTTCCTGACGACGAGGGTCACTTCACCGCGTTCGCTTGACGAGCAGCCCCGCCCTCACACCGGAAAGGAACGTGCGGACGGGGCTGCTGCGTAAGCGCCCGGCAACACCAGCCCCGAGCCATCCAGCGGGATCCAGCCAAGACCGGATCGCCGTACTCGTGAATGTGCCAAGCCGACGGCAAGCAGAAATCACGGCCCGGCACATTTAGGCCACTTGTTCGAGTTTGGGCCCGCGGCCACCTGCCTCCGGCAGATGATCTACCCGTTTCCTACTGAAAGGAGGTGGGGCGAATCGTGTTCAGATCCGCACGTCGCGCAGTCGTCATCGCCTTGGCAACTGCATTGCTGGCAACTACCACCGGCGGTGCCGATATGGCCTGGGCGAGGCAGATCGGCGATCGAGGAGGCCCGCTCGCGGGGGCCTCTATTGTGACACGTACAGCCAAGGATCTGCCCAAGCCGCCCAGGGCAATGACCTTGGCACAGCGCAAGGCGCAGGTGCATGGTTCGCAGGGAAGTTACTCGCCGATGCGCGAGTTCCTCAAGCCGAGGCGCCAGCGGTTACCCGCCGAGCCGGCACCGAAGCCGGACAAGCCGTTGAAGATCGGGCCCGCCGCCAAGTCCCTCAAGGGTCCGGCCGCGCGTGCCGCAGCGGCTGGAGTGCCCAACCCGGACTGGGTCTCCGCCTACGCGACCGCCTATCCGGGCATGCTGTCGATCGGCGGGCAGGCGAAGTTCTCCTCGGTCTCGGCGTCGGCCGTATCCGGGCTGTGGCTGTATGTCATGGACGAGAACAAGAACCCGGTGCACCAGCAGGAGATCAAGCGCTCGACCGGCGATCCGGCAGGGAAGTATCTGGAGAACGGGGCCTGGTGCTACGGCTGGTGGCCCTCCAATCCATACCCTGCCGACCAGTGCTTCTGGTGGAGTTCCTCCTTGAACGGCGGGCATCTCCAGGACGGCAAGAAGTACTACGCGTGGATCTTTCTGGAGGGGACGGACGGTTCCGGGAGCCCCGGAGGGATGACGTCGCCATTCGTCCAGGCCTTCTACACTCCGGACATTCCCGGGACGCAGGCCGGGCTGTGCCACTGCTACGGGCAGACACGCCGCGCGGACCCAGTGAATACCGCCACCGGGGCGTTTTACGACCGGAATACGGACGCCTCCCTCGTGGGTGTCGGCACTCCGTTCTCAATGGAGCGTACCTATCGTTCCGACTCGGCTGAATCCGGACTGCTGGGCCGAGGCTGGGCAACTTCTTTCGACGCCAAACTGACGATCACCGCCGGGAGTAGTGCCACGCTCCAGGACGCCGACGGCGCCCGGGTGACGTTCAAAGAGCAAGGGGGAAGCAGCTACGCGACTCCCGCAGGTTCGTCATTGCAGCTCGCCAAGTCTGGGACCACGTACATCGTCGCCAGTCCTGACGGCACACGGCGGACGTTCAACTCCTCAGGCCAGTTGACCTCTTTCGCCAGTGGCGGCGGAGCAGCCCTTACGCTGACCTATTCCTCAGGCCGTCTCGCATCGGTCAAGGACGGGGCAGGGCGTTCGGTCCCGTTCACCTTGGATACTTCGGGGCTCCTGACCAGAATGGCGCTGCCCGACGGCACGTCGGTCTCCTATGGCTATACCGACGGGCTGCTGACATCCGTGAAGGACCAGGTCGGCAAGACCACTACGTACACCTATGATTCCAACAAGCGGTTATCCACCGCCACCGGACGTGGCGGTGGCAAAGTCGCGAACACGTACGACGCTTCGGGGCGCGTCGTCTCCCAGACCGACGGCTCGGGCAAGACGTCGACTTTTACTTGGGACAACAAACGCGAATCCCATATGACGGACCCGAACGGCGGAGTCTGGACCGACGTGTACTCCGGCAACGTACTGCTGGAGAGCATCAACCCGTACGGGGACAAGGTCTCCTACAGCTACGACCGGAATCTGCATCCAGTCTCCATCACGGACCCCTCCGGCAACACGACGGAGATGTCGTACGACACAGCCGGCCGCCTGAGCACACGGAAATCTCCTTCCTCGGTGGGACTGGCTGAGACCTGGACTTACGATGCCCAGGGGAACATCTCCAGCCACACTGACGGCCGCGGCAAGAGGTCGACGTATACCTACGACACGGCCAACCGGGTCACATCCAGCACCGACCCTGCCGGTGGCACGGTCGCGTACGCATACACCGATCAAGGAGCCCTTGCGAGCGTCACTACGCCGCGAGGCAAAGCAACGATCTATACCTATGACGCGGCGGGCAACCGCACGTCGGTGACGACTCCGCTAGGCGAGAAGACGACCTTCCGTTACGACGCCGCCGGTCGGGTCACCGCGATGACCGACCCACGTGGCAATGCCGAAGGTGCCGATCCCGCTGCCTTCACCACGACCTACACCTATGACGGGCGTGGCCTCCTCCTCTCGGCAACCGATCCACTGAGGCACACAACCGCCTACGGCTACGACGGTGCCGGTCGTCTCCTCTCCGTGAAGGACCCGGCAGGGCGCATCACCGCGTACGCCTACGACAGTTCCGGCCGCCTCGTGGAAACCACCAACCCTGCGGGCAAGAAGCAGACGCGCGCGTACGACGCCAACGGGAACCTCACCTCGGTCACCGACGCCCTCGGCAATCGGACGACCTACACATACGACAAGGCGAACCGGCTGATCAGCACGGTCTCGCCGCGCGGCAATATCCTCGGGGCCAACGCCGCCGCCTACACCACGAGCTACGGCTACGACGCCAACGGCAACCGTACGAAGGTGACCGACCCCACGGGGGCCGTGACCACCACCGCTTACGACGTGCTGGGCCGCCAGGTCTCGGTCACCAACGCCCTCGGGCAGACCAGCAGCACGACATACGACGCCAATGACAACGTCCTGACATCCACCGACCCTCTCGGCAATGTCACACACCACAGCTACACCGACACGGGGCTGCTAGCGACCTCGACCGACCCGCTGGGCAAAGTGACCTCGTTCGGCTACGACGCCGATGGCCACCGCACGAGGATGATCAGCCCGGAAGGACGCACGACCACCTGGTCCTACGACGACGACGGCCGCACTGCCACCCAGGTCGATCCCCGCGGCAACGTCAGCGATGCGGAGGCGGCGCAGTTCACCACCTCCTTCGGCTACGACGCCGCGGGCAACCAGACCAAGGTGACCAACCCGCTCGGGAAGTCGACCAGCACGGCTTACGACGCGACGAACCGTGCTGTGTCGGCCACGGACGAATTGGGCAGGACGACCAAGACCGATTACGACGACCTCGGGCGCATTGCCGCCGTCACCGGCCCGGACGGCGCGATCACCCGCTACACATACAACACGGTCGGTGACCTGACCACACGCAAGGACCCCAACGGCCATACCACCACCTACGAGTACGACGACACGGGGCGGCAGACCTCCGTCACCGACCCTCTCGGCCGCCGGAAGACCTACGGCTACGACGTGGACGGCAACCGGATCACGGTCACCAATGCCCGCGGCGTCACGGCCAGGACCGACTTCGACGCTCGCGGCCTGCCCCGCGGCACCACCTACACCGACAACACTCCGACCGTGACTACGGCCTACGACGCGATCGGGCAGCGACGCTCCATCACCGATGGCACCGGCACCCGCACCCTTGACTATGACAGTGCCGGACGTTTGACGGCGGTCACACCCAGCACGGGCAAGGCCGTCTTCTCCTACGCCTACGACGACATGGGCCGCATCACTGAGCGGACCAGCGATCTCGGAAGTGCCGGCCCGACGGGTGCGGTGGTGGGTA
>KL569476.1:0-2419 GCA_000715685.1 Streptomyces lilacinus
GACGGCACCCCCTGTGCCGTGCACGTCGGCCCCGACGGTGCCGGGCACTTCGTCAAGATGGTGCACAACGGCATCGAGTACGCCGACATGCAGCTGATCGCCGAGGCGTACGACCTGCTGCGCACCGTCGGCGGGTTCGAGCCGGCGCGGATCGCGGAGACGTTCCGGACGTGGAACACCGGGCGCCTCGACTCGTACCTCATCGAGATCACCGCCGAGGTGCTCGCCCACACCGACGCCGCCTCCGGGCGGCCGTTCGTGGACGTGGTGGCCGACGAGGCCGAGCAGAAGGGCACCGGGCGGTGGACCGTGCAGACGGCCCTGGACCTCGGGGTGCCGGTGTCCGGGATCGCGGAGGCGGTGTTCGCGCGGGCCGTCTCGGGCCACGCGGACCTGCGCAAGGCGGCGCGCGGCCTGCCCGGCCCGAGCGGCGAGAAGCTGTCGGCCGCCGAGGCCGAGGCGTTCGCCGCGCAGGTCGAGGAGGCGCTGTACGCGTCGAAGGTCGTCTCCTACGCCCAGGGCTGGAACATGATCGCCAAGGCGAGCGAGGAGTACGGCTGGGACATCGACCTCGGCGCCATGGCCGCCATCTGGCGCGGCGGCTGCATCATCCGGGCGGCCTTCCTCGACCGCATCCGCAGCGCGTTCGCCGCCGACCCGGCGCTGCCGACGCTGCTGGCGGACAAGGACTTCGCCGAGGAGATCGGCCGGGCGCAGGAGGCGTGGCGCGCGGTCGTCGCGACCGCCGTGCGCCACGGCGTGCCGACGCCGGGCTTCTCGGCCGCGCTCGCCTACTACGACGCGCTGCGCGCGGAGCGGCTGCCCGCGGCCCTGACGCAGGGTCAGCGGGACTACTTCGGCGCCCACACCTACCGCCGCACCGACCGCGAGGGCTCCTTCCACACGCTCTGGAGCGGTGACCGCGGCGAGGAGCAGACCGCCTGATCCCGGGCCCATCAACCGACGCCCCCGGAGGTGCGGGGTACACCTCCGGGGGCGTCCCCCGTTCCCACCGCCCTCGTCGGGCTTCTAGGGTCGTCCGCATGGCGGACCTTCAGCAGCACCCCAACATCGACACGGCCGTGCGCTATCACGAGGCGGTGGCCGGCTTCGCCACGGGCGACGAGCTCGCCCGCTTCTTCCACCCGGACGCGGTCCACCGCGAATGGCCCAACGTGCTCTTCCCCGACGGCGCGGTCCGTGACCTGCCCGCCGTCCTGGCCGCGGCGGAGCGGGGCCGGCGAGCACTCGACCACCAGTGGTTCGAGGTCCTGACCGCGGTCGCGTCGGGTGACCTGGTCGCCCTCGAGGTGACGTGGACCGGGACGCTCGCCGTCGCCCTGGGCGACCTGCCCGCGGGGCACGTCCTCCGCGCGCACATCGCGACGTTCCTGGAGTTCCGGGACGGCAGGATCCTCTCGCAGCGGAACTACGACTGTTACGAACGACTTTCTGGATAAACCTCAGGCCACGTCGGCTCAATCGGGCACTGTCTCAATCGGGCACTGTGCGGTGCGCGTGACGGCACACATCATGAGGGGCGTCGTTCGGCACAGGAGATTCCGCACGAGATCCGGAGGTCCCGATGCTGCAGCACCCGCTGTCCCGCCGCGCCGCGCTCGCGTCCATGACCGGCGCCGCCCTCACCGCCGCCGGGTTCGCCGCGGGCGGCCGCGGCACGGCGTGGGCGGCCGAGGCGGGCGGCACGTTCCGGGATGTCCGCGACTTCGGGGGCACCTGGGAGGGTACGTACGACGGGCGGCGGGCCCGGCTGCGGATCGTCGTGATGCGGCAGTCGCCCGGCCCGCTCCACACGGTCTTCCTCACCTTCACCGACCTGGGGCGGAACGAGACCTTCATCGGCAGCCGCGAGGACGTCCCGGGCACCGCGCACGAGATCGACGACATCGCGTTCCGAGGGGCGCGTGCCCTCTTCTGGCCGCGGCTGCTGATCCACACCAGGGACACCGACTGTCTCTCGGGCACCAGCAGCAGGAACGGCACGTGCTTCCCCCTGTCGTTCCGCCGTGTCCTTCGTCCGGCAGGAGCCCGTGCCCGCATAGCCTGACGGACGGGTCGGGCGGGCAGGATGGGCGGGAGGGGCCGGACGGACGCCGAACGGACGGGGACGACATGTCATCGAGCGAGGCGCGGCGCACCGGCCGCGACGAATCCCCGGAGGAGCGCGCGGACCGGCGCTGGAACGAGCTGCTGCAGGAGGTGCGGGTCGCCCAGACCGGTGTGCAGATCCTCTTCGGCTTCCTCCTGACCGTCGTCTTCACCCCGCGCTTCCCCACTCTGACCTCGACGGACCAGACGATCTACGTGGTCACGGTGCTGCTGGGCGCCGCGACCACGGGCGCCCTGGTCGGGCCCGTCTCCTTCCACCCTGTCTCTTATACACATCTCTGAGCGGGCT
>KL569476.1:2697-4176 GCA_000715685.1 Streptomyces lilacinus
CAAAGCCGCAGACGGTCATCTGGGCGTCGCGGCTGACGCTGCTGGGCGTCGTCCTGCTGCTGGCGACCGTCGCCTCCTCCCTCCTGCTCATCCTCCGGATCGCGATGCACGACTCGGCCGTGCCGTGGGTGGTGGCGGGCCTGGTCACCTGGCTGATCCTGTGCTGGTTCGGCCTGCCGCTCTGGGCCCGTCACCGCTACGCGGCCAAGGACTGATCACTCCTTGACCGTGCCGTCCTCGGAGGCCTCCTTGATGTCGGAGATCAGCTTGCTCTTCAGGTCCGACTGCACGCTGAGGTAGGTGTACGTGGGCTTCTTCTCGTCGCCCCACGTCAGCCGGACGAGCGTCCAGGTGTGGCCCGCACCGCTGTTGTCGTAGGTGACGCGCCAGGCGCGCGGGGTGTTCTGCGCGTGGAAGATCCCGTCCGCGCCGCTCTTCCGCTCCCAGGCGTCGAGCCGCGTGCGGAACTCCTTGGTGAGGTAGTGCGCGCGCAGGGCACCGGACAGCGCGGTGTCGGGCGTGCCCGTACGGGCGTCGACGTACGCGCCGTAGAAGGACGCGACCCGGTCCACGACCGAGTCCGTGCCGCCCTCGTGCGCCGGCGGTCCGGCGGCGGTCTCCCGGGCGGGCGTGCCGGAGGCTCCGGCGACCGCGGCGAAGGCGACGGCCGGAACGGTCAGGACGGCCAGCAGGGCGAGCGCCGCCCCGGAGCGCCACGTGCTGCGGGATACGTTCATGGGTTCCCCCCAATTGCCAAGTGCCGCTGAGGGCACGGGCTTTGTCGGTTCACCTTGTAGAGCGGACGAGTTACCCGAAGAGTTCCCTCCAAACCCCCTGTGCCGGTGGGCACATCGCGTTACGTCCTCGGGTTCTCGGTCCGGGCGGGGGCGGCCGGCAGGGAGACGACCATCGTCAGGCCGCCCCCGGGCGTGTCCTCCGGCGTGAGGGTGCCGCCCATGGCCTCCGTGAGCCCCCGCGACAGGGCCAGGCCCAGGCCGAGACCGGTGGTGTTGTCGGTGTCGCCGAGCCGCTGGAAGGGCGCGAAGGCCCGCTCCCGGTCGGCGGGCCGGATGCCGGGGCCCCGGTCGACGACCCGCAGCTCCACGCGCGAGGCGAGCACGCTGGCCGCCACGGTGACCGGCCGGTCGGGCGGTGAGTGACGGGCGGCGTTGGCCACGAGGTTGGCGACGACGCGTTCGAGCAGGGGCGGGTCCGCGAGGACGTCGGGGACGTGCTCGAGGTCCTGGACGGCGACGGCCCGGGCGGGCGCGTCCGGGAGGCTGTCCAGGGCGGTCGGCAGCACCTCGGCCAGCGCGGTCGGCCGCAGGCGCAGGGTCAGGGCGCCGGCCTGGAGGCGGCTCATGTCGAGGAGGTTGTCGACCAGCCGGCTGAGCTTGGCCATCGACTCGTCCGCGGTGGCGAGGAGTTCCTCCCGGTCCTCGGCGGAGAAGTCGACCTCCCGGCCTGTCTCTTATACAC
>KL569476.1:4417-6406 GCA_000715685.1 Streptomyces lilacinus
TGTATAAGAGACAGCCGAGCACCCGTCGCTCGCCGGCGGCCAGGGGCCGCCCGCGCAGCACGAGTTCGTGGGCCTCGCCCACCGGCATCGTGATCTCCGCGGGGGCGGCCGGGGCCGTCGGTCCCGTCTCCGGCGCGGCCGCCCGTACCGCCTCGGCGGCGTCGCGGGCGCTCGCGCCGCGCGTGCGCAGCTCCACGGACTCCATGCCGAAGGTCTCGCGGGTGCGCTCCAGCAGGACGGGTACGTCCTGCTCGCCGCGGAGGATGCCGCCTGCCAGGGAGGAGAGGGTTTCGGCCTCGGCGGTGGCGCTGGCGGCCCGTCGGCTCAGCCGCAGGGAACGGTCCACCACGGCCGCGACGGTCACGGCGACGACGGCGAAGACCACGAGCGCGAGGACGTTGTTGGCCTCGGCGATGGTGAAGCGGCCGGCCGGCGGGATGAAGTAGTAGTTGAGCAGGAGGGAGGCGGTGACGGCGGCCAGCAGCGCGGAGACCACGCCGCCGATGCAGGCCACGCCGACGGCGGCGGCCAGGAAGAGCAGGGTCTCGCTGGTCAGGTTGAGGTTCAGCGCGTCCGCGACCGCCGACACCCGCAGCAGCATGGTCAGCCCGACCGGCAGCAGCAGCCCGGCGACCGGGCCGCCCAGCCTGCGGGCGAACGGCAGGCCACGGCCCGGCACGTGCCGGCCCCTCCCCCGGCCGGCCCGCTCGTGGGTGACGATGTGGACATCGATGTCGCCCGACAGCGCGACCACCGTCTCGCCGACCCCCCGTGCCGTGAACAGCCGCGCCGGCAGGGCACGCCTGCTGACGCCGACGACGAGCTGGGTGGCGTTCTCGACGCGGGCGAACTCCAGGAGCGCGGAGGGCACATGGTCCCCGACGACCGTGTGATAGCTGCCGCCCAGGCTCTCGACGAGCCGGCGCTGCCGGGCCAGCGCCTGTCCGGGCCAGCGCGGCGGGTGAGGCTCCGGCGAGGCCGTCGCTGCGGGCGACGTGGACGGCGAGCAGGTCGCCGCCGGCGGACCGGGCGGCGATGCGGGCGGCCCTACGGATGAGGGTCTCCCCCTCGGGGCCGCCGGTGAGGGCGACGACGACGCGTTCCCGGGTCTCCCAGACGCCTCCGATGCCGTGGTCGGCGCGGTAGCGCTGGAGGGTCTCGTCGACCCGCTCGGCCAGCCACAGCAGGGCCAGCTCGCGCAGGGCGGTGAGGTTGCCGACGCGGAAGTAGTGGGCCAGGGCCGCGTCGATCTTCTCGGGCGGGTGGATGTTGCCGTGCGCCATCCTGCGGCGCAGCGCCTCGGGGGCCATGTCGACGAGCTCGATCTGATGGGCGCGGCGGACGACCTCGTCCGGCACGGTCTCGTGCTGCGGCACGCCGGTGATCTTCTCGACGACGTCGCGGAGGGACTCGAGGTTCTGGATGTCGACGGTGGTGATGACGTCGATTCCGGCGGCGAGGAGCTCTTCGACGTCCTGCCAGCGTTTGGCGTTGCCGGGCCCGGTGCCGGGCGCGTTGGTGTGGGCGAGTTCGTCGACGAGGGCGACCTCGGGGCGGCGGCGCAGGACGGCCCGGAGGTCCAGCTCGGCGCACTCCCCTCCGCCGCTGGGGTGGCGGGGGCGGGGCACGATCTCGAGGCGCTCGAGCATCTCCTCGGTGTGCGGGCGGTGGTGGCACTCGGCGAATCCCACGACGACGTCGGTGCCGCGGAGGGCGCGGCGCCAGCCCTCGTCCAGCATGCGGTAGGTCTTGCCCACGCCGGGGGCGGCGCCGAGGAGGACTTTGAGCTTGCCGGGGGGTGGGGGCGCGTCGGTCATGGGGTGCTCCTACGTGTCAGGGGTCCATGACTTATCGTCAGCTCGCGGCGGGGAGTTGGCGCCGGGGCGGGGGCGGACGTTGACACGTTTCTGACTGGACCGCGCTTCGCGTGGTGTCCTCAAACGCCGGACGGGCTACTGCGCTCTGTCCTCAAACGCCGGACGGGCTGAC
>KL569476.1:6641-9102 GCA_000715685.1 Streptomyces lilacinus
TCCTCAAACGCCGGACGGGCTGACTTTGTCAGCCCGTCCGTGTTGTCACTACCGCCGCTCGTCGACCACCGTGCGCAGCTTGCCGCTCGATGCCGTGCGGGCGAAGTCGGCACCGTCGACCGCTTCGACGACGAGGTCGAGGAGGCGCTCGTCGACCGCCGAGCGGAGTTCGGGGTAACCGGCCACGTAAGCCGACCGCAGGGCATCGGGCGTCGGGGCGGCCGCGTTCTCGACGCGGACCGTGAGCCGCTCGCGGTCGTCCGTGTGGGTGAGCACCACCTGGGTCTCCCCGACGTAGCCGCACGTGTCCTCCGCGACGGCGACGAAGCGGCGGTAGTTGAGGAAGTACGTCGCCACGCGCATCACGTCGCCGAGTCTGCCGAGCAGTTCGAAGCGCGGTGCGCGGCTGCCGCAGGGGCAGGGGTCGGGCAGGGCGCGGCCGAGGTCGCCGATGACGTAGCGGCCGAGGTTCTGGCCGCGTCGGGCGCGGGTGGTGAAGACCAGCCGTCCGGTCTCGCCGGGCGGTACGGGGCGGTCGGCGTCGGTCTCGAGGATCTCGAGGGTGTGGAGGTCGGCGTGCAGGTGGTGGACGCCGCCGGTGCTCTCGACGCACTGGTAGCCGAGCGGGCCCAGGTCGGTGCTGCCGTAGGTGATCGAGCGGATGGTCTCGATGCCGAAGGTCTCGGTGAGCACGCGGCGCTGCTCGGCGGTGAAGTGCTCCCCGCCGTAGAAGATCTTGCGTATGCGGCCGTACGAGCGCAGCGTGTCCGCCTGGTCGTGGAGGAGCTGCCACAGGTAGGAGGGCATGCCGAAGAGGGTGTCGGCCTCGTGGGCGATCAGGGCCTCGGCCGTGGCGCGGTGGTCGGGGCCGGCCGCGAGCGGCAGTTGGACGCCGCCGAGCCGCTCCAGGACGGAGAAGAAGCTGATGAAGCCGCCGTACATGCCGCCGCAGTAGAAGAGGTTGGCGGTGCGGTCGCGCGCCGGGTCGTAGCCGGCGGCGAGCAGGCCGCGGGCGGCGGCGTGCATCTGGGTGTCGTAGTCGTCGTAGGTGAAGAGGGACAGGGCGGGCGTGCCGGTGCTGCCGCCGCTGCGGAAGTACAGCTCGGCGTCGCGCGGGTCGACGGAGCGGTTGAGTTCCTGGACGGCGGCCTTGTCGAGCAGCGGTCCGGTGGGCGGCGGGCAGGCGGCCGGTCGGACGAGGTCGTCGAGGCAGGCCGTGGTCGCGAAGCGTGCATCTGCCCGGACGGCGACGCGGCGGCTGTAGCGCTGGAGGGCGTAGACGCCGTCGTGCGGTTCGCCGGAGTAGCCGTCGAGCATTTCACCGAGGGGGGTGACCCGGGTGGCGCCGGCGGCCAGGACCAGGCGGGTCAGTGCGGCGACGTCGGTGCGGCTGCCGGCGATGCCCGCGGTCTGCAGGTAGCGGCGCATGGGGCGCAGGGTGGCGAGCGCGCGCTTGCGGGGCAGCGGCTTGATCCACACGCTGCGGTGCAGCGGGGAGGCGGTGAGGGCGGGCCGGGTGTCGGCCATGACGCGCCAGGAGCCGTCGGGGGCGGCGTGGACCCGGGTCAGGCCGAGGTGCTGCTCGAGCCGGGCGATCATCTCGGTGGTGGTGAGTTCGGCCTCCTCGGCGGCGTCGAGGGCGTCCTCCCGCTCGGGCGGCGGCATTTCGGCGAGGACGGCGGCGAAGCGCTCGGCGAAGGCGAAGACCTCGGCGTCGTCCTCGGTGTCGAGGTAGACGACCTGGGGGCTGGAGCAGGCCTGCTGCTCGTGCAGGCAGACGTCGTCGGCGAGGGCGGCGAGGGCAGCCGGGTCCTGCCAGGCGTCCGGGGTGAGGTAGGCGAAGGAGATCTTGTGGCCCCACTCCACCAGGCGGCAGCCCGCCGGTACGTGGGCGGCCACGCCCTCGACGGCGGCCTCGCCGCCCCACACCGCGACGGCGTCGGCGGGGGCGCACATCAGGCGCAGCCAGTCCTGTCGGGAGGAGGAGAAGCGCAGCACGATGACGCGCTCGGCGACGGCTCCCGTCGGGTCGAGGGCGGCGAGCTCGGCGAGCAGGTGCTGGGCGAGGAGGGTGTCGCCGCCGCTGGTCTTGAGGACGTTGACGTTTCCGGCCAGCAGCCCCTCGACGAGGCTGAGCGGCGCGACGGTGGCGGCGTTGCCGGGGGCGATGTGGGCGACGAGGCCGACGGGCGCCCAGGCCTCGTAGACGGTCTCCTTGGCATCGGGGCGGCTCAGCCGCTGCGGGGTCGTGCCGCCCAGCTCGCGGCGGAGCTTGCGGGTGAGCTCGGGGCGGGCGAGGAAGGCGGCCAGCTCGGTCAGGAGCGTGCCGTCCTCGTCCTCGGGCAGGTGCGCGGCCAGCCGTACGCGGACGGGGTGGGCGGGGTCGCGCAGGGCGGCCGCGAGCGCGTCGCAGGCGGCCAGCACGGTCTCGGTGTCCAGGGGCTCGGCGAGGGCCGCCTCG
>KL569476.1:9395-10854 GCA_000715685.1 Streptomyces lilacinus
CGCGCCCTGCCAGTAGTGGTGGTGCGGGGTCGGGGTCGTCACGACATGCCCTTCATCAGTTCGGCGGCGGCCACCGCGCAGCTCTTGTTGCGGCTCACTCCGGCGCGGCCGTGGATCGTGAACCAGGGGGTGTTCAGCTCGCACCCGCACTCCTCGCCGGGGTGCAGCGAGGCGAGGTCGCCCATGACGACGCTCTGGGCGGGCACGGAGGTGATGTAGGGCGAGACGAGGTGCAGGTAGCCGATCTCGCCGTACGGGAGGGGTTCGAGGGTGCGGGTGGAGCGGATGAACACCCGGGACCACACGGGTGCGTGGAGGCGGTGGTGGTCGCACTCGATGTAGGGGATGCAGTGCTCCACCGAGCCGAAGGTGTCGCGGATCCGCTCGGAGGGGATGCCCAGCTGCTCGGTGACGCGGGCGTAGAGCTCGTCCTTGCCGATCCGTCGGTCGGCGTGGCCCTTCCAGCCGCCGCCCAGGACGACCAGGGAGCCTTCCGGGAGCCGCAGGGGCGGCAGGCCCATGGCCCGCATGCGCTCGAGGGTGAACCAGAGGAACGCCGGGAAGCCCAGGATGCGTACGGGCGCGTCGTCCTGCTCGAAGCGGCGCAGCGCGGCGACGCAGCCGAAGGGGTCGAACTCGTGCCCGTTGCCGGTGGCGCGCAGGGCGTGCTCGACGTGCCGGGCGGGGGCGAAGTCGCAGAGGTAGTTGTCGGTGAAGGACGTGCCCAGCTTCAGGTCGCGGGCGGGCTCGTAGCTGTAGAGGAGGTAGTTGACCTCCTGCTCGGGGGTGATCCAGCCGTTGCGCTCGAAGATGCGGGCCACCATGCGCTGGGCGGAGCGGATGGTCCAGCGGTCGAAGAACATCTGCGACTTCTGGCCGGTGGTGCCGGAGGAGGTGAGGTGCAGGTGGACCTCGTCGCGGGGGATGGACAGCACCTCGTGGCGCTTGAAGAAGTTCGCGTGCACCAGGGGCGCGCGGTACGCCTCGGTGGGGGCCGTCTCCTCGTGGAGGGCGCGGAAGAACGGGGAGCGTTCGGCGTGCCAGGCGTTGGTCTCGGCCATGGCCGCGGCGAAGAGGGCGTCCTCGGCGGGGCCGGCGGCGTAGGGGTCGGTCAGGTCGCACAGCTCCTGGACCGCGGCGAGCGCCGTCGGGTCGGGGACGTGGACCGGCGCGAGATGGGGATTGATCGGGTTCATGGGGCAACCTCGAGGGTGGGCAGGTAGGTGGCCGCCCAGGCCGACACGTAGGCGTCGAGATAGGGCTGGAGCGGGGCGTCGACGACCACGCCGCGGAAGTCGATCTGTTCGGCGGTGCGGGTCATCACGACGTAGTCGTGGAAGCCGTCGCCGTCGGTCTGCGGGCGCATCGCCGGGTAGAGGGCGCTGGGGATGAAGCCCTGGGCGAGGAAGGCCGAGAGCAGTCCGTGCTGCTCGAGCGGCAGCAGCGCTTCCACGTAGCC
>KL569476.1:11139-11813 GCA_000715685.1 Streptomyces lilacinus
ACTTCCACGTAGCCGGTGCCGGCGCGGGTGAGGAGCCGGGTGATGGGCTCGAGGAAGTCGACGGCGGTCCCGGGGTCGGGGTGGGCGGCGACGAGGGCGCAGTAGCGGCCGGTGCGGTTGAGGTAGGCGTAGACCTCGAAGCGGTCGTCCTCGGTCACCAGCAGGGTGTTGGGCGTGTGCAGGGGGTAGAACCACCGCGCGGCGTCCGGGAAGCGGTCGCGGAAGCGGCGGCGGACGAAGGCGGGTGCCTCGATCATCTCCAGCCCGGCGGCGGAGGGGCGCTCGGGTGCCGGCAGCGGGGCGGTGAAGCGGGTGTGCCCGTAGTCGGTGCCGAGGGTCCGTTCGGCGGTGCGCAGCAGTGGGGCCAGGGGGGCGGGGACCTCGGGGACGGGGATGCGGCGGTCCAGCACACCCGGCGAGTGACGCGCGTAGAGTGCGAGGCTTTCGCGGCTGCTGAGGGACACGGCGTTGGGCAGGAGGCCCATGGGCCGGAAGCCGTTGCGCGACACGACGCGCTGCGGGCCGGCGCTGACCGTACGGACCGTCGCGTACACCGAGTCCAGGCGGCCCTCGCCCAGGGTGCGCCGGCACAGCTCGTCGGTGAGCGCGCCCGCCAGTCCCCCGGCCCGGTGGTCGGGGTGCACGGCGAGGCCCTCGAGCTGTCTCTTATACAC
>KL569476.1:12098-13087 GCA_000715685.1 Streptomyces lilacinus
ATGTGTATAAGAGACAGAGCCACAGGGTGTCGGGGTCGGCGATGAGCCGGGACATCTCGGCGGGGTCGGTGCCGAGCGCCGTGGGGTAGTGCGGGCCGTAGACGGCGTAGTAGAGCTGGCGCAGCTCGGCGATGTCGGCGGGGGTCGCCCGGTCGATCGTGGCGGTCATCTCTCTCCTCGGGTGGCCACGAGCTGGGAGCTGTCGGAAGGTCGGTCCCCGGCGGCCGGGTCGGGCGCGGGGGCTTCGGTGGTGTCGCGCAGGAGGGCCAGCGCGCAGGCGGCGGGCAGGAGTCCGGCGGCCTGGACCAGGCACAGGGTCTGCGGCGAGAGGTGGTCGCCCAGCAGGCCGAAGAGCAGGGAGGCGACGGGGAAGGTGGCCCCGAGCACGGCCTGCATGACGGCGAAGAAGCCGGGCTTGTCGGCCGCGGGGACGAGCCGCTGGAACAGCGCCACGAAGCGCACCCCGATGACGCCCACGCACCAGCCGGCCACCACCAGGCAGCCCGCCATCACGAGTCGCCCGGCGACCAGGCCCGGCATCGCGAGGGCGACGGCCATCGCGCCCAGCAGGCACGAACCGACGACCGTGGGCCGCCCGGGGACGCGGGCTCCGGTGAAGGAGCCGATGAGCGTGCCGGTGCCGAGCGACGCCTCGAGCAGTGCGACCGTGCCGCCGTCGCCCTCGAGCACCGAACGGGTGTAGAGGGGGATGACGACGAAGACGGCCGTGGTGAAGAGGTTGGCGGCGGTGAAGCAGACGAGGATGCGGCGCACGAAGGGCAGGCCGGCGAGGATGCGGCGGAGCGGTCGGGCCGCGTCCGCGCCCGTCTCCTGCTGTGCGTCAGGCGCGGCCTGCCGGCGGAAGCGGGCGGTGGCGACGAGCACCGCGGCCATCGAATAGGCCGCCGCGCAGCCGGCGGCGAGTCCGGCGATGCCGGCCCGGTCCACGATCAGGGCACCGAGCAGCGCGCCGCCGAGGCTCGCCAGCG
>KL569476.1:13327-20647 GCA_000715685.1 Streptomyces lilacinus
GACTGGGTGGACAGCTCGAAGCCGGTCGCGGCCTCGATGTCCTCGTCGTCGACGAGGTCGGGGACGGAGGTGGTCAGGCAGGGGTCGAAGAAGGCCTGGCAGGCCGCCAGCGTCAGCGTCGCGGCGTAGGCGGCGGCCAGCGGCAGGCCGGCGGCGTACGCCCACGCGGCCAGGGCCGCGGCGGCCGTGCCCGCGGCGCCGGCGGCGGTCCGCAGCACCGAGCGGGGCGCGAAGCGGGCGACGGTCCGGGCGACGAGGGGCGCCAGGACCACGGCGGGCAGCGTGCTGACGGCCATGAACAGCCCGGACGCGAGGCCCCGGCCGCCGCTCACGGCGTAGGCGACGAGCCACCAGGAGACGCCGACCTGGAACATCCGCACCGCGGCCTGGGTGAGCACCTGGCCCAGCCAGACGGTGCCGAAGGCGCGGTTGCGCAGGACGAGGGGCAGTCGGCGCCCCGCTGTCTGGGTGGGCGCGGTCATGCGGTCGGCCTCTCGTCGATGACGCGGACGAGCTTGCCGGAGCGGGTGTTGACGGTCAGATCGGCGTGACGCGTCCACTCGACGGCGAGCGGGTGGACGTGTCCGGCGCGCACGCTGTCGGGGTAGAGCGGCCGGGCCTCGTTCAGCTCGGCGACGACGGCCTTGGCCAGGACCTCGAGCGCTGTCGGGTCGGTGTCGCCGGGGGCGGTGGCCAGGCGCAGCACGAGGCCGTCGCGGCCGTCCCAGCGGCGTACGACGAGCTGGGCGCCCGTGACGCGGCCGTCGGTGTCCGCGGCGGCGACGGCGGCGAGGGCGTCCTCGGAGTAGAGCGACACGGGGCCGACGCGCACCCCTTCCTCGGCCCTGCCGAGGATGCGGAAGTGCCCCGCCCCGGGGTCGACCCACTCGGCGCGGTCGCCGGCGGGGTAGCGGATGACGGGCATGAGGCGGCGGTAGAGCTGGGTCACGACGACCCGGCCGGGGCGGCCCGCCTCGTGGATGGGCTCTCCGGTCGTCTCGTCGAGGATCTCGACGATCGAGTGGGGCGTGAAGGCGCGGTGCACGCGGGGGTCGCGGCCGGGGACGGGGCAGCCCAGGAGACCGGCGTCGACGCTGGCGTAACCGAGGGAACGGGGCTCGGCGTTGGGGAAGGCCGTCGCCAGCAGCCGTCGCTGGTCGGCGAAGAGGGCCTCGCCGCCGAAGAACAGCAGCTCGACGGAGGGCAGTCGGCGGTCGGTGGCGATCAGGTGCTCGGCCAACCGGCACAGCGTGGTCGGGGTGCCCGCCACGACCTGCGCGGCGAAGTCGACCAGGGTGGCAACCGTCGACTCCAGTGGCGCGGCGCCGCCGATGGGCAGGCGTACGTTGTCGACGGGGGCGTGGGCGAGCGAGTCCAGGATGAAGAGGAAGCTGGCGTAGAGCTCACCGGCGTAGAAGAGGTCGGCCACGCGGTGGCCGGGGCGCAGGCCCGCCTCGACGAGCCCTTGGCCGAAGGCGGTGACGAACTGCTCCCATTCCTCCCGGGTGTAGCAGGAGAACTTCGGCGCGCCGGTGGTGCCACCGGTCTTGTAGACGACGGCCTCGGACAGGGGTGCGGTCAGAACCCGGTTGTCGTGGAGGACGTTCGCCGCCCAGAAGGCGTTCTGGTCGACGACGGGGAGATCGGTGACGCGGTCGACGTCCGGCGGCAGGTCCGCGTAGAGGGCGGAGTAAAAGGGAGAGTTATGGCGGGCATAACGTACAATGTCCGACAATTGATGGACGGGCATGCGGCCTTTGCCTAGGTGGATACGGGAAGGTCAGGACTCTTCGCGGCATGACAAGGCGCGACGGGGCATGGTCGGTACGCCCGTCACGTGCTTGTTGAGGTGTTCCGTGAGATGGGTACGCCGCGGTCTCAGCGTCGCTCCGAGCGCCGAGGAACTGACGCGCGGTCACGAGGGAACGCCGTAGAAGATATCGCAAAGTCCCCGGTTTCCTGAAAACTTGTCAGGTGCGGGTGGCCAAAAACCTTACTTTCTTCGACCCCAGCCCTTCAGGCCCACAGATCTTCCGCCCTTCAGACCTCCAGCCCCGCGTCCCGCGCCAGCAGCGCGGCCTGGACGCGGTTGTCGCAGGCGAGCTTGGCGAGGATGCGGCTCACATACGTCTTCACCGTGGCCTCGCTCATGTGGAGCCGGCGTCCGGCGTCGGCGTTGGACAGCCCCTCGCCGAGCAGCGCCAGGACGTCGCGCTCCCGCTCGCTGAGCACCGCGAGCCGGCGCCGCGCCTGCTCGGCGCGGGTGGCGGACCGGCCGGCGGTGCCGGCGGCCAGGGAGTCCACCACGTGCCGGGTGGCGGCGGGCGAGAGGTACGCCTCCCCCGCTGCCGCGGCCCGCACCGCCCCGATGAGCTCGCCGGGCGCGGAGTCCTTGAGCAGGAAGCCGGCGCCGCCCTCCCGCAGGGCCCGCAGGACGTTGTCCCGCTCGCCGAAGGTGGTGAGGATCAGCGTCCGGACGCCCGGGGTGGTGCGGCCCAGCTCGGCCAGGGCCGCCAGGCCGTCCAGTCGGGGCATCTGGATGTCGAGCAGGGCGACGTCCACCCGGTGCCGCCGGGCCAGCTCGAGCGCCTCGTGCCCGTCCCCCGCCTCCGCCACGACCTCGATGTCGTCCGCCGAGGTGAGGATCATCCGGATACCGGCCCGGATGAGCGGCTCGTCGTCGGCGATGAGGACGCGGATCACCTGGTCAACTCCTGAAGAACGGCTGCTGCTCGCCGGCGCTCGACCCGCTGCTCGCTAGCTCTTGACGTGGAATTCACGCTTCTCGAACAGCTTCCCGTCCTTGAAGCAGAAGCGATACACGGTATCGGTGTCCAGCCCCTGCGAGCTGTCGGTGGACAGGAGGGCCAGGCAGCTGGTGCCCGCCGGATCGGCCGGTATCTTGCTCTTTATGTCGGAGGTGAGGATGGACTTGCCGGACGGGAGCTTGTCCCGCACCTGGCGCTCGGGGTCGCCGACACTGACCGACCGATAGACGCTCGGGTCGATCATGCCCTTGTCGACCTCCTCGACGAACTTGCCCACCCCGAAGAGGCCCACCACGACCAGGCCCACGAGGATCAACAGGCCGACCCCGCAGCCGATCAGACAGCCGTTGCTCTTCTTCATGCCCATGATGTCCTTGAACTCCTCGCGCGGATCGAGCCGGTCGATGACCACTCCACCCTCGCCCGGAGCCCCCGCCCCCGGCTGCTGCCGAAAGTCGTCCGTCGCGTCGACGAAGGTCGCGTCGTCGAGGCCCTCCGCGGCGGCGCCCGAGCCTCCCCCGGCCCGGCGGGCACGGCGGGCCTCCCCGGCCTCGCCCGAGTCGTACGGGATCACCGCGGCGAGCCGGAATCCCCCGCCCTCCGCGGGGCCGGTGAAGACCATGCCGCCGATCAGCCGGGCGCGCTCCCGCAGCCCGGTCAGGCCCTGCCCGCCGCTCACCGCCTCGGGCGGGGGCCCGACCGCGGCGCGCCGCCCCAGCGGGACGGGCCCGTTCTTCACCTCGACCACCAGCGCGTCCGGCTCGTAGCGCAGGCTCACGGTGATCGGCGCGCCCGGCGCGTGCTTGGCGGCGTTCGTCAGCCCCTCCTGCGCGACGCGATACCCGGCGTGGTCGGCGGCGGGCGCCAGGGGCCGGGCCTCGCCCGAGCGCTCCAGGCGCACCCGCATGCCGGCCGCCACCGCCGCGTCGACCAGGCGGTCGATGCCGGAGACGACCCTGGACCCGGGCTGCTCCTCCTCGGGGGTGCCGTCCCTGAGGATGCCGACGACCTCCCGCAGCTCGTGCATCGCCGCCACCGAGGCCTCCCGGAGCACGCCGACCGCCTCGCGCTGCTGGTCGGTCAGCGTCCGGTCGACCTCCAGGGCGCCGGTCTGCACCGCGATGAGGGCCAGCTGATGGCCCAGGCTGTCGTGCATGTCCTGGGCGATGCGCTGCCGCTCCCGCATCCGCGCCTGCCCGGCGATCATTTGACGCTCGCGCAACAGCTGGGCGTTGCGCTGGCGCAGGGTGTGCAGCAGGGTGCGGCGCTGCGTCCAGTTGCGACTGGCGAGGCCGGGGACGACCGTGATCACCAGGAAGAGGAGGGTGTTCAGCACGACTATCAGCGGCGCGAACTGCTGCGACGACCACGCCGCGAGCGCCACGAACAGCACGAGCGAGGCGCCGAAGGCGAGCAGCGCCCGCAGCAACCCCTCGATCCTGCGGCCGGCCGACCAGCCGACCAGAATCAGCAGCAGGCCGGCGTTGCTCTCCGTGGCCCCCGCGAGCACCGCCGTGGTGACCAGCACGGTCGCCGGCAGAGCGCGCCGCAGCTGCGACAGCACGACGACGGCCGTCGTGATCAGGACGACCCACGGCCAGCTGCCCCCGTCGGCTGTCTCCCCCCACGCCACGAACAGGGCGAGGAAGGCGGCGAGCACGCTCTCCCCGACCACCCGGCGCCGGGACCACTGTCCCGGGTCCGTCAGCCGTCGCCAGAGATCACGGGGCCACGTTGTCGCGTTCACCCCCGCACCATAGGCAGGGCGGCACGTCCGGCACAGTCACCGAAGGTCGTGCCGTGCTCCGACGAAAGTTGATTCGCCGGTCACGCCTTCGCCCGTCGCGTCCTCGTCTGTCACATCGCCGGGTGGGCGGGAACGTGCGTGACCTCTTCGATGTCGTGCCCGGCCTTGGTCAAAAGTGCCCGGGAGAGTTCGTTGAGTGCCCGCGCCGCCGCGACCTCCTCGCCGACCCGCTGCTGTTCGGGGTCGTCGGGGTGTCTGGTGGCATGACCTCGCGCACGCAGCTCGGTGCCGTCCTGCAGTCGGAGCAGCACGGCCGCGTGCGTCCGCTTGTCCTTCTCCTCGAACTCGACCTCGACGTGCCATCCCACGATCGTCGTCATGGCCTCCACCTCCTCCAGTACCTCTCCAGCGTGCACCAGACGGCCGGAATGCGACACCGGTGGCGGCCCGGGCCCCCGGGCCGCCCGGGCTCCCGCTAGGCCGCCGCCGGGCCGAACTCGCGGACCGCGTTCTCGACGATCGTCTCCAACCGCGTGTGGTGCGCGCCGCGCCAGTACACGCGCCCGCACGCGATGCACTGCGCGAAGACGTCGTACGTGCGCTGCGTACCGTGCTCCAGCCGCTCGCGGACGGCGTCCTTGTCGGCGTCCTGCAGCGGGCCGTTGCACGCCGTGCAGCGCGTCCAGGGCGCGAGGGCCGGTGCGAAGCGGCCGAGGACGTCGCGGAGCTGCTCGTCGGGGCGGTCGCTGTAGACGTACGCGCCCGCCCAGATCTCCCGGCGGCGCAGCAGGCCCCGGTCGCGGGAGAGCAGTACGCGCTGCTGGGCGGCGGAGAGCGCGGCCAGCGCCGGGTCGCCGATGTCGTCGCTCTCGTAGGCCGCGTCGACGCCCAGCAGCCGCAGCCGCCGGGCGAGCGTGCCCAGGTGCACGTCCAGCAGGAAGCGCAGGGGCGCGCCCGGCACCTCCTGCGGCCGGCCGACCGCCTCGACCTCGACGCGCTCCCCCGCCGCGGGCACGTGGGACACCGCGACCTCGCGCCCGTCGACGAGCAGGCGGCCGACCTCGGTGAGCGGGACGCCCAGGGACTCGACGACGTGCCCCAGGGTGGAGACGCCGTCGGTGATCACGGGCGCCTGGGGCCGGCGCCGCTCGGCGGCGATGAAAAGCTGCAGCTCAGGGGCGAAGCTGATGGTGATCTCGGGACCGTTCACGCCCCACAGCATGCCACCGCGCGCGGGCCGGCCGCCCCTGTATTTCGGGGCGCGGCCGGCCCGCCGCCAGACCGTCGCCAAGCCGTCCCCGCCGCCGGGCCGCCGGGGCTCGAATCAGACCCTCGAATCAGATCGTCGACGTGTCGATCACGAAGCGGTAGCGGACGTCGCTCCGCAACACCCGCTCGTACGCCTCGTTGATCTGGTCGGCGCGGATCACCTCGATCTCGGAGGCGATGCCGTGCTCGCCGCAGAAGTCCAGCATCTCCTGGGTCTCCGGGATGCCGCCGATCATCGATCCGGCGAAGGACCGGCGCCCGTGGATGAGCGCGAAGGGGGCGACGGGCAGCAGGTTCTCCGGGGCGCCGAGCTGGACGAGGGTGCCGTCGGTCTTGAGCAGGCCGAAGTAGGCGTTCAGGTCGAGGTCGGCGGAGACGGTGTTGAGGATCAGGTCGAAGGTGCCGGCCAGCGCCTCGAAGGTGGCGGGGTCGGAGGTCGCGTGGTAGTGGTCCGCGCCCATCCGCAGGCCGTCGTCCTTCTTGCTCAGCGACTGGCTGAGAACGGTGACCTCCGCGCCCATGGCGTGGGCGAGCTTGACGCCCATGTGCCCCAGGCCGCCGAGCCCGACGACGGCGACCTTCTTGCCGGGGCCCGCCTGCCAGTGGGCGAGCGGGGAGTAGAGGGTGATGCCCGCGCACAGCAGCGGGGCCGCCGCGTCCAGGGGAAGGGTGTCGGGAATGCGCAGGGCGTAGTTCTCGTCGACGACGAGGTGCGTGGCGTAGCCGCCGTGGGTGAGCCGCCCGTCGCGTCCGGTGGCGCCGTAGGTGTCGATCGCGCCGGTCTCGCCGGTGCAGTACTGCTGCAGGCCCGCGCGGCAGTTGTCGCATTCCCGGCAGGAGTCGACGAAGCAGCCGACGCCGACCCGGTCGCCGGGCGCGTACCGGGTGACGCCGGAGCCGATCGCGGCGACCACGCCGGCGATCTCGTGGCCGGGAACGAGCGGGAAGTGCCCGCCCTCGCCCCACTCCGCCCGGACGGTGTGGATGTCGGAGTGGCAGATGCCCGCGTACTTGATGTCGATCAGGATGTCGTGCTCGCCCAGCTCGCGGCGCGTGATCATAGTCCGCTCCAGGGGTGCCTTCGGTGCGGGTGCCGCGTATACGTGGACAGTGGTGTGCGTCATGGCAACAACCCTGCGCCCGGCCCGCGGACCTGACCAGGACTCGGCTGGAAGTAGGCTTGCTGTTCCTACCACTGGCAGGGTCACCCTCGCCCGTCGTGGGTCCCCGCATACTGGTGGGCATGGATCAGCGCACCGAACTGAGCGAGTTCCTCCGCTCCCGCCGTGCCCGGCTGCGGCCCGAGGACGTGGGCCTGACGACGTACGGCGGACGGCGTCGGGTGCCGGGGCTGCGGCGGGAGGAGCTGGCGCAGCTCGCGGGCGTGAGCGTCGCCTACTACACCCGCCTCGAGCAGGGACACGGGCAGAACGTCTCGGCCGCGGTCCTCGACGCGATAGCGGGCGCGCTGCGGCTGAACCGGGCCGAGCGGGACCACCTCAACCACCTGGTCAGGCCGGCCGAGCGGCAGTCGCG
>KL569476.1:20931-21158 GCA_000715685.1 Streptomyces lilacinus
ATGTGTATAAGAGACAGGCTGATGGACGCGATGGACGGCGTCCCGGCCTACGTCGTCGGGCGGCGCCTGGACATCATCGCCTGGAACCGGCTCGCCTGCGCCCTGCTCGGCGACTTCCCCTCCACGCCGCCGCAACAGCGCAACATGGCCTGGCAGGTGTTCCTCGACCCGGCCGCCCGCGAGTTGTACGTGGAGCTGTCTCTTATACACATCTCTGATGGCGCGAG
>KL569476.1:21457-21629 GCA_000715685.1 Streptomyces lilacinus
TGTGTATAAGAGACAGACCCTCGGCTGGCCGCGCTGGTGGGCGAGCTGTCGGTGAAGAGCGCGGAGTTCAGGGGGCTGTGGGCGGCCCACGACGTCCGGGACAAGGGGTTCGGCGTGAAGCGGCTGCACCATCCGGTGGTGGGTCCGCTGACGCTCTCGTACGAGACGCTGG
>KL569476.1:21940-24413 GCA_000715685.1 Streptomyces lilacinus
AGACGCTGGTGCTGCCCGCCGACCCGGAGCAGCAGCTGATCACCTATCACGCGGAGCCGGGCACCCCGTCCGCGGAGTCCCTGCGGCTGCTGGCCAGTTGGACGCTGGAGGCCTCGCCCGGCGCGGACTCCCCGACCGCCGCGAGCCGACCCGCACCGTAGCCGACCCACGTCGCAGCCGACCCACGCCGCGGCCCCCACGCCGACCCGCCCCCGGGCGCGGTCGAGCCGCGCCCGGGGGCGGTGTGCGGGCGTACGGGGTCAGGGAAGTTGGGCGCCGACCGCCTGGAGGGCGGCGGGCACGGGCTGGAAGAACGTCTCGCCGCCGGAGGAGCAGTCGCCGCTGCCGCCGGAGGTGAGGCCCAGGGCGGTGTCGCCGTCGAAGAGCGCGCCGCCGCTGTCGCCGGGCTCGGCGCAGACGGTGGTGCCGATCAGCCCGTCGACCTGGCCCTCCTCGTAGTTGACCGTGACGTCGAGGGCCGTGACCTGCCCGTCGTGGACCTGCGTGGTGCTGCCGCTGCGCCGCACCTGCTCGCCGACGGTCGCCTCGCCGGCCCTGGTGATGTTCTGCGCGCTGCCGTCGTAGAGGTCCACGGCGCTGGGGTGGGCCGTGCTGGAGGTGTACCGCACGAGGGCGTAGTCGTGGCCCGGGAAGGACGCCGTCTCGTTGGAACCGATCCGGGAGCCGCCCTGGGAGGCGGACCAGGTCGACGAGGCGTTGCCGCAGTGGCCGGCGGTGAGGAAGTACGGCTTGCCGCCCTTGGTGACGTTGAACCCCAGCGAGCAGCGCACCCCGCTGCCCCAGATGGCGTCGCCGCCCGCGATGAGGGGCCGGATCTTCCCGGCGGTCCGCTTGACCGTCACCCTGTCGCCGAGGCCGGCGACGACCTTCTCCAGCTTCGCCAGCCGCTCGCCTCTGACGGTGCTGTCGACGGTGACGACGACCTTGTTGCTGCGGGGGTCGACGGCCCAGGCGGTGCCGGGGACGGCGGCCTCGGCGTTCAGGGTCGCCCTGGCGGCGGCGAGTTCGGCGGTGGAGCGGGTGACCGTCCTGGCCTCGGCCCCGGCGGCCGTGACCGCGTCGGCGGTCGCCCGGTCCAGGACGTTGACGACGAGCTTGTGCGCGGCCGCGTCGTAGTACGAGCCGGCGGTGCCGGCCGGGAGTTCGACGCCGATCCGCTGGGCCAGCTCCCCCGCCTGTGCGGCGGACAGGCCTGCCGCGTACGGCGCCGGGGCCGCCTCGGCGCTCAGCGGGGCGAGGGATGCCGTGGCCAGGGCCACGGTGACGGCGACGGCCAGGCTCGTGCGCCGCGTGGGTATGCGTGAGGGACTCAACTCGTCGACCTCCTGTGAGGGGGGTGTGCCCGCGCACCGTGTGCGCCCGGGCCCGGAGGATTCGGTCGGCACGAACGACAACCGCACGTCGCGTTCATGCCAAGCGAGTTGGGCACGAGTGTCGATCCCGGGCGGAGCGGCACACAAGAAAACATCCGGTCGCACACAACCACTCACGAAACTGTCCGGTAATCACCGCTGCCCGCCAACTCCCTTACGGGCAAAGGGCGATGCTTGCAGAATTGTTCAACAATCCATACGCTGACGGTGCTCGCACGTCTCCATCGAATCCACCCTCGACATCCGACTCGAAGAGGTGCTCATGGGAACGATCACGCACACCGCCGGCCCGCACGCCGCCATGACCCCCGCCGAGGCGCGGGCGGCCTTCCGGGCGGGACGGGCGGAGCCCACCGCAGGCTGGGCCGACGGCCGCACCCAGGCCAACCTGATCGCCGTGCCCGCCGACTGGGCCTACGACGTCCTGCTCTTCGCCCAGCGCAACCCCAAGCCCTGCCCCGTGCTCGACGTCACCGAGCCGGGCGTCGTCACCACTCCCCTCGCGCCCGGCGCGGACCTGCGCACCGACCTGCCCCGGTACCGGGTCTGGCAGGAGGGCCGCCTCGTGGCCGAGCCCACCGACGTCACCGGACTGTGGCGGGACGACCTCGTCGCCTTCCTCATCGGCTGCAGCTTCACCTTCGAGGGAGCCCTGCGCGAGGCCGGGGTGCCGCTGCGCCACATCGAGCAGGGCCGTAACGTCCCCATGTACGTCACCGACCGCGCGTGCCGGCCCGCCGGACGGCTGGAGGGGCCCCTGGTGGTGTCGATGCGGCCCATCCCGGCCGACTTCGTCCACACGGCGCGACGGCTGACCGCCCGCATGCCCGACGTCCACGGCGGGCCCGTGCACGCCGGCGACCCCGGGGTGCTGGGCATCGCCGACCTCGCCCGGCCCGACTTCGGCGAGCGGGTCGCGCTGCACCCGGGCGACGTGCCCGTCTTCTGGGCCTGCGGCGTCACACCGCAGGCCGCGCTCATGACCTCGGCACCGCCCTTCGCGATCACGCACGCGCCGGGGCACATGTTCATCACCGACGCCCTCGACGCGGCCTACCGGCTGTGGTGACGGCTACGGC
>KL569476.1:24639-27240 GCA_000715685.1 Streptomyces lilacinus
GTGTATAAGAGACAGCGTCAGGTCGTAGCCGTGGCCGCCCTCGTCGTCATGGCCGTCCTAGTCGTTGTGGTCATCTTCGTCGTCGTAGCCGCTCAGGAGGAACAGCTGCTGCCGCCACAGCTCGAGCAGCTGCTGGAGGAGGAGCAACTCGAGCCGCTCGAACAACTGGAGCTGCCGGAGCTGCCGGAGCTGCCGGAGTCACTCGATCCGCTCGAGCTCCCTGAGTCGCCCGAGCCACCGGAATCGCCCGTTCCGCCGTCGCAGGACGCGCCGACGACGGCGAACGCGCAGGAGGCGGACGACGACGTCGTGGTCGCCGACGCGTACGAGGAGGAGGACGATCCGGATCCGCTCGAGCGCTTCTCGGCCGCCTCCTTGAACTGCTCGCGCAGGTCCTCGTCGGGCAACTGGCTCGTTCCGTGCACGGCCACGACGCCCGCCACTCCCTCGGGGTGGTTGCCGGGATGGCGGGAGCTCCAGGGAAGCCTCGTCTCCAGCCGCCGGTCGAGCCGGTCGCCGTGGTCGGTGCGGGGTATGCCCGCCGTCCGCGGCCGACATGTCACGCGCACCACGATCCCGGCCACGGTCAGCACCGACAGCACGAGCGCCGCCGGCAGGAAGCCGGGCGTGAACAGCAGCCCGATGGCGACAACGGCCGCGACGGCCACCCCCGCCACCTGCGCGTCGGCCACGCGCGACCACCCCCGCCGGATCTGTGGTGTCAGCAGGATCCCCTGCTTGACCAGGGAGAGGTCGATCGTGGCCACCGCCGCGTCGCGCCGCATGTCCCGGCGCAGGGCGCGCAGGGAATTGCTCCAGTCGGTGCTGCAGTGTTTGAGCAGCACGCGCTCCATGGCGTTGCGCGCGGTCGGGTCCTTCACCGTGACCCGGCCGTCCTCCACCGTGACGCGCCCGTCGGCGTGCATCGCGGTGATGACGGTGTCGACGACGCGCCCGGCGCCGCCGCGCAGGTAGGCCACGCCCAGCAGGTCCGGGTACTCCTCGGAGAGGAAGGGGCTCTGCGTGCCGCGGGCGTTCCGTCGGATGCGCACGAGCAGGCCGGAGGGTACGAGGAGACAGAGCAGCGCCGCGCACAGCAGCGCCACCATGACGGCGACGGTCATCGATCGTGTGCCTTTCGGTCGGCGCGTCGGCGCGGGGCGCGGGTGGCGCGCAGGGCCGCGACGAGGCGACGGAGAGGTCCGGCGGGACGCGGGGCGGGGGCGGTCGGCCCGTCCGCCCAGGCGGCCAGCCGGCGCTTGCGCTCGGGGTCCGGCACGGCGTCCCGGTCCAGCAGGTGTTGGGCAAAGGTCAACGCGTCCGCGCGATAGCCGCCCCTCATCGGGCGGGTGCGGGCGTACGCGAGGAAGAGGCGCCGGAAATCGTCGGCGAGGATCTCGCGCAGCTCGGGCGCCACCTTGCCGACGACGTTCGCGCGCTTGGCGAGCAGGGCGCGGCGCTGCACGTCCAGCCGCTGTGGATCGAAGCCGTCCGGCGGCGGGCCGTCGGCGACGAGGGCGGAGAGCAGGGCGTGCTGGGCACGGGCGAGGCGCTGTCGCGCCGCCTCGGTGTCGGTGCCCGCGGCGAGGTCGCGGTCAGACACGGGCGTGCGTCCTGTCGACCACGGCGCGGATCGCGTCGAGCTCGGCCGCCAGCTCGCCGGCCTCGGGGAAGTGGTCGTCGCGCTCCAGCAGGACCCCGGGCGGGGTGGTGCGGTCGCACAGCGCGGCGAGGACGTCGAGGACGGGCTCGGTCACGGGGTGGGCGTGGCTGTCGTGCCACAGCCCGTCGCGCTCGAAGCCGCCGGCCACGTGGACGTAGGCCAGGGCGTCGAGCGGCAGTTCGTCCAGGGCGACGGTCGGGTCCTCGCCGCGGTTGACGTGGTTGGTGTGGAGGTTGGCGACGTCGACCAGGAGCCGGACGCCGGTCCGCTCGACGAGCTCGGCGAGGAACTGCCCCTCGGTGAACTCCTCGTCCGGCCACGTGAAGAGCGCCGCGATGTTCTCCAGGGCGAGCGGCACGGGCAGAACCGCCTGGGCCGCGCGGACGTTGGCGCACAGCACGTCCAGGGCGTCACGGGTGCGGGGCACCGGCAGCAGGTGCCCGGCCTCCATCCGCGGGGACCCCGTCAGGGCGCCCCCGGCCCGTACGAACGCGATGTGCTCGGTGACCAGCGGCGCGCCGAGCGCCTCGGCCAGCTCGGCGAGGGCGACGAGGCGGCCGAGGTCGGGGCGGTCGGCGCCGCCGAGGCCGAGCGAGACGCCGTGCGGCACGACGGTCGTGCCGCGCTCGCGCAGCCGCCGGAGCCCGTCGGGCAGGTGGTCCGCGCAGAGGTTCTCCGCCACGACCTCCACCCAGTCGACGCCGGGCAGCCGCTCGATGTCAGCGGCGATCTCCGGCCGCCAGCCGACACCGGTCCCCAAGATCGCACTCATCCCCCGCACCCCCGTGCTTCCCCCGTGGCGCACCGGCGCCCACGACGGAGGTGATGCCCACCTCCGGATCTCTCGAATCCTTGATCGAGGAGAGAGTAATCGAGTGAGTGATCCCGAGTGCGACCGTGCCGGTGGGTGACGGCGGCCGAGGCCGGCCGCCCTCACT
>KL569476.1:27470-28266 GCA_000715685.1 Streptomyces lilacinus
CCGGCAGGGCCCGCCACTCAGGGCGACGAGGCCGCCCGCGGGCCCGCCGCTCAGGCCACGGGCGTCCCGGCGTCGTCCAGCAGGTCCGCGTGGTGCCGTCGGGCGACCTGCGGGTGGGCGCGCAGCCAGCCCTTGATCTCGTTGCGACCGTACTCGGCGAACAGCGGGTTCGTGGCGTCCTGGGTGACGCCGGGGGCGTGGTGGGCGTGCGGGAAGGGGACGGGCTCGATGCGGGCGTCCAGCCGCGGGTTGTAGAAGAACGGCACGGAGAAGCGCTCGCGGTTGCCGGGCGGGCTGACCACCCGGTGGTTGGTGGCCTTGAGGTAGCCGTTGGTGGCGACCTCGAGCAGCTCGCCCAGGTTGATCACGAAGGCCCCCGGCAGCGGCGGCACGTCGATGAAGGTTCCGTCGGGGCCCTCGACCTGCAGCCCGCCGACCTCGTCCTGCAGCAGCAGGGTCAGGAAGCCGTAGTCCTTGTGGGCCCCGACGCCCTGGGCCGCCCCGTCGGGGGCGCTGCCGGGGTACCGGACGAGCTTGAGGTGGAGGTGCGGGCGGTCGGCGAAAGCCTTGTCGTAGAAGTCCTCCGGGGCACCGATCGCGGCGAGCAGCTCGTGCAGCAGCCGGCCGGCCACCTCGCTCAGCCGGTCGACCCAGCGCAGGGCGGCGGTGCGCAGCTCCGGCAGGGCGTCGGGCCACTGGTTGGGGCCCTCCAGCCACCAGTAGCCGGGCTCGTCGGGACCGGGGACGCGCGGGGCGCGCTCGGCGCCGATGTCGAGCTGGTCGCGCCAGTCGCGGC
>KL569476.1:28553-29980 GCA_000715685.1 Streptomyces lilacinus
TGCGCTCGTCGCCGATGCGGGTGTAGCCGCGGAAATGGGGGGAGTTGAGGTTGCTGATGGCGAGCCGGTCGGCCTCGGGGAGGGCGAAGAAGGCGCGCATCGTGCGCATCAGCTCGGCGGTCTCCTCGGGGGTTACGCCGTGGCCGGTCAGGTGGAAGAAGCCCACGTCGCGGGCGGCGGTGTGGAGGGCCTCGTGGAAGGCGGCGCGCGCGTCGGGGCCGGCGGAGGCGGCGGAGAGGTCGAGGACCGGAAGCTCGTTGATCATGAAATGTCCACAGCATGAAGGCCCGGAGATCGTCCGGCGGTGGCCGGACGGCCCGCGGGGCCGCCGCAGGGTATGCGGGCGGGGCGGGACCGGGGAACGGCTAGGAATGAGGAAAAGCTGAAAGGCGCAGGAACCGCACAGCGGCGGGCAAGCGGAAGAAAGAGATGCGGCACGTGCCCGGAGAGCGGGCGGCACGCGGGTGTGAATGTCAGCCGGAGCGGCGACAGGACATGCTCGTGACGCGGACGAAGTCCACGTGGCGGCGTTTGACGAGCGTATTCACATCCCCGAGGGTATACGCCTTCGACGGCGATCGCCCTCCCGGGAGGGGTGGCACGCGTCACACACCGTTCACATTCGGCGCTTGTCGACCACCAGTGTGCGTTCGTAGTGCCTCATCTCCTCGATGTCGTCGACGTACGGACGGATCTCGGCGAGGAAGGGCGGGAAGTGCGGCCCGTGCCGGAACCCCTGTTCGTGGTCCTCGACCGAGGACCACTCGATGCGGAGGACGTAGCGCTCGGGGTCCTCGACCCCGCGGGACAGCTCGTAGGACAGGCACTGCGGAGCGGCGTAGAGATGGGGGGCCGCCGCGGCGTACGCCTTCTCGAAGGCGGCACGACGGTCCGGGTCGGCGATGCGGTAGCGCACGTACTCAACGGTCACGGACACCCTCCTCCAGCGGACCTTAGTGGATCCTTCCGGCATCCAAAAGCCCGCCCGGACGGGGCGTGTGGGGGCGCTGTCCGAGCGGGCCGACGGCCGGGACACCCGCCGCGCCGCGCACGCTACCAGCGCGCGCGGCAGGAAAAACGGAAGCCATCACTCACAGGAGCGGCGGAACTGTCGGGGTGCCCACAAAAGGAGTTGGGCGTGCCGTTCGCGAAATACGCCACTGGAGCGAATGAGTGAAGTCCCGGAACTTCTCAAATCACTCGCAGTTACTCAGTTCGCTTCCCGGTGGGAATCATCGATCGATCGAAAGGCAGAGACGTGCTCAACAAGGTACTCGCCACCGCCGCGGTAACGGCTTCTGTCGTCGGCGCCGTGGCCTCGCCCGCTATGGCCATCGACGACGAGCAGGACGTCGCCAACGCCAACGGTGCGAAGACCGGCTACGGCAACACCAAGACCGGGGGCGTGGAAAGCCCGCAGATGAGCC
>KL569477.1:0-151 GCA_000715685.1 Streptomyces lilacinus
CCAGCCCCCCGAGGCCCGGGGCGGAGCCCGGGTTCGGGGGAGGGGCGGGCCAGGGGCCGAATCCCCCCACGGGCGACGGAGCGGGCGCGGGGGCGGCGGGTGCCGGGTTCTTTGTCGGGGCCGACGGTCCCGCCGGCTCCGGTGGGCTCGG
>KL569477.1:429-1313 GCA_000715685.1 Streptomyces lilacinus
CCGCCGGCGGATTCCGCCGGGCCTGTGCCCTGGGACGGCGCGGGCGGCGGCTTCGCCGCGCCCGGCGCGGCTGCGGGGCCTGCCGGCTCCGTCGTGCCGGGGGCACGCTCGGGTGCCGGCGCTCACGCCGACCACCCCGTGCCCGGTGTCGGGCGGGCTGTGGGTCCGGACGGGTCCGGAGGGCCTGGCACGCCCGCGTCTGCCGGCCCGGGAGTGCAGGATGGCCGGGCTCTCGGCCCTGACCGGGCCGGAGGCCCCGGCGGCTTCGCGCCCGCAGGGGCGGGGTGGCCCAGCGGTTCGGGCGGAGACGTCGCCTCCGGCGCCGGCCCGGCGGCCGGCTCGGACGGGGCGGGTGCGGACCCGGTCTTCGGCGGCGGCTCGGGTGCCACCGGGCTCGACACCGCCGACACCGCCACCGGCCGCGGCCGGGCCATCCCGGCCCCCGGCGCCGGCCCGGGCGGGGCTACCGCACCCCGTACCGCCCCCGCCGGCCCCCCGCGCCGCCGGCGCGTCGCGGTGCGCGGCAGGGCCTTCGCCGCGCGGCGGCGGGTGGGGTGTGCCGTGGTGGTGAGTGCGACGGCCGCCGTGGTCGCGGCCGCCACCGCCGTGTTCGTCTTCGACCTGTTGCCCGGCCGCGGCGGCGACACCACGTCGCGGCCGCGGCCGGGGGCCGGCGCGCCCACCGCGCGCGGCGACGTGCCGGCGGAGTTCGCCGGCACGTGGCGCGGCCAGGTCGTCCAGTCCGACGGCACCCCCAACGGCACCATGACCAGCACCGTCACCGGCGGCGCCAAGGGCGCCTACGTCGTCCGCACGACGTACTCCGTGCTCGGCATCCTCGAGTGCCGCAGCAAGGCGCGGCTGACCCTGTCTCTTATACACAT
>KL569477.1:1576-7004 GCA_000715685.1 Streptomyces lilacinus
AGGCGCGGCTGACCTCCGCCACCGCCACGAGGATCACGGTGGAGGAGGTCACCGACGGCGACCCGAAGCCCGGTTGCTCGGGCGAGACCGCGACCGTGACGTACACCCTCGCCCCCGACGGGCGGCTCGCCTTCGCCTCGGACGACGCCCGCGGCGGCCGGCCCACCGCGACCCTGGTCAAGGAACGGTGAGGCAATCGGCGTAGGCTGACCCGGTATTCGCATACCCCCTCCGAAGGGACGCCCGGTGACCGAGAACGCCGACCTTCAGTCCGTCCTCGACCGCGCCGCAGCCGGCGGCCGGATCACCCCGGAGGAGGCGCTCGAGCTCTACCGCTCCGCGCCGCTGCACGCCCTCGGCGCGGCCGCCGACGCCGTGCGCCGCAGGCGCTACGCCGGTACCGAGCACATCGCGACGTACATCATCGAGCGGAACATCAACTACACCAACGCCTGCGTCACGGCGTGCAAGTTCTGTGCCTTCTACGCCCCGCCGAAGAGCGACAAGGTCTGGACGCGCGGCATGGACGACATCCTGCGCCGCTGCGCGGAGACCGTCGAACTGGGCGGCACGCAGATCATGTTCCAGGGCGGTCACCACCCGGACTACGGCGTGGAGTACTACGAGGAGCACTTCGCGGCGATCAAGAAGGCGTTCCCGCAGCTCGTGATCCACTCCCTCGGCGCGTCCGAGGTCGACCACATGGCGCGGATCTCCGGCGTGAGCGCCGAGGAGGCCATCCGCCGCATCCACGCCGCCGGCCTGGACTCCTTCGCGGGCGCCGGCGCCGAGCTGCTGCCCGAGCGGCCCCGCAAGGCCATCGCGCCGCTGAAGGAGTCCGGCGAGCGCTGGCTGGAGATCATGGAGCTCGCCCACAAGCTGGGCGTGGAGTCCACCTCCACCATGCTCATGGGCACGGGCGAGACCAACGCCGAGCGCATCGAGCACCTGCGCATGATCCGCGACGTGCAGGACCGCACGGGCGGCTTCCGTGCCTTCATCCCGTACACGTACCAGCCCGAGAACAACCACCTCAAGGGCCGGACGCAGGCCACGATCTTCGAGTACCTGCGCATGATCGCCATCGCGCGGCTCTTCCTCGACAACGTCGCCCACATCCAGGGCTCCTGGCTGACCACCGGCAAGGAGGTCGGCCAGCTGTCCCTCCACTACGGCGCGGACGACCTCGGCTCGATCATGCTGGAGGAGAACGTCGTCTCCTCGGCCGGTGCCAAGCACCGCTCCAACCGCATGGAGATCATCGACCTCATCCGCAAGGCCGGCCGCGTCCCGGCGCAGCGCGCCACGACGTACGAGCACCTGGTCGTGCACGACGACCCGGCGAACGACCCGGTCGACGACCGCGTCGTCTCCCACCTGTCCTCGACCGCGATCGAGGGCGGCACGGCCCACCCCGAGCTGAAGATCGTCGAGGCGAGCTGACGGGCTGATCCCTTGCTGACGCTGCACGCGGCCGACCTGCTGATCGCCGTCCCCGGCACGGAGCCCGTGCCGGGCGGGGCGGTGGTCGTCGACGGCGACACGGTCGCGGCGCTCGGCCCGTACGAGGAGCTCGCCGCGGCGTTCCCGCGGGTGCGGCGGTGGCCGGGGGTGCTGACGCCCGGGCTGCGGCAGTGGCACGGCGCGTACCTGCTGAAGCGCGCCTACCACCCGGACCCGCGCGAGTACGACGAGCTGGGCGACCGGCCGTTGACGGGGGAGCGGCTCGAGGCGCTCGACATGACCGACGCGCGGTGGGCGGGCAGCGTCCGCCGCGGCCTGCAGCAGATGCTGCGCCACGGCACGACGGCGGTGGCGATCGGCTCGGACCCGGTCGTGTCGACGGCGGTCGCGCGGTCGGGTCTGACGGCCGTCTCCGCCTTGGGCGCCCCGGGCATCCTCGCCGAGGAGCCGAGCCTCGATCCCCTGCGCAACGCGTACGGGCTGGGGGACGCCGTCGCGGGCCCCCTCACCGTCGGCGGGCGCGCCGACTTCGCCGCCTTCGACGTGCCGGACGCGTACGCGCTGGAGGAAGCCGGCGCGGGCACGTGCGTCGCCACGGTGCTCGCGGGGCGGCTGGTGTACCGGCGCCGCTGAGCGCGGCGGCGGTTCCGGCGAGGGAGCCCGTTCATTACTTCGGGTGACGCTACCGTCGTATATGGGACCGCGATCCACCCGCGTCCACACTCGCATCCATGGGAGCAGTGATGATCGCAGAACGGCTGGAGAAGGCCACTCCTGAGAACTGGATGTTCCCGCCTGCCGGCGTGTGGACGGCGGCCCAGGTGGAAGACCTGGTATTGCCGTGCGACTGGGAACTCGTGGACGGAGTGGTCGTGGTTCGGGGGAGGCCGCCTGTGTGGCACAGCATGGTGCGGAGTGGCATCGAGAGGCGTCTGCAGGAATGCGTCCGGGAGCCGTTTTTCGCTCTGTCGGAACAGTGTGTGCTGATTGACGAGTTCAACCCTCCGGTCCCTGACGTCATCGTCTTCGACACGCGAGGCCTCGACGACACGGCGAAGCACATTCCCGTGGCGCAGGTCGTACTCGCGGTCGAGGTGGTGTCCGAGGGCTCTCGGCAGGACGACCGGGTCCGTAAGCCTGCCCTTTACGCCTCAGCGGGGATTCCTTGCTACTGGCGCGTGGAACGAGGCGAAGACGGTCTCCCCGAGGTGCACGAGTACTGGCTCAACCCCGACCGGGGCGAGTACATCCCGCGTCCTGTCCGCCCTTGCCACACCGACAAGCTCGAAACGGACCAGCCCTACCCCGTCACCATCGACCTGGCGAACCTGGTGGCGGCGCTCCAACCCCCCCGTCAGTGACCCGTAAGGATGGTGCCCCCGCACGTCAGAGCGGCATCAACGGCAGCCGCCCCCATCCCCTCCACCCGGCAGGATGAACATCGCGGGGACGGCCGCTTCGGCCGTCTCGCGGTGCGGACGTGTGGTGGGGCCCACAGGAGCGAAGCGCGGTCGGCACCGTGAGGCGGCCGGTCCTTCCCGGGGCCGCCGTCCCCGTCCAAAGCCTTCCGGGGCCGTGGTGAAGAATGAGTCCGTGACCCGAGCATCCCTGGACAAGCAGCCGCACGAAGTCGCCGCGATGTTCGACGACGTGGCGGCGAAGTACGACCTGACCAACGACGTCATCTCGCTCGGCCAGGCCCGCCTGTGGCGCAAGGCCGTGGCGCAGGCCGTCGCCGCCCGCCCCGGCGAGAAGGTCCTGGACCTCGCGGCCGGCACGGGCACCTCCTCGCTCCCCTTCGCCGCCGACGGCGCGTACGTCGTGCCGTGCGACTTCTCGATCGGCATGCTGCGCGAGGGCAAGAAGCGCAACCCCTGGCTGCCGCTGACCGCCGGCGACGCGACGAAGCTGCCCTTCGCGGACGACGTCTTCGACGCCGTCACGATCTCCTTCGGGCTGCGCAACGTGCAGGACACCGATGCCGCGCTGCGCGAGCTGCTGCGCGTGACGAAGCCCGGCGGGCGGGTGGTCATCTGCGAGTTCAGCCACCCCACGTGGGCGCCGTTCCGCACGGTCTACACCGAGTACCTGATGCGCGCCCTGCCGCCGATCGCGCGGACCGTGTGCAGCAACCCCGACGCGTACGTCTACCTCGCCGAGTCCATCCGCTCCTGGCCGGACCAGCCCGCGCTGGCCGCGCGCCTGCAGGGGGCCGGCTGGGCGAAGGTGGCCTGGCGCAATCTGACGGGCGGCGTCGTGGCGCTGCACCGGGGGACCAAGCCCACGGCGGGCTGACGCCACCTCGAGGCGAAGCCGATTACCCCGGGTTCGGGGATTGTCATGGGCAGGTCCTTCAAGATCGGTACGATCTTGGCCCTCCCGGCCCTTGACGTCGCCCGAACCCGGAGGCTGCCCCATGCCGTCCTTCTGTCCCACCTGTGGTGTCGCGTTCGTTCCGGACGCGCGATTCTGCATGAAGTGCGGGAACGAACGCCCGGAAACGCCGGCGGAGGGCGCTGCCGCGCTGCCGCCCCCACCCGCCGTACCGCCACCGCCGTACGCCCCTCCGCCCGCCCACGCGCCGTACGCCCCGCCCTCGCGCGGGGCGTTGTTCCTGCGCAGCGCCGCCACGGGCGACTGGGCGGGCTCGGCGAAGGCCGCGCTGTGGCCGATCGGACTGCTCGTCGTCCTCGCCGTCGCGCTCTCCATCCCTCACACCCGCGACTACGACGCGGTGGGCTTCGGCAGTTGGCCCGACCGCTTCCAGGCCGCCATAGCCCTGCTGCTCCAGGGGCTCGGCGCCACCCTGGACGTGGACATGAGCCGCAGCAACGGCCTGCTGTCGCTGTTCGTGCGCGGCAGCGGCTCCATCTCCGTGTGGCCGCTGACCCTCACCCTGCTGTGGGCGGGCGCCGTCGCCCTCGGCGCCGCCAAGCTGCGGCGCGCGGGCACGGCGGGTACGGCAGGACGCGGTGGCGCCGAGGCCGCGTTGCGGATCGCGCTGCTGTGCGGGGCGGTGGTGCTGGTCCTCGGCCTGTACGGCCGTCCCGACCTCGAGGTCGTGTCGGTCTCGACCGCGCCCGGCCTCGCCGCGCTGTTCTCCTTCGCGCTGGCCGGTGCGGTGAGCGGCGCGGTGCTCTGCCGCGACGAGCTGTCCGTGCGCCTGGGCGCCGGCGCCCAGGTGGTCGTACGGGCGTGGGGCACCGCCCTGCGCGCCCTCGGGCTCGCGGTGGCGCTGTGCGCGCTGGTCGCGTTCGTCGTCGTCGCCACGCACCAGGACGAGATGGGCGACTGGTCCCTCCTCGCCTCGCTGCCTGTCCTCGTCAACTACGGCCTCATGACGCTCGGTCTGTCCTGGGGCGCCGGCATCGAGGCCTCGGCGACCGACCACGGCCGCCCCACCGGCGGCACCCTCGGCCTCTCCGAACTGGGTGAGACCGCGGGCGGTTGGGCGCAGGCCGGAGCCGTGGTGCTGGGCGTGGTGTGCGCGGTGATCCTCGCCGTGGTCGCGGCGCGCCGCTCGGCGAACCGCGGCGAGCAGGTGCTGTCCGGGGTGTTCTTCCTGGCGACGGTGTGGCTGCTGTCGTTCGTCTCCGGCGGCTCGATGGAGATGACGACGGGTTCCTCCTTCTCGTACCGCACGCAGGGGATGGAAGCCTCTGTGGGAACGAACGTGGGGGAGCTGCTGCTCTTCGGCCTCCTGTGGACGGCGGGCGCGGTGCTGCTGGCGGTGGTGCTGGGCGGGACATCGGTGGCGGGCGGGCCGGGTACGCCGGGTGGGTTCGGCGGGCTGGGTGCGCCGGGTGCGCCGGGTGGGTTCGGTGCTGCGCCTGGCGTGTTCGGTGAGCCGGCGGCGCCGGCCGTACCGCCCGTACCGGCGCAGGCGCCTCAGGCGCCTCAGGTGCCCCAGGCCCCGACGTCGCCGCCGATGCCGGCCGCACCGCCGGTGGCCGCGGAGACGGCG
>KL569477.1:7313-14624 GCA_000715685.1 Streptomyces lilacinus
AGCAGCCGGCTGCCCAGCCGCCGGCCGCCCAGCCCCAGGCCGTCGCGCCCCAGGTCACCCAGCCGCCGGCCGCTCCTCAGCCCCAAGCAGCTCGGCCTCAAGCAGCTCAGCCCCCGGCACAGCTGCCCCTGGCGCACCAGCCCCAGGCCCCTCAGCCCACCGCCCCGCCCGCCGCGCCTCGGGCAGGCTCGGCCCGCAGCCCGCTCGTGTGGGTGGCCATCGGCCTGGTGGCCTTCCTCGTCGGCGGTGCCGCCATGGCCGGCGTGATGCTGCTGCGCGACGGCAATGGCGACGGCGCCGACAAGAACGCGAAGGCCGACGCCAAGGCCAACGCACCCGCATCCTCCGCCTCCCCGGCCGCCCCCGGCCCGGCCGCCCCCGACTCCCCGTCCCCCGCCGCGTCCGGCTCCGCCGCCACGCCCCCCGCCGGGCAGCCGCCCAAGGGCTACATGCGGATGACGTCCCCCGAGGGCTTCTCCCTCGCCGTCCCCGAGGTGTGGCACCGCGAGAACAAGGGCAGCGGCCAGATCGACTACGCCGGCTCCACCGGCCCCGGCCACCTGCGCATCGGCATCGTCCCGAGCGGGGGCACCGCGTCGTACGACCACTTCCTCGAGATGGAGAAGGTCGTCTCCCGCCAAGAGGGCTACCAGCGGCTCCAGATGACACGGAACACCTTCCGCGGCCGCCCCGGCGCGCTGTGGGAATGGACGTGGAAGGAGAAGAACGGCGAGGTCATGCACGCGCTGAACCAGGCGTACGTGGACGAGGCCGGCACCGAGTACGCGATCATGTTCGCGGAACGCGAGCGCCTCTACCCGGACGCCCGGAATGTCTTCGACACGGCACTGACCTTCTGGTGGGTCGGCCCGTACGACTTCGACTGACGAGGCAGTACGCGGCCAGTACCCGGCCAGTACGTGTCCAGTACGTGTTCCAGTACGCGTCCGTACGCAGATGTGGGCCGGACGGAGCGGCGGTGGGGAGGACCGAGGAACGCCCGCCGCCGCCCGGCTCATAGACTCGGCGCAGACCAGTCCCTCGCCGAACGGGAGAGCCGCCGTGACCGAGTCCCCTACCGAACACAGCGCTGATGTGATCGTCGTCGGCGCGGGCCCGGCCGGTTCGACCACCGCGTACTACCTGGCCAAGGCCGGCCTCGACGTCCTCCTCCTGGAGAAGACGGCCTTCCCGCGCGAGAAGGTGTGCGGCGACGGCCTCACCCCGCGGGCGACCAAGCAGCTCGTGTCGATGGGCATCGACATCTCCGAGGAGGCTGGCTGGCTGCGCAACAAGGGCCTGCGCATCATCGGCGGCGGCGTCCGCCTCGAGCTCGACTGGCCGGAGCTGGCGTCCTTCCCGGACTACGGCCTCGTTCGCAAGCGCGACGACTTCGACGAGCAGCTGGCCCGGCAGGCGGTCAAGGCCGGCGCCCGGCTGTACGAGCGCTGCAACGTCGGCGCGCCGATCATCGACGACCGCACGGGCCGGATCACCGGCGTCGAGGCGAAGCTGGGCGAGGAGAAGACCCCGGTCACCTTCCACGCCCCCCTCGTGGTCGCCGCCGACGGCAACTCCAGCCGCCTCTCCCTGGCGATGGGCCTGCACCGCCGCGAGGACCGCCCGATGGGCGTGGCCGTCCGCACGTACTTCACCTCCCCGCGCCACGACGACGACTACCTCGAGTCCTGGCTGGAGCTGTGGGACCGGCGCGGCCCCCAGGACCGGCTGCTGCCGGGCTACGGCTGGATCTTCGGCATGGGCGACGGCACCAGCAACGTCGGCCTCGGCGTCCTCAACACCTCCGACTCCTTCAAGGAGCTCGACTGGCGCGAGGTGCTCAAGGCGTGGTGCGCCTCGATGCCGGAGGACTGGGGCTACACCCCCGAGAACATGACCGGCCCCATCCGCGGCGCCGCGCTGCCCATGGCCTTCAACCGCCAGCCGCACTACACGCGCGGCCTGCTGCTGGTGGGCGACGCGGGTGGCCTGGTCAACCCCTTCAACGGCGAGGGCATCGCGTACGCGATGGAGTCGGGGCAGCTCGTGGCGGACGTCATCGTCCAGGCACACGCCCGCTCCTCGTACGCCCAGCGCGAGCTGGCCCTCCAGCGCTACCCCAAGGTCCTCAAGGACACCTACGGCGGCTACTACACGCTGGGCCGCGCCTTCGTGAAGCTCATCGGCAACCCGAAGGTCATGAAGCTGGCGACCGAGCGGGGTTTGACGCACCCGCTGCTGATGAAGTTCACGCTGAAGATGCTGGCGAACCTGACGGACCCGACGGGCGGCGACGCCATGGACCGGATCATCAACGGGCTGAGCAAGGTGGCGCCGCGCTCGTAAGAGGTAGGCGGCCGCAGCCGTAAACCGACTGGAGTGGTTCATCCTTTCGTGTGGCATTCGCGCCGTTTCGGTGTGTCGGCTTTGCGGAAGTTTACGAGGGAGAGTCCGGCTCCGCTTGGGGCCGGAAGGTCCTTCTCGTGAAGGGAACGTGCTCGTCGTGGACGACATGAGGAGACACTTCGCCCCGCACTTCGCCCCCACCACGTCAACGCGCCGCCGCGCCGGCCGACTTGCGGCCGTCGCGGCGCTCGTCGCCCTCCCGGCGGCCCTGCTGGCCGCGCCCGTGCACGCCGCCTCGCCCGCCGGGTCCCACTCCTCGGCGGCGACGGCGCTCTGCACGGTCAACGGCGTCTTCCAGGCCGGCCCGGTCGTCAACGGCACGGCGGGCCCCGACCAGATCAGGTGTTCCGTCGTCGGCCTGACGGACACGGTCAACGGCCTCGGCGGCAACGACAACATCACCGTCGTCCTCAACCGCGGCCACGTGAACGCCGGCGGCGGCAACGACCTGGTCACCGTCCTCGACAACAACGGCACCGGCGTCGTCGACGGCAGCCTCGGCATCGACACCTGCCTCGTCAACGGCGGTACGAGGGTGAACTGCGAGCTGCCGTAGGAAGTAATCCCGTCACCCAGTACGTCCCGCCCGCTGCGTCGAGCGTTCTCGCGCGGCGGGTGGTCATGTTCTTTGATCAAGGGATCGGGGGCCCTCATGGACGGACTGATCGCCGCGGCCGCGGCACTGCTCACCCTGCCCGCCGCCGTTCTGGCGGCACCGGCCGAGGCCGCGGACACGCCCGCCCGGCCGGGCCCGTCCTCGGCGGCGGTCCTCTGCACTGTCAACGGCGTCTTCCGGACCGGCCCCGTTGTCGTCGGCACCGAGCGCGCCGACGAGATCAGGTGCTCCACCGTCGGCCCCGGGGGCAGGGTCGACGGGCGTGGAGGGGACGACGACATCACGGTCGAGGTCCTCGGCCACGGCGTCGTGGACGGCGGCCCGGGCTCCGATACGTGCCGAGCCGGGACGGAGGAGGGCGGCCTCGCCGTCCGGTGCGAGGACGTTGGGGCCGTCGTGCCGTTGCCGCACGCCCATTGACGGGCGAATTCACCCTTTCGAGCTGCTTTCGTGTCGTTTCGGCGTGTCCGCTTTACGGAAGTAATGGGGGAGAGCCCGGCTCCATTTGAGGGCGGAACACCTCTCCTTCGTGAAGGGAGTGTGCCCGTGGTGAAGATCGCCGCCGCGAGGACAGCGGCAGCGGCCCTCCTCCTGCTCCTCGCCCTCCCGGCCGCCCCCGCCCACGCCGCGCCCGCCTGCACGGTCAACGGCGCACCGGCCCCCGGGCCCGACATCACCGGCACCGACGGCGCCGACACGATCGTCTGCGCCGCCCTCGAGGCCGCCGACACCGTCGATGCCCGCGGCGGCGACGACACCATCTCCCTCACCGGCACCGTCGCCGGTCACGTCCTCGCCGGCGACGGCGCCGACCACATCACCCTCGAGCAGGGGGCCCGCCTCACCGAGACCGGCGACATCGACGGCCAGGCCGCCGACGACGCCATCGACCTGCGGGGCACCGTCCTCGGCACGGTCCGCGGCGGCCAGGACCGCGACCTCATCCTCCTCTTCCGCACCGCCGACACCGGCCCCGACAGCGTCATCCGCGGCGCCCGCGGCCCGGACGTCGTCCTCGTCGACGGCGCCGTCACCGTCCGCGGCCTCGTCGAGGGCTTCGACGACGCCGACTTCATCGACATCAACGGCACCGTCGCCCCCACGGGCCGCATCCACGGCGACGCAGGCGACGACGTCCTCCACGTCCACGACAACCAGGGCGAGGTGGACGGGGGCGAGGGGGTGGACGAGTGTGTCGTCGACGAGGGGCCCGCGGCCGTGAACTGCCCCTGACCTCTGACCGTCTGACCGTCTGACCGTTTGGCCGTTTGGATTCCGCCCGTCGCGCGAACGCCCCCGCGCGGCGGGCGGTCGGGATCAGGCCGGGGGCTGACCGGCGGTCTGCTGGACCGTGAAGTGGATGAATTCGGCGGGGCGGACGGGCGCGACGCCGATGTCGCATTGGACGAGGCCCTGGGCGATGGTGTCGGTGGAGTTGTTGCTCTCGTCGCAGATGACGTAGAAGGCCTCGGCAGGGGTGCTGCCGACGAGAGCTCCGCAGCGCCACTGGTCTTTGAGGAAGGCGGTGACATCGTGGCGCAGGGCGGCCCACAGGCGTTCGTCGTTGGGCTCGAAGGCGGCCCAGGTGGTGGACTGCTTGATGGAGTCTTCGATAAAGCACACGAGACGACGGACATTGAGGTATCTCCAGTCCGTGTCACCCGTGGCAAGGGTGCGTGCGCCCCACACCAGGGGGTCGCGGCCGGGGAACGAGCGCAGGCAGTTCACCCCTTGCTCGTTGAGGTGGGCCTGCTCGCTGTCGGTGACTTGTGCCGAAAACCCCATCACGCCCTGGATCGCTTCATTGGCCGGCGCCTTGTGGACACCCCGCCGCGCGTCCGTACGCGCCCACACGCCCGCGACGTGGCCGCTCGGCGGCACCTCGCGCTGCTTCCCGTCCAGGCCCGACACCTTCACCCACGGGTAGTACACCGCCGCGAACTTCCGCTGGTCGTCCTCCAACCCCAGCTCCGGTGCCGTGGTCCTGGGAGTGCCCGAGGGGTCGTGGGGGACGTCCAGGACCGCCACCCTGTTCCTCATCTTCACGCAGTGGGCGGCGATCTTCTGGGCGCCCTCGGCGAGTTCCCCGTCCGTCGTGGCCATGGGCGCGAGGTCGGGGCAGGCGACCATCGCCACGTCCGGCACCTTCTCCAGGCCGGCCAGACCCGTCCCCGCCTCGCCGTCGCCCTCGAGGGCCGCAGCGAGTGAGGGGGCGTCGCCCAGGGGGACGATGTAGCAGGAGGCGCCGCCGTTGGCGAAGAATCCCTGCACCGCCTCCGACAGCGCGAAGCCTCGCGGGATGTCCGACCCCGGCGCGGCCGGCGCGGCGTGTCCCCCGGTGACGGCCGAGAGCGCCCCGAGGACCGCGTCCTCTCCGTGCCGGACGGCCTTGCCCAGCTCCTCGAAGAGGCTGGTGCCCTGCTCGCTCGTCGCGAAGCGGTCGGTGTACTCCTGCCAGCTCCGCACGAGTGTCGGCGGGCACGGGCCGCTGTCCCGGACGGTGTAGCCGAGGAAGGCAGGGGTCGATGTCCCCGCACCGGTGATGACGCGTGCGCCGTTGGAGACTTCTTTGACGTACACGCCGGGCGCGAGCGCACCGGCCTCTTCGGGCTTCTCAGGCATGGGCGGGCGGCTCCTCGGCTCGGATCGTCGTATGGCCACACCACCTCTCCCCGGCGGGCCTTCCCCGCATGCGTGTGCACCCGCCCGTTCACTCCAGCGCGCCGACGGGGCGCGCGGGAACGAGGGGGAACGTGGGGGAACGTGGGGGACACCCGGCGTCGACGCCGGTCAGGCGCCGGTCAGCGCTGCCGGTGCGTCGTCCGTCTCCCTGAGGGAGGCCGACAGGGCGCGGGCCTCGTGTTCGGTCATCCGGGGGGTCTCGTACGGCACGGCGTTGACCCAACGCTGGGTCAGCCGGGCGATCCGCTCGCCGTACCGCTCCGCGGTGATCCGGTCGCCGCGCGATCCGGCCTGCTCCGGTCCCTGGTCGGCGTGGCTCTGGCTCATCAGGCCCAGCCAGGAGCCCAGCCGGTTCACGTCGTCGCGGGAGCCACCGCTCCAGTTGTTGCCCGGCATGTCGCCCACGCCGATCCACTGCATGCCCAACTGCGCGCCGAAGACCGCCAGCTGCTCCAGGACCGCCAGCTTGTCGCCGCTCTGCGAGGCGGACATGGTGAACCCGCCGGCCAGCTTGTCCTTCCACGCCTGCGTCACGAACGGCGTGAACGCCGCTTCCATGAACGCCTTGAACACCGCCGACACGCTGCCCATCAGCGTCGGGCAGCCGAAGACGATCGCATCGGAGCGGTCGAGCAGCTCCAGCACCTCCGCATCGTGCCAGCGGCCCGCGTTGACGTCCTCGGGACGGATCTCGGCGAGATGCACCCGGGTGTTCGGCACCAGTCGCGCCCCGTCGGCGAGGTGCTCGGCCAGGACCCGGGTGTGCCCGTGCACCGAGTGGTAGACCACCGTCACCGTGGCCATCGGCGCATCCTGCTCACGGTCGACGTCATGGACTGTCATCTGCTCTTCACTACTTCCGGTCGTGGGGTAATCGCTGCTTGCCCAGCCATCACAACCCGCGTACGGCACGGCTTCAACGCCGAACTTCGGCACGCAGCGATCGGTCGCACCGATCGATCGCGTTAGCCTGGTCCCGTGGACAGGATGGAACTGGAAGCATTCGTCGCGGTCGCGGAAGAGCTCCACTTCGGCCGCGCCGCCGCGCGCCTGCACCGGGGGCAGCCCACCGTCAGCGACGCCGTCAGGCGGCTGGAGAGCACCCTGGGCGGGCGGCTGTTCCACCGCACCAGCCGCCGGGTGTCACTGACCGATCTCGGCGAAGCGCTGCTGCCGGATGCCCACGCCGCCCTGGCCCAGCTGCGCCGCTTCCAGCAGCGCGGCCGTTCCCTGGCCGCCGGCGACGACCGGACCCGCACCACCCTCGTCGTCGCCCACGCCGAATACACCGGTCACCAGCTGCTGTTGCGCTGCCTGCCGCGACTGCGCGACCGTTTCCCCGACGTGACGATCGTGCCGGAGGCCATGCCGACCACGGCCCAGCTCACCGCCCTGCGGGCGGAGACGATCGGGCTGGGCATCGGTTGGGCGACCGGCGACGTCACCGGCGTACGCGCGAGGGTGCTGTCCACCGAGAGGTTCATGGCGCTCGTACCCGCCGCCCATCCCCTCGCCGGGCACGCCGAGCTGAGCGCGTCCGAACTGTCCACCACCGGCCTGCTCACCTGGCCGCACCAGATCAACAGCTGTCTCTTATACACATCTCT
>KL569477.1:14863-15578 GCA_000715685.1 Streptomyces lilacinus
CGCGCCATCAGAGATGTGTATAAGAGACAGGGGCCGACCTGCGCATCATCAGGACCGCCGACAGCGTGCACGCCATTGCCGCTCATGTCGCCGCCGGAACGGGCATCGGCATCACCGTCGAATCCGCGCTCGACCACCAGCCGCCCGGCCTGCGCGTCATCCCCCTCACCGGTCCTTCGACCACCGTCGACCAGGTCGTCCTCACGCCCACCGAGCCGTCGGACGCCGCCACGGCACTGCGCGACCTGCTGCTGCACGCCTCGGCGGAGTCGCCCTCCAGCGCTCGCTGATCGGTGTGCGGGCCGCAGCCCGGGTTTACCAGGTGAAGCGCGGGGCCTGCATTCCGTCGCGGGCCTGCCACATTGTGTTCGAGAAGGCCGCTCCCCGCGGCTGGGCCGTCGTCGCCACGACGTACGTGCTGCCGGATTTGTTCAGCTCCACGCGCTGCTCGCATACCGCGCCCGCCTTGAGGGACGGGCATGAGCGAAGGAACAGCTTCCGGATCACGGTCTTGCCGTCACTGCTGACCTCAACCAGCCATACGTAGACGTCCGCCGAATCGTCCCTGCCCGCCTTGGTGTACGAGCGCATCACGATGCTGTCGCTCGACAGTTCGTGGCACGGCTTCAGCGATACGTCCACGTACTGCATCTTCTGCCAGCCGCCGTCTTTGGTCCGGCATGCCTCTGAGGCTGTCTCTTATACACATCTCTGA
>KL569477.1:15845-16135 GCA_000715685.1 Streptomyces lilacinus
ACGGCGCGGGCGCCGCGGGGGCGGCCTCGACGGCCGGCGGTGCGGCTGCCGTCGCGGGCGGCGGCGCGGCGGCTTGGGTGCTGCCGGGCTTCGCCTCGGGAGGGGGCGCGCTCGGGCTCGCGGCGGGGGCGGTGCTCGGCGAGGAGGCGGGGGCGGGGGCGCTCTTCGCCGGTTGCGAGCGCGTCACGTAGGCCGTCACCCCGACTGCCGCACCCGCCACGACCAACAGGGCGAGGAGCACGCCGCCCGCCGCCGGCCACAGCCGGCGGCGGGATCCGGCGGGGGCCGGG
>KL569477.1:16401-21633 GCA_000715685.1 Streptomyces lilacinus
GGGGGGATCGGGGGGGAGCCGGACCGTTGTAGATGTACTGGTCACGGGCGGCCTGATGCGTGCTGCCGCCGGTTGCGGCCTCCGCCTCCATCCGGACCGGCGGTTCCGGCGGCTCGCTCACCGTTCGTGGATGTGTTGGTCACGGCCGGCCTGGTAGACCCGGCCGCTACCAGTCGCGGAGGCCTTCATCTCCACTTGCCCGATGCGGGTCTGCTCCGCGGGCGGGAGGGCGGGGCGCAGCTCCTCGTCCACGAGCCGCTGCAGGTCGGCGGCCAGCCCGGGGTGGGTGCGGAGGAGTACGCGGAGCTTCGAACGCCACACCTCCGCCCACTCCTCCTCGACCTCCGCGTCCCCGGCCCGCCGGGCCGCGACGACCGCGCGGTGGGTGTCGATGAGCTCGGCCTCGACGGTCGGTACGCGTTCCGGCTGGACGCGGCGCCACAGCTCCACGACGCCGTCGGCACAGCGCCGCCACGCGTCGGTGGCCATCGCCCCCACGACCGCGGTCCCCGCAACGCCCAGCGCAGCGACTGGATCCATTTCCGCCCCTTTCGATGCAATGCCGAGGCTTTGGATATCGCATCGGGGAGCGCGAGCGCCAGCCGGTTCGTTTGAATTCGCTTGTATGAGCGATGAGTTGGGGGTTGTTAGTCGGTTAATCGGACGGGTGTTGTATCGATCCGGCCTTCACGCTGGCGATCAACGCGCGGACTCGCGGTGCGGGGACGGTGACGACGTCGCCGGGGTTGTCGCTCTCGCGTATGGCCACCGCGCCGTCGAAGCCTCTCAGCTCGACGCAGTCAGGGTTGTCATCGGGTCCCGAGAAGGAAGACTTCTGCCATGAGGCTCTGTTCATTGCGGACCTACTCACATTCCCTGCGTGATGTGTTGGATGAACTTGATTGATTCGTCTGCGTCGAGTGCGATTTCTTCGATCGAGCTGAACAGTGACCGATACTTCACCAACTGCGCTTCCGCATCGAGAAAGCAACCGCCGAACGCACTGTCCAGTTGCACTGTGTCGAGCGGCGGGATGACCCCGTCGGCGTAGAGGACCGAATGGACCGAGCTCGTGATCCGTGCATCGAACGGGATGACGCGAATAGTCACGCTCGGCCAGTCGGCGACCTCCTGAAGCAGCTCAAGCTGCGACCGCATGACGTCGCTGCCGCAATACCGCATGCGCAGTGCCGCCTCGTGGATGAAGGCATCGAATCCCGGCGGTGCGGCACGGTCGAAGATCTGGCGGCGTCGCGTGCGATGCTCCACCCGGGCGGCCACCTCGACGTCCGGGAGGCCGGTCACCCCGCTGCTGATCAATTCACGGGCGTAGTCCGGAGTCTGGAGGATTCCAGGTACATGCAACATCCGGATGGAGCGTAGACGGGTCGCGTGATGTTCGAGCTCCGCGATGTCGAGATAGGCGACGGGCAGGACGCCTCGATATGCCTCCCACCACCCCTTGCCACGTTCCTCGGTCATTGCGCAGAGCGCGTTCACCAATTGTTCGTCGCTTGCGGAGTAGAAGGACGCTAGCCGTCGAACTCGTTCCGCGCTTACGCCCCAACGGCCGGCTTCGATATGGCTGATCGTGGCTTGGTTGCCGCCAAGTAGTTCGCCGGCGGCGCGGGCCGGTAGGCCGGATGCTTCACGCAGCTTGCGGAGCTCTGCACCGAGCCTTGCCTGCCTGGCGGTTGGGCTGCTTCGAGGTGGCATGGCGTTCCCTTCCTCCTGCGTGTCAAGTGTGCGCGCCTCAGTTTCGCGGGTCCACCTCTCGACGTGCAGGCTTTGGCCTTGGCTTGAGAGGTCACATGCATGTGCCATAACGTCCTGCCCACACCGCGCATCAGGTCGGGAAGACCCGAAGTGCAGCCACCCGCATGCCCGTTGGGGCACCGGCAGGCGGCCAGGCCACGGACGACAACGGGCGCGCGGAAAGGTCGACATCGGCAGACCGTTGGGAGACGCCCCATGCGTTCCGTACTCGCCCCCACCCCCCAAGGTTTCTACGAGCTCGCCGCACCCGCCCACGCCACCACACCCCGCCTCGCCCGCCAGTTCGTGGCCGGCACCCTCGAGGCCACCGGTCATCCCGCCCTCATCGACGACGCCCGCGTCTGTGTCTCCGACGCCGTCACCAACGTCGTGCAGCACGCCCGCGTCCCCACCCTCACCGTCGAGGTGACCGTCCGGGCCGGCCGCGCCACCATCGCCGTACGCGATGACGACCCCGGCCGCCGGCCCTACCGGCGTCGACCCAATGACGACGACGAGCGAGGCCGGGGCCTCGCACTCCTCCACGGACTGGCGCACTCCTCCGGCGTGACCCTCGTCTGGGACGGGTTGGACATCATCGGAAAGCGGGTCTGGTTCGAACTCCGCGACCGGTGAGAAGACCGGTGACAAGACCGGCAACCAGAACGGCGACAACAACGGCATCCACCCGGTTCACCCCATCGTGTCGCACTCGCCCCGTTTGCCCGTCCCTCCCCCCGGGCAGGTACGGAGCACGGAACACCCCCTTCCACCGCCTGGTTTCGACCCGAGCCGAAGGAGTTTGCCCGTCCGGACGGGCGCGGCGCAGACTCCCCGTATCGGCACGGGGGGCCGGGTGCCCGTGACACAACGGGGGTGGGCACCCGGGAATGCCGAAGGGCCGCCGTCCCAGCGGGGGGGAACGGCGGCCCTTCCGTATGTGCGCGGCCGGCGCGCACACAACGCGTCACATGACGCGAACGGCACCCGTGGGCGGGGAGTAGCTCATGTCGCGCTCGACGATGCCCGTGCTCGGGTTCTGCGCGCCGATGAACTTGCCGCCGCCGATGTACACGGCCACGTGGTACGCGCTGCCCGCGGAGCCCCAGTAGAGGATGTCGCCGGTCTTCAGGTTGCTCAGGGAGACCTGGGTGCCGGCGGTCGACTGGTCCTGGGAGACGCGGGGGAGGTCGATGCCGATCTGGCTGTACGCGGCCATGACCAGGCCGGAGCAGTCGTACGAGGAGAGCCGGTGGCGCCCATCACGTAGGCCTTGCCCAGCTGGGCGCGGAGGAAGCTGACGAGCTGCGCGCTGCTGCCGGTCGCGTGGGAGGAGGAGGACTCGTCCGAGGTGGAGGCCGACTTGCCGCTGATGTCGGTGCGGTCGCCGCCGCGGGAGGCGCGCTCCTCGTCGGCCGCGCGCTTCGCGAAGGCGGCGGCGGCCTTGCGCTCGGCCTCGGCCTTGCGCTCGGCCTCGTCCTTGGCCTTCTTGGCGTGGGCCTTGGCCATGTCGATGGCCTCGTCCACCTGCGCGCGGACCTGGGTCTCGGCGGCTGCCTGCTGCGTGGCGTCGGCGCTCTGCGCGATGGAGCCCGAGATGGCGGCGTTGACGGCCGGGATCTCCAGCGTCGCCTCGGCGGGCTTCTCGGCGGCGGCGTTGGTGGTGGCAGAAGCGGTGCCGGCCACGGCCAGGGTGCTGAGGACGCCACCGGCCACACCCGTGCGGACGACCCACGACTGGCTCGCGGGGCGACGGGGCTTCCGGTGGCTGGTTATGTGCGCGTTCGGGGACATGGGACAACGGACTATCAGGACGCGCAGGTTGAGTTCAAGATAAGTGACGTGCGCCACAATTGGCCTCGAGGTGCGCACATTTCGGGCGCCGGGGTCACGGGCGGGTCACGGCGCCGAGGAGGGGCGGATGGGCGATCAAGCGCCTCAACACGGCATTTGAGCCGGGAGTGATCTTTCCGCCGGACGTCTTATCACCTTTATGGCTCGCGCGTCGAGGCTACCCGGGGAAACAGGGTCTCGAACCTTCCGACACGTGGCGGAACTCACGCAACGCCCGCCTCGGCCGTGCCGAGCGAGCCCCCGCCCCGCGCCACCCGCCGGTGACGGTCGCTGACCGCCGTCGCCCCAGGGGGTGGCGGCTCTATATCAGTTGACGATTCACCATGCCAATTTGCCGGCGGCCGACGCCGTTTGATAGTGGATCATCGCTCCGACCAGCGCCGCAGCCCTCAAATGTCACCTATCGTGATCACTCAACCGCTTCGCGTATGAAGATCACCGCTCATCCGACTTAATGATCGTTCGCCAGGTGGTGGAGATCACAAACGCGGGCCCGTACGCCGTGTCGCAGATCACAGACCGACGGGCATAGGATGCAAGCGACCCGGGCTTGTGAACTGCCTCACATGCTGGCGATCTTCGCCAGGGGCCTCCGCCGCCGGGTCCGGTCAGCCAGCAGTCAGCGTCGACAGACTGGAAGGAGCGAGGAGCGGTGAACGCCTACGCGCCCATCCTCGTACTGGGAGCCCTCGGTGCGGGCTTCGCGATCTTCTCCGTGGTCATGGCATCGATCATCGGGCCCAAGCGCTGGAACCGCGCCAAGCTCGAGGCGTACGAATGCGGCATCGAGCCGACCCCGCAGCCGGCCGGTGGCGGTCGCTTCCCCATCAAGTACTACCTGACGGCGATGCTCTTCATCGTCTTCGACATCGAGATCGTCTTCCTCTACCCCTGGGCGGTCACCTTCGACTCCCTGGGGCTCTTCGGGCTCGTGGAGATGCTCCTCTTCGTGCTCACCGTCTTCGTCGCCTACGCCTATGTATGGCGCCGCGGCGGCCTCGATTGGGATTAGGGGGCGCGTGGATCATGGGACTCGAGGAAAAGCTGCCCAGCGGCTTTCTGCTGACCAGCGTGGAACAGGCCGCGGGATGGGTGCGCAAGGCCTCCGTCTTCCCGGCGACGTTCGGCCTGGCCTGCTGCGCCATCGAGATGATGACCACCGGAGCCGGGCGCTACGACCTCGCCCGCTTCGGCATGGAGGTCTTCCGCGGCTCGCCCCGCCAGGCCGATCTGATGATCGTGGCGGGTCGGGTCAGTCAGAAGATGGCGCCGGTGCTGCGCCAGGTCTACGACCAGATGCCGAACCCCAAGTGGGTGATCTCCATGGGCGTCTGCGCGTCCAGCGGCGGCATGTTCAACAACTACGCGATCGTGCAGGGCGTCGACCACATCGTGCCGGTCGACATCTATCTGCCCGGCTGTCCGCCCCGGCCCGAGATGCTCATGGACTCGATCCTCAAGCTGCACAAGAAGATCCAGGGCGAGAAGCTCGGCGCGCAGCGCGAGGAGGCGGAGCGCGAGGCGGAGGAGAAGGCGCTCAAGGCCCTGCCGCTGCTCGAGATGAAGGGGCTGCTGCGATGAGCGAGCCGAACAACAAGAGCCCTGTCTCTTATACACATCTCT
>KL569477.1:21924-22062 GCA_000715685.1 Streptomyces lilacinus
AACGGCAGCCCCGCCAACCACAACGGCGTCAACCCCGACAAGGACCTCGGCGCCCAGAACCTCCCCGGCCAGCGGCTCGACCACGGCGAGGTCATCGGCCTGCGCCACGGCATGTTCCTGTCTCTTATACACATCTCT
>KL569478.1:0-1194 GCA_000715685.1 Streptomyces lilacinus
ACGACGAGGAGGTCCGCCCCCTCGGCGGCCTCGACGACGGCCCGCGCCGGGCTGTCCAGCCGGACGCTGTCGACCACCGTGACGTCGGGGTACGTCTCGCACCACGGCCGCAGCGCGGCCGTCAGCTCCCGCTCCGCCTCGCGGCCGATCTCCCGGGAGACCTCGGGGTCCACGCCCCAGGGGGCGTAGGCCTGGACGGGCAGCGGGCGCCCGTGCACGACGCGCAGGGGCGTGCCCCGGGCGGCCGCCTCGGCGAACGCGAAGGCGAGGAGGTCGTCGCTGCGCCGGCGCAGGCCGAGGCCGACCACGACGCCGCCGTCCGGGTGCTGCGCCCCGGCGCGGACCAGGACCACCGGCCGTTCGGCCCGGCCGGCGACGTGCAGGGCGACGTCGCCGAGGAAGAAGCTCCGCACCCGGTCCAGGCCGCGCGAGCCGAGCACGACCATCTCCGACGCGGCGACGGCCCGCAGCAGGGCGGGGGCGGCCTCCTCGGCCACGATGTCCTCGACGACGGTCAGGTGGGGGTGCCGCTCGAGCACCTCCGCCCGCGCGGCGCCGACGATGCGCCGCGCCCAGTAGTCCTGGTCCCGGTCGGCGGGGACGCCGGCGGGCTCGGGCACGTAGAGGATCCAGGCGTGGAGCAGGCGCAGCGCACGGCCGCGCCGGTCCGCCTCCGCGGCCGCCCAGTGCGCGGCGGCCAGGCTCTCGGGCGAGCCGTCGAGTCCTGCGGTGATGGGTGCCTGTTCCATGGCGACCGCCTCCGTCCGCCGTACGGTCCACGGGCCCCCGCCTCCAGTGTCGTACGAGGGGCCGGGTGGAGGCCGTCACCGGGGCCGGCCATCGGCACCCGGCCCCGGTGCGGGCCCGGCGGACGGGGGCGGAGGGACGGGCGTCCTGTTCCGGGCCGCACCCAGCGTGGCAGCGGCGCCGGCGGCCGTGGATGGGCCGAGCGGGCCCGTACCGGGGGACGTCCGGCCCTCGTGGGGGCGGCTCCCCCCGGCGCGCCGGGGCGCGCCGCGCGCCTTGCCGTGGTCCCCCGCCCGACGCACGGTGGAAGCAGCGAGCGGAGGTGAGCGCGATGACCGTGCCGCAGGCCCCACGTCCCGGTGCCGAGGGGGTCACCACGGCCTGGGTGGTGGACCGCACGGCGCCGGCCGCGGAGCGACCGCTGCACCTGTCTCTTATACACATCTC
>KL569478.1:1465-8759 GCA_000715685.1 Streptomyces lilacinus
CAGAGATGTGTATAAGAGACAGGCGGACCTGCTGGTCAAGGTGCACGCGTGCGGGGTGTGCCGTACCGATCTGCACCTGGCGGAGGGCGATCTCGCACCGCGCATGCCGCGCTGCACGCCCGGCCACGAGATCGTCGGCCGGGTGCTGGCGGCCGGGCCGGAGGCCGCCGGCTTCGCCCCCGGCGACCGAGTGGGCGCGGCCTGGCTGGCCGGCACCTGCGGCACGTGCCGCTACTGCACCGCCGGCCGGGAGAACCTCTGTCCGTTCTCGCGCTACACCGGCTGGGACGCCCACGGCGGGTACGCCGAACACGTGGTCACCGACGCCCGGTTCACCTACCGGCTGCCGGAGGGGCCGCCGGACGAGGAGCTGGCCCCGCTGCTGTGCGCGGGCATCATCGGCTACCGCGCCCTGCAGCGCGCCGACCTCCCGCACGGCGGCGCGCTCGGGATCTACGGCTTCGGCGCCTCCGCCCATCTGACGGCCCAGCTGGCGATCGCCCGGGGCGCCACCGTGCACGTCCTCACCCGTGCCGAGGAGGCCCGGCGGCTGGCCCTGGAGCTGGGCGCGGCGTCGGCGGGCGGCGCGTACGACTCCCCGCCCGTGCCGCTGGACGCGGCGATCCTCTTCGCGCCGGTCGGGGAGCTGGTCCCGGCGGCGCTGGGGGCGCTCGACCGCGGGGGGACGCTCGCGATCGCCGGCATCCACCTCACCGACATCCCGGCCCTGACGTACCAGAAGCACCTGTTCCAGGAGCGCACCCTGCGCAGTGTCACCGCCAACACCCGCGCCGACGGCCGGGCCTACCTCTCCGAGGTGGCCCGGCACCGGCCCGTGGTGCACGTGCAGCGCTACCGCATGAGCCGGGCCGACGACGCCCTGGCGGACCTGGCGGCCGACCGGGTCACGGGGGCGGCGGTGCTGGTCGCCGAGGAGTGAGCCCGGAGCGAGCCCACGCGGCTGCGACCAGGGGTGGCCGGATCGGGGCCGTTCGGCCCATGGCGGCCCGACAAATGTTGGATCATGATCCAAACAGGACGACATGCCGACAAGGCGGCAGCCCATGTCGTCATGCGCCCACAACGGTCGACGAGTCGATGAGGAGCCAGTGCGGTGGAGCAGCAGTCAGCGGGAGCGGGGGTGTTCTCCGCGGAGCGGCCGATCCGGGTGTTCCTCCTGGACGATCACGAGGTCGTGCGGCGGGGCATCCACGATCTGCTCGACGGCGAGGACGACATCGCGGTGGTCGGCGAGGCCGGCACCATCGACCGGGCGCTCACCCGAGGGCCGGCGCTGCGCCCCGACGTGGCGGTGCTGGACGTCCGGCTGCCCGACGGCGACGGCATCACGGTCTGCCGGGAGCTGCGGTCCCGGATGCCGGGACTGGCCTGCCTGATGCTCACCTCGTTCGATGACGACGACGCCCTGCTGGACGCGATCATGGCGGGGGCCTCCGGCTACGTCCTGAAGCAGATCAAGGGCTCCGACCTGGTGGCCGCCATCCGCACGGTCGCCTCCGGCCAATCGATGCTCGACCCGGCGACGACCACGCGCCTGATGAACAGCCTGCGCGGCGAGGAGGAGCAGCCCGAGCCGGAGGACGAGCGCCTGGCCGCTCTCTCCCCGCGCGAGCGGGAGATCCTCGGGCTGATCGGCAACGGCTTGACGAATCGTCAGATCGCCGAGCGGCTCTACCTGTCCGAGAAGACGGTCAAGAACCACATCTCACGCCTGCTCGCCAAGCTCGGTGTGGAGCGCCGTATCCAGGCGGCCGTGCTGGCGTCGAGCGCCTCCCGGCCGTCCTGAGGAGCCGTCACCCGACGATTCGCCCCCTTTCTCACGCCACGTGAAACCGGGGGCCGCCAGCGCGGGACGCCCCCGGAGTCCCGCTCCCGCACGCCGATTCCGGCAACCGGGATACGGGCCCACTATCAGGGCAGGGACCGAACAGAGAGGCAACCTCATGAAATCGAGGGCCTTCCGCCTCGCCCCGGCAGTGGCGGCGCTCACCGCGGGTCTGCTGCTGGCCGGAGCGTCCGGGGCGGCCGTCGCGACTCCGTCGGAGAACTCCCCGAGCGCGAGCAGCGACACCGCGAACAAGTCGGACAACGAGCTGGCACGGGCGGGCTGGCAAGTCCGCAGCAAGTGGTATCACGACCAGGGCTGCTGCTACGAGGCGGGCAACCTGGGCCAGCACTACGGCGACTGGCACGAATACGACTGCAAGAGGAAGCAGGACAACCACGGCCACCGGTGGTGGTGGCTGTACACCAAGTGAACTCCGAGCGGGCGACTCCCGTGCCTTCCGGGCCGCCGCCCGGAAGGCACCGGGCGGCCGGCCGCGATCAGCGGCCCTTCCGGCCGTCCGGCAGCGGAATGCTCCACTTCAGGCTCGTACCACCGCCCGGCGGCGCTGTGATCCGCAGCCGGCCATCGTGGTGGGCGGCCCGCTGAGCGAGGTTGCGCAGGCCGCTGCGGCGGCCGCCCTCCCCCTCGGACATGCCGACGCCGTTGTCCGTGACCGTCAGCTCCAGGTGCCGGCCGTCGTTGACGACGGCGACGTCCGTCGCCGTGGCCCGGGCGTGGCGGGCCACGTTGGCCAGGGCCTCGCCGAGGACGGCGACCACGTCGTCGGCGGCCTCGCGGGGCACCTGGGTGTCCAGCAGGCCCTCCATGCGCAGGCCGGGCGCGAAGCCGAGGAGGGTGCCCGCCTCGCCGACGGTCCGCACCAGGCGGGTGCGCAACCCGTGCCGGGACGCCGTCTCCCGGGACCGCAGGCCGAAGATCGTCGAGCGGATGATCTTTATGGTCTCGTCCAGGTCGTCCACCGCGCGCCGGACGCGCTCGGCGGCCTCGGGGTGGTCGATGAAGCGGTCCGCGCTCTGCAGCGTCATGCCGGTGGCGAAGAGCCGCTGGATGGCCAGGTCGTGCAGGTCGCGGGCGATGCGGTCGCGGTCCTCCAGCAGGGCGATCTGCTCGGCGTCGGCGCGGCGTTCGGCCAGTTCCATGGCCATGGCGGCCTGGCCGGCGAAGGCGACGAGCGGGCCCGTCTCCGCCTCCGAGAACGCGGGCCGGCCCCCTCCCCGGACCAGCAGCAGCACGCCGCGCACGGTGCCGCCCGTCATGATCGGCACGGCCACGCCCGGGCCGCCGCCGGGCCCCGTGGCACCGCCCTCGCGGGCGACCGTGCCGTGGACGGGCGCGCCGGCGGCGTGCGCCGCCCCGACCAGCGTGCCGTCCGCCGGCAGCACCGTGCCGCGCAGCTCCTCGGCCCGTTCGCCGGCGGCGACCGCGACGGTCAGCGCGCCCGCGTCGGACCCGGGCGACGAGACGGTGGCCAGGTCGGCTCCGGTGATCTCCTTCGCCAGCTCGGCGATCAGCCCCATGGCGTCCTCGGGGCGCCCGCCGGACATCAGACGGTTCGTCACCTCGGCGCCGGCTCTGAGCCATCGCTCGCGGCGCGTGGACTCCTCGTACAGCCGGGCGTTGTCGATGGCGACGCCGGCGGCCACCGCGAGGGTGGAGAGCACCTCCTCGTCCTCGTCCTCGAAGTCCGAGCCGCCGTGCTTCTCGGCGAGGTAGAGATTGCCGAAGACCTGGTCGCGCACGCGGATGGGCACGCCCACGAAGGTGTGCATCGGCGGGTGGTCGGGCGGGAAGCCGTACGAGGCGGGGTGGTCGGAGATCTTCGACAGCCGCAGCGGTTCCGGGTGGTGGATCAGCTGGCCGAGGATGCCGTGGCCGGAGGGGTACGGTCCGATGGCCTCGATCTGCGCGTCGGTGAGCCCGACGGTGAGGAACTGCGACAGGGTGCGGCCGTCGGGACCGATCACGCCGAGCGCGCCGTACCGGGCGTCCACCAGCGTCACCGCCGCCTCGACGATGCGGCGCAGCACCTGCTCCAGCTCCAGCTCGCGCCCCACGAAGAGCACGGCCTCCAGCAGGCTGTGCACCCGGTCCCGGGTGCCGCGCGCGGCGTCGATCCTGGCCTGGAGCTCCTCGAGCAGCTCGTCCAGCCTGAGTTGCGGTAACCGCACCAAGGTGCCCTGCCTCCTCGTGGGCGCCGCGGTCACCGGGGGAAGGACGCGCCCGGGACCGCCCCCGGGGCACCACCGTATCCGCAGGCAGGAGCGGCTTCGTCACCGCGTCCCGCGGTGCCGGACGAGGACGCGCGTGATGCTGCCGTCCTCCTCGACGACGTCGCGGACCCACCCGAAGCCGATCCTTTCGAGCAGGCGGAGCGACGCCGTGTTCGCGGCGGCCACCGTGGCGTGCACCCGGTCGAGGCCGAGCGCGTCGAAGCCGTACGCGACGAGCGCCTCGGCGATCTCCGTACCCAGGCCCGCGCCCCACGCGTCCGGGCCGAGCGCGTAGACGAGCTCGTGGCCGTCGGCGTCGTCCGTGTGCTTGATCTCGGCGTGTCCCACGAACCGGCCGTCGCGGCGCACGGCCCAGACGTCGAAGAGCCTCCGGGCGTAGACCTTGCTGAAGATCCGCCCGAACAGCGCCCGGTCCGCCGCCTCCGGGGAGGGCCCGTCGCCCATCCACCGGGAGACGCGCTCGTCCTGGAAGAGGGCGACGAAGTCCTCCTCGTCGGCGGGGGTGTAGGGCTCGAGGAGGAGGCGCGGCGTGCGCAGCGTCGGGGTCGCCGTCGGGGTGGTCATGGACGCCGACGCTAGGCGGCCCGGTCGTCGCCGGGCAATCGATTTCCGCGCCGCCCTCCGCCCCTCAGGTGCCGGGCTTGCGGCCGTAGACGTAGACGGCGTCGCCGTTCTTCAGCAGCGACCAGTACGTCTTGGCGTCGCCGCGGCGCATGTTGACGCAGCCGTGGGAGCCGGGCGGCGACCAGACGCTGCCGTCGATGGAGTGGAAGGCCTGACCGCCGTCGAAGAACTGGCTGTAGGGCATGCGGACCTTGTAGATCGTCGACCAGTGGTCGACGCTCCGCCAGTAGATCCGCTTCAGCCCGGTCCGCGTCTCGTACCCGTCGCGGCCCGAACGGACGGGCACCGGGCCGAACTTCAGGCGTGCGCCGTCCTGGACCCAGCTCAGCTGCCGGGTGAGGTCGACGCAGGCGATCCGCCCCTTGTTCGTCGGACACGAGCCGGCGGCGTTGGGGTTGCCGCCCGCGGCGCGCTGCTTGGCGACGAGGTCCATCACGCCCCAGGTCACCGGTCCCGCCCAGCCGATGGCGGGGCTGACGCCGTGGTTGAGCTGGAAGTCGCGTATCGCGCGGCAGTCGGCCGGCGACTGCTCGCCGTCGACGGGCCGCCCGAGGAAGCGCTCCGCCTGCTTCTGGTACGGCCCGGTGCCGGCGGTGCACGCGGTGGAGGCAGTGGAGGTGGCTTGGGCGGTGCCGGCGCCCACCGCCATGGTGAGGGGCGCGACCAGGGCGGCCGTCCCGACCAGTACGCCGAGCCCGCGGAGGCGGCCGAGTCCGCCAACGGCCCTGTGTGCTCTCGTCGTTGTCATGCCGGTATGACAAACGGCGGCCCTGGTTGGTTGCGCCCCGGATCAGGTCAGGCGTCGGTCATGCGCGGCATGTCGCCGGTCCTCGTGGCCAGGTCGATCACCGCGAAGGCCGCGCCCTGCGGGTCGGCGAGCGCGGCGAAGCGGCCGAAGGGGCTGTCCATGGGGCCGAAGTACAGCGTGCCGCCGAGCCGCTGGGCCGTGGCGACGGCGTCGTCGCAGTTGCCGACGGCGAAGTAGACCTGGATGTACGGGGGCACCTCCGGGGGGAAGTCGTCGCCCATCCTCATCCGGCCCAGCACCGGCTTGTCGGGGCCGCCCAGGCCGAAGATCTTGAAGTCGATGTCGGGGGTGTCGGGGTCGTCGCACTCCATCTTTTGTGCGGAGTACGGGAAGACGTCCTTGAGGAAGGCGTCGGCCGTGTCGGGGTCGCGCGTGAAGACCTCCGCCCAGCAGTACGCGCCGGGCTCCCCCGTCTTCTCGAAGCCCTTGTGGTCGTCGGCCTGCCAGACGCCGAAGACGGCACCGCTGGGCTCGCGGGCGAGGGCCATCGAGCCGAAGGAGCCGACCTGCATCGGCTCCATGATCAGGGTGCCGCCCGCGCCCGTGATCTTCTCGGCGGTCTTCCGCACGTCCTTGGAGGCGAAGTAGAGGCACCAGGCGGACGGCACGTCGTCGCCGGGCATGGGCGGGACGACCGCGGCGACGGCCTTGCCGTCGGAGTAGGCCTGGGTGTAGTTGCCGTACTCGCCGGCCGCCTCGCCGAAGGTCCAGCCGAGCAGCTCGCCGTAGAAGCTCTTGGCGCCCTCGAGGTCTTTGAACATGGCGTCCGCCCAGCAGGGCGCGCCTTCCGGGAAATCGGTCATGGTGAGCCTCACTCCTTCCGACTTCTCACGCTATGCGCGCGCCGCACGGACCGCGCGGCGAGCCGCCCGCACCTTGACCTCAAGTCGGCTTGAGGTCCTACGTTGATCAACGAAGACGCACCGGCACCAGCAGGGGGACCTCCACCATGGCTTCGACCACGACGGCGAGAACGACGGCCGACACACCGGTGACAACGGCATCGGACCGCCGCCCGGCCGCGAGCGACCCGCGGCGCTGGTGGGGGCTGGCCGTCCTCGGCCTCTCGCAGCTCGTCGTGCTGCTGGACGGCACCATCGTGAACATCGCCCTGCCGTCCGCACAGGCCGACCTGGGCATCGGGGACGGTTCCCGCCAGTGGGTCATCACGTCGTACGCGCTGGCCTTCGGCGGACTGCTGCTGCTGGGCGGGCGGATCGCCGATGTGCTGGGGCGCAAGCGGACGTTCCTGGTGGGGGTGGCCGGCTTCGGGGTGGCGTCGATGCTCGCCGGGGCCGCGGACGGTCCGGGAACGCTGTTCGCCGGGCGGGCCCTGCAGGGGGCGTTCGCGGCGCTGCAGGTGCCGGCGGCCATGTCGCTGCTGACGACGACGTTCACGGACCCGAGGGAACGCGGCAAGGCGTTCGGTGTCTTCGGGGCCATCGCCGGCGCCGGTGGCGCCATCGGGCTCATCGGCGGCGGGCTGGTGACCGAGTACCTCACCTGGCGGTGGAGCATGTACGTGGCCGTGCCCGTCGTGGTCGTCGTACTGGCCGGCGCGGTGCCCCTGCTGCGGGACCCCGCCGGGCGCACCGGCGGCCGGGTGGACCTCCTGGGGGCCGTGCTGGGCACCGGGGGTCTGGTCGCGGTGGTCTACGGCTGCGCCGAGGCCGAGTCGCACGGCTGGGGTTCGGCCGCGGTCCTGGGGCCGCTGGTCGGCGGCGCGGTGCTGCTGGGGCTGCTGTCTCTTATACACATCTC
>KL569479.1:0-3223 GCA_000715685.1 Streptomyces lilacinus
CCCCAGGAAACGGCGAAAGGGTGGGGCCGGGGCCCCTCCCGCTCGTCACCCGTCCAGCGCCTCGCGCCACACCCGTACCGCACTCGCGTCCACCGGGGACGTCCAGCCCGCCGGGCGGGCCGCGCCGCCGATGTGGAAGGCGGTGAGGCCCGCCGTCAGCAGGGGCGGCACGTGCTTGAGGTGGAGGCCGCCGCCCGCCATGATGCGCGGCTCGTAGCCGGGGTCGTCGCCGCGGGCCGCCTCGGCCAGCAGCGTCGCGAGACCGTCGTCGACACCGGAGGGGGAGCCGGCCGTGAGGTAGGTGTCCAGGCCCGGCTGGTCCGCGAGCTGCTTGCGCAGCGCATCGCGGTCGGCCGCGCGGTCGATCGCGCGGTGGAAGGTCCAGCGGGCCGTCGGCCCGACGGCGTCGGTGAGCGCGGTGATCGCCGCGAGGTCGGCGCGCCCGTCGTCGGTGAGGAAGCCGAGGACGAACTCCTCCGCCCCCTCCGCCCGCAGCGCCCGCGCCTCCTCGCACAGCGCCTCCAGCGCCGCCGCCCCGCCCACCGCGAAGCCCTCGGCGGCGCGCAGCATCACCCGTACGGGGATGTCGACGGCGTCCCGCACGGCCGCGAAGGTCTCGCGGGCGGGGGTCAGGCCGTCGGCGGCCATGTCGCTGACCAGTTCGAGCCGGTCCGCACCCCCGGCCTGCGCGGCCGCCGCGTCGTCCGGGCCGAGCGCGATCACCTCCAAGATTGCACCGTTACTCACGTGACACCATTCCTCTCAAGTAACACACGTAACTTGGACAACGTGCGTGCAATCTCTTACGGCCGTCAGTCCCGGCGTCGCGAAGACGACAACAGGTCTAGTCCAATAGCACAGCGTAAGTCCTGCGAGGCGTTCGTGGCATCACAGCCTGGCTGGGTGCACGTCGGGCACTTCGAGGACGTGGGCCTCAGCGGCTATGACCCCAACGTCGTCCGCCCCGGCTATGACGCGCTCATGGAGGCTGTTCGCGCAGGTGAGTGCGATGTGGTCGTGATCTTCAAGCTGTCCCGGCTGACCCGCCGGGGCGCCCGCGAAGCGCTGAACATCGAAGCCGAGATGCGCAAGCACGGCGTCTCGTTGATCTCCGTGACGGAGCGATTCATCGACACGTCCGACCCCATGGGCGTCGCGTTCTTCGCCTTGATCGCCGCACTCGCCGAGCAGGAGAGCAAGAACAAGAGCGACTTCGTCCGGTCGGCGAAGGCCGAGCTTCGGGACATCGGCAGCCACACGTCAGGGATCGCGCCGTACGGGTTTATGTCCACTCGGGAGCAGCGCGGGGAGCTCGTCGCCGTGAAGCTCGTACCCGACCCGGTACAGGCTCCCGTGGTCCGCAAGATGGTCGCGTGGGCCATGGACGGCGTGTCCCTGACGCAGATTGCCAAGCGGCTGAACGACGCGCGCATACCGACCAACGACGCTTCCTTGGGCGAGGCCGGAGCGAACCGGATCGCCGGGCGGCGCAAGCGCCAGAAGAACCCCAGCGCCGATGGCTGGGCGAACTGGGGCCAGTCCACGGTGGGCCGCGTCCTCAGTGACCCGCGCCTGGCGGGCTTCGCCTCTACGTGGCGGCGCGGCCACGTCACCGAGCGGGACGGGACGCCCAAGCTCGACAAGGAAGGGAAGCCCAGGACGCGGCTGGTGGAGCGCATACCGCTGCGCGGCGAAGACGGTGCTCCGCTGATCTCCCATGAAGGGATCATCGATCCTGCCGAGTGGCACGCGCTGCAAGACGTACTGGCCAAGCGTCCCCGGCAACCGCGCAAGCGGGGCACGGGAGAGCGCACCCTGCTGGGCAGCTGGGGGATCATGCTCTGCGGCGTGTGCAGCGCGGACATGTACCCGGACCGCCGGGTCGGCTCCTACAAGTGCTCGCGGGCTCCGCGAACCTTCTCTCCTGATCACGCCGGACTGTCCATCCGCATGAACGTTGTGGAGGACCTGGTCGCTCGCCGAGCCTGGGCCCAGTTGCAGGAGCCTGACCCCGATGACCAGGACCATGCCGAACTCATGGCCGAGGCGGCTCGCCGCTTCGCCCACCAGACGGACATGTCCCAGATCGAAGAGGAGCGCGCGGAGACGCAAGCGCAGCTGGAGCACACGCGCCGTTCCATGCGCCAGCTCGGCGAGGACCGTGCCGCAGGGCTGTACGAAGGGCCGACCGGCACGGAAATCTTCGCCGACACGATGAGGAAGTACCAGGCCCACGAAAAGGCGTGCCTGGCCCGGCTCGAAGCGCTGGCAGCTCAGTCGGCCGTCTCGGTACAGCTGCCTGCGGAGTGGACCGAGGTAGAGGAAGACGGAGACCCGACCGGCCCCGGTTCGACGTGGGCCGCTTGGGACGTACTACAGCAGCGTGAGTTCCTGCGCCTCTTCATCGACCGCGTAGCCATCGCCCCGTCGGTGGGCCGTGGCCGCAACGCCAATACGGCGGAGCGAGTGACCGTGACCTGGGCGAAGCCGCCAGCGACGGAGTGACGCCTACCTGAATGATCAGCCCCCTGTCCGGGTTCTCCGGGCAGGGGGCTTTCGCATGCCCCGGTCTGCTGTCCCGCTGTCCCGCTGTGTCCCGCCAGGCGCGGCGGAGTGAGTAGCGGTGTCCAGGAGACATGAGTCCGGGCCGGTGCGTCACGAGCCCCAGTGCATGCCGTCGGCGGGAGAAAGACCCCTGCCCGCCACTGGGGACGCGCGCTGGTCACGGGCCCCAGTGCATGACCCCGAGGCGAGGGAAACGTCCCCGCCCACCACTGGGACGCGCTGTCACGGCACCCCAGTAGATGGACCCGAGGACGGGATTTACCCGCCACCGAGAGGACCCAACGGCATGAGCCACACCCAAGAGATACCGACCGCGCCCGCGCGCCTGGTCTCCCCGCAGGCCCAGGGCGATCCGTGGACGTTCCGCGCCACCTGCCCGTACTGCCCACGCGTTCACATCCACGGCGCGGGTCACAGTGCCACCGACGCGCACGCCCACTACGGCCCACGTGTCGCTCACTGCACCGACATCGTGCAGCGGGGGCGGAGGGTGTTCGACGCGTCGCCCTTCCGGGGGCGCTCGTACTGCCTGGTTCCGGCGGTGGCGGCATGACGGACGGCTTGGAGGTCCTGGAGCTGGACGGCATGCTGTTCCAGCCGGCCAAGCTGGCGGAGGCCGAGAATGCGGCGGAGCCGCCAGTCCCCACGGGGGGGGAAG
>KL569479.1:3493-10775 GCA_000715685.1 Streptomyces lilacinus
CCCGCCAGTCCCCACGGGTGGGGAAGCGCTGGCAGCGATCGAGTCGGCCATCCGCCGGTTCGTGTGGTTCCCTCGCCCGCACCACTTCACGGTGGCCGTGCTGTGGACCGCCTATACGCACCTGCTGACCCAGTGCCCCGGGCTCCCCATCGCGCCGCGTCTGGGAATCTGCTCCGGTGCTCCGGGGTCGGGGAAGACGCGCGCCCTGGAGGTGCTGTCCAAGCTGGTCGCCAACGGCCAGGACGTGGGCTCCATGTCCTCGGCGGCAATGCTCCGAATCATTGCGGCGGCGGATGCGTCGGAGGATCCGGGGGTGTCCCCGGTGGTGCTGTTCCCGGATGAGCTGGACCGCACGTACTCGGCGAACTCTGCCGGGAGTCAGGATGACCTGACGATCATCCTGAACGCCGGGTACAAGCGGGGCGCCGTCGTGCTGCGGGCGCACAAGGACAAGCAAGCGGAGGTGGTCCGCTATCCGTGCTTCGCGCCTGTGGCGTTCGCTGGTCTGGCCACAGCCCGGCTGCCGGACGCCCTCCTGACGCGGACGTTCGTCATCCACACGACTCGGGCCCGCCGGGAGGAACGGCCTCAGCCGTACTTCGCCATGGCGCATGACGCCGAGCTGGCAGAGGTCCGGGAGTCGGTCGGGCGGTGGGCTCGCGATGCCGCGTGGCGGTTCGCTGCTCCGGACAAGCTCCTGGAGGAGCTGATGGACCCGGCGGTCATGGACGTGGTGGACGGGCGGGATCACGAGATCTGGTCCTGCCTGTGGGCTGTGGCCAGGTCTGCCGGGGGCGAGTGGACCACGCGGTGCATGGAGGCTCTGGTGGCGGCCAAGGAGGAGGCCCGGGGCAACGCTGTCGGGTCGTCGTCCATGCGGCTCTTGGCGGCTCTCAGGACGCATTACGCGGACCTGGAGCGCCGGGGCCGGGCCCGGGTCGGTATCGGTCCCGACGACGCCTGCACTGCCGCTCTCGAACTGGACCCTGTGGCGTTCCACCGGTTCGAGGGTCGGGAGGAGCTACGACCGGAAGGCGTGGGGCAGTTGCTGCGGCAACACGGGCTGAAGTCCGTGCGCGTCCGGACCGGAACCGGTCGTGCGTGGGGCTGGCACTGGGCCGACCTCAAGGACACGTGGGAACGCGTGCTCCCGCCGATGGATGACGACGCGGACACGCCGGAGCCCGAGGGCGGCGACGGCGGAGCTGACGTGTTCGGGCAGAGCCGCTAGCCCTCCGCACGCACCGGGACAGGACGGGACAGCGGGACACCCCGCTCCCGAAGCAATGCGTAACCCGTTCCCAGCCATAGGAGCTGGAACGGGCCCTTCACCCACGCAGGACCAATGAGTCCTGCTCTACCGATTTGGGGCATATCTAGATGAGCAAGAACAACCCGCACGATGTCCTGGACGCCCGCGCGCGGGAGTTCCTGGACTGGTCCGTGTCGTCCCTGACCTGGCATGAGGCGACGGCTCCCAAGCGGGTCCACGACGCCTACGCGGCCATCAACGAGGCTCTGGCGGTCCGGGACGAGCTGGAGCGGGAGTTCCGGGAGCTGCGAACCGCTGATGAGCGCCAGGAGCAGGAGCGCCGGGACGCGCACGCTGCCCACCTGGCCGGCGGTCCGGCCCCCAAGGCGTACAAGCGCGTGGACTACCTGTCCCCGCGCGAGGACAAGCTCCTGGCCGTCCAGGCGGCCCACCAGCGGGCCCGAGTGATGCGGGGCCGGTACGACGCCCTGGAGAACGACCCGGACGTCATGGCAGAGGAGCGGGACACCCTGATCAAGGCCCTGCACGGTGAGCACGCGCGGATGGCGGAGCTGGTCGTGGAGGCGGAGCGCGCCTACCAGCGATTCGCCCTCATCAAGGAGCGTGCGGAGCTCCTGTCCCTGAAGGGAGGCCGCACCCTGGGGAGCTTTAGCGGTGAGGCTGGCTCGCTGGAAGAGCCCGCTGGTGTCGAGGGCCTTCCGGGGGGTGGGGGGCGCTGGGGGATGACTCCTCCAGCGCTCAAATCGGTGTGATCTCGACGTTCGACGTGGTGCTGCACAGGAACTCCACGCTGGTGTACCAGCTTGGGGGCGCCCAGATGTCCCCCTGGGTGGTGAAGCTGCCCTCCCAGTAGGGAGGAACCCCGCCCGAGTACCAACGCCACTTCACGTAAACGCCCTCGTTTACGCGGTATCGATAATTCAGCGGCCAGAACGGATTCACGTACCAATGCACCTGGGTCCACTGGCCGCCGACGCAGGCACGAACTGCGATTGGTGCTACTGGCAGTCTTGAGGGTGTGGCGGCGGCGGGCTGTGGGGTCGAGAACGCGACTGTGGATAGCAGCGCAAGGAGTGCTGCTATCCACAAGCGGCGTATGCGTCGCATGGGAGATCTCTCCTGGTTGAGCGGTAGTTGTGTGATAACCAGATAGCGCTCTGGCGCAGTGGAAGGGGAAGAGGCGTGCGGGAGCCTGTGGGGGGCGCTAGAGGCGTGGAGCTGAAGCGCGTCAGGGTGCGGAGGCCGTAGGCACGACACCCTGGCGACCTGTCCTGATCGCAACGCTTCCTGACCACCCTTGGTGGCGTTCAGTGACAAGCGGGCGAGGGCGCGCAGCTGCCCTGGATATCCGAATCGACCTGGGGTGTACCCCTTTTGAGGTCAGCAGGAAGACCGAAGGGTCATAGCGGCTCTGTTTCTGTACGGGTTCTGAGGTCCGTCAGGCTCTCCCGAGTGACGCCACACAAGCCTCTGACCTGGTGAAGTGCCCTGATAGAGCGCAGTCGACAGGCGCACACAAGGCCCCCTAACCGCTGTTTCGGCGCCTTCGGCGCCCAGTCACTCCGCCAACCCCTGGCCCTCTCGCCTGCCCACCATGGCAGACGAGGGGGCCATCGGCGTTTCAACGTCCTTGCCATGCCGCCCCCTTGACGCGACAGGCGTCCACGGCGAGCCTCGTAGACGTCCGTAGAACCGGCAGGCCGACGGAGGCTGTCATGGCGCTACTGTTCATCGCGAAGGACCCGAACACCAACGGCACCCAGTGCCCCACTGCCTGGGTGGATGACGAGGCACAGGAGATCGTCGTCCAGGGCTGGAAAGCGGGGGAAGCGCTGCTGACCCGGTGCCTGGAGTCGGGCCCCATTCCGGACAGTGAAGCGGTGGTGAGGCTGCCCATCCGCATGGTGCCCGCCATCAGGGAGGCTTGTGATGTCGCAGACCGACTTGGCGTTCGCTGATCTACTGGCGAAGACTCGGCGCTCGGCTGTTCATCTTGAGATGCGCGATTCGTACGGCATCGGTGAAGAGGCAGCCGAGTTCGAAGCGTGGCGTTCAGGATGGCGACCGTCTCCGGAGCCCGAGACATGGTGGAACGAGTTTCACACTATGGTGCGCGAGGCCGTCGAACGCGGAGTCGTCTTCCGTCGCGCGCGGATCGTCTCGGAGCCGGTGAGCGACTACATCAGGTACGAGCACGGCTGCACGTATCAGAACATCGCGGCGGGGGAGTTTGTCCGTTGGCTTCCCCGCCGGGAGGCGTCAGACCTCGCCCTGCCCGGGAATGACTTCTGGCTGTTCGACGGCGAAATCATCATGTGGAACCACTTCACTGGAGATGGAGGCTCTGCCGGGCCTGAGCTGGATGAGCGGCCCGCCGTGGCGAAGCTGTGCGCCACGGCGTTCGACTCGGTGTGGAACCGGGCGACGCCCCACGAGGAGTACCGGGTCTGAGTGGCACAGCTAGATCATGCCTACGCCCCCATCAAGCAGCGTCGCGGCGGCGCGGAAGGCTGTCGGTGACCGCCTCCGGGAGATCCGGCGCGACGCCGGCCTGACGGCCAAGGAGGTGGCCCAGCGGGCCGGTTGGTACCCATCCAAAGCCTCGCGCCTGGAGAACGCCGTCACACCGCCATCCGACGCCGACATACGTGCATGGTGCGCCGCATGCGGCGTCGATGACGCAGCCGCTGACCTGATCGCCGCCTCCCGCTCCGCTGACAACATGTACGTGGAGTGGAGGCGGGTTCAGCGCACTGGCCTGCGCAGGCTCCAAGAGTCCTACGTGCCGCTTTTTGAGCGTACGCGGGTCTTCCGCGTCTACTGCTCCAACGTCGTGCCTGGCGTTCTTCAAACTCACGCCTATGCCACAGCCTTGCTGAGTGCGATCACCGATTTTCACGGCACGCCCAACGATGTGGCCGAGGCCGTGGAAGCGCGGCTGACTCGGTCGCACGTTGTTCGCGAGGGTGACCACCGTTTCGCGCTACTGATGGAGGAGTCGGTCCTGCGGCATCGGGTCGGCGACGCCGAGACGATGGCGGGCCAGCTTGGATACCTGCTGTCCGTGATGGCGTATCCGTCGGTCTCCCTCGGGGTGATCCCGTTCTCCGCCTCTCGTCGGATGTGGATGATCGAGACATTCAGCGTCTACGACGAGGAAATGGCGCAAGTCGAATTGCTCACGGCGCAGGTGAACGTGACGGCGCCGTCCGAGGTGGGGCAGTACCTCAAGGCGTTCGGAGAGATGGCGGAGCTGGCGGTGTACGGTGCCAAGGCCCGTGCGCTCATCACCGCTGCCGTTGACGCGCTCGGGTAACTCGCGTGGAACTTCGTAGAACTTCGTTGGGGCCGGACGGCCCGGCTTCCTAGCGTGTCCGCATGGCAGGCAGCAGAGAGCCGACGTCGGACAGAGCCCCGCTGATGACTTTGCGGGTCAGCCGCGACAGCGGGCGGACGTACGAGCCGACGCGGGCGGTACGGACGGGCGACCCCGTGGTCATCCTGGAGAACCCGGTGCGCTACCCGCCGTGCGAGTGCCCCCGCTGTGCGCCCGAGCGCCAGGCATCGCGGGTGATATCGGCCCGCTCTCTGCGGCCTGCTTAGCCGCCCGCTCCGGTCGGCGTCCTCAGTCATTCTCAGGTCGAGCAACCGGAGCGGGCTCACGTCCGAGCACCACCCTTCCGAGGAGGTAAGACGTGACCATCGTCAAGGAACGGCCCGCGATCGACGCGGGAACCCTGGTCAGCGCGGAGCTGCGGGAGACCATCGCCGCCGACGTACGAGCCAAGTACGACCACATCCCGGCGGACATGGCGTACCGGGGCGTGGGCCAGATGCTGGCGTTCGTGGCCGCCAGCGCGGCCAGTGAGAAGCCGCTGAGCCCGTCCCCGCTGGTGGACGACTTCTGGCACGCGTTCGTCCTGCGGACCAAGGCGTACGCCGACTTCTGCCAGGAGACCTTCGGGAAGTTCGTCCACCACCAGCCCGGGTTCCTGGATCGTGAGGAGCACGGCGGGGGCAAGGGCCTTCGCGCCCGGACCGTGGACGCCATCCAGACGGCCGGGTACGCAGTCGATCTGGAGTTCTGGCCGGAGCTGGACATCGCCGACTGCTCGCAGTGCCACGCCAACTGCCACAACAGCCCGAAGCACAACGCCGCCAAGACCAGCTGATCAGCGCACAGGCTGTCTCTGTGTATAAGAGACAGGTGCGGCTGGCCGTGCCCATGAACACGACGGAGGAGCACGTGACCGACACGATGGCGTGGGACACCTACGCCCGCAGGAAGCCCGGCGGCCGGCGGGAGACGAACGCCAAGGGTGAGACCACCTGGTTCAACTGGACCCAGTACCCGGACCACGGACCCGGCGTCGATGTCCTGGGCGCACACGAGAACGCAGCGTTCCTGGAGCTGGGGTGCGGCACCGGCGGGAACCTCGCGCACATCGCCACCCTTGGGCATCGCGCCGTCGGCGTCGACGTCTCCCCCGTCCAGCTCGACGCCGCCCGCGAGCGATGGGGCGACCTGCCAGGCCTGGAACTGCACCAGCGCGGCGCGCTCGACTTCATGAGCGAGACCGCCGACCGCTTCGACGCCGTGTACTCCGTCTTCGGCGCCGTCTGGTTCACCGACCCGGACCAGATGCTCCCCGCCATCCGTCAGGTGCTGAAGCCCGGCGGGGTACTGGCCTTCTCCCAGCGACCTGCGGTCGAAGGCTGCTACGGCTGCCAGGCGTCCTACATCAACCAGGCCGACGACCCGAACCCGCTCGTCGTCAAGCGCTGGGACTACACCCCCGAAATGTGGGCCGACCGACTGAAGCAGTACGGGTTCCGCTACCCCCTGGCGAACGAGATCAGCCCGCCCGACGGATGGAAGACCGGCACGCTCCTGGTGCGAACGCTGGCACCCGGGGCCTGAGCCCCGGCCTCTGGGCCCGAGCGGGCACCCCGCCCAGCCGGACGGGTGGCGTGCCCGCTCAGCGATTCTCTAAATGAGACTTGACACAGAGACCTCAAGAATTGGTCTAGACATGTAGTCAAGCCTGCCACACCCGCCGCCCGGGCAGAAAGCGGTACTCCACAATTGGACGCATGGCACTCCACGAGTCCCTGCGCGCCCGCTGGCGGCAGACCGTCGTCCAGGTCCGTCCCGGCCCGGGGCCCGACCCCGGTCCGTACGTCGACGACCTGCTCACCCGCTGGAGCGAGCCCCAGCGCCGCTACCACACGCTGGACCACCTCTCCGATCTCCTCGGGCACCTCGACACGCTCGCCCCGCACGCCAAGGACATCGAGACCGTCCGGCTCGCGGGCTGGTTCCACGACGCCGTCTACCGCCCCGACCGCTCCGAGAACGAGGAGCGCTCCGCGCACCTCGCCGAGCGCGCCCTGCCCGAGCTCGGCGTCGACGCGGCCCGTACCGCCGAGGTCGCCCGGCTCGTCCGGCTCACCGCGAGCCACGACCCCGACCCCGGCGACCGCGACGGCGAGACGCTGTGCGACGCCGACCTCGCCGTCCTCGGCGGCACGCCGCAGGAGTACGCGGCGTACGCGGCGGCCGTCCGCGAGGAGTACGGGTTCGTGCCCGACGACCTCTTCCGCCAGGGCCGCGCGGCCGTGCTGCGCCAACTGCTCGACCTGCCCCGCCTCTTCCGCACGCCCCTCGGCCACGACCGCTGGGAACTGCTGGCACGACGCAACCTCTCCACCGAGTTGGATCTGCTCACCGGCTGAATCCCGCTGAATTGCCCAGGCCGGCGCGGGAATACCGCGCGGCATGATCGCGCTGGCAATCGATATGCCGAACACCAGCCCCCCACGCTCCGCCATGCCCGTCGCCGTCTATGTGCTCGGCCTGTCCGTCTTCGCCCTGGGGACGTCCGAGTTCATGCTCTCGGGGCTGCTCCAGCCGCTCGCCCGGGACATGGACGTCTCCATTCCCACGGCCGGACTGCTGGTCTCGGCCTTCGCGATCGGCATGGTGGTCGGCGCGCCCCTGCTGGCGGC
>KL569479.1:11080-13264 GCA_000715685.1 Streptomyces lilacinus
CTGCGGCTGCCGCGTCGCACGACGCTGATCGCCCTGCTCGCGGTGTTCGGGTTGGGGCAGGTGGCGGGGGCGCTCGCGCCCTCGTACGGGGTGCTGTTCGCGTCCCGGGTGGTGAGCGCGCTGGCGTGCGCCGGGTTCTGGGCGGTCGGCGCCGCGGTGGCCGTGTCGCTGGTGCCCATGGGGGCGCGGGCGCGGGCCATGGCCGTGATGATCGGCGGACTGTCGATCGCCAACATCGCCGGCGTACCGGCCGGCGCGCTGCTCGGCCAGCACGCCGGCTGGCGGGCCGCCTTCTGGGCGGTGGCCGCCCTGTCCGCGATCGGCCTCGTCGGCGTCGTCGCGCTCGTACCGGCCACCAAGCCGCCGACGGGCGCCGACGCGCCGCGCCTGCGCGCCGAACTCGCCATCTACCGCGACCGCCAGGTCTGGCTCGCACTCGCCGCGACCGCGCTGAACGCCGCCGGCATCTTCTGCCTCTTCTCCTACCTCGCCCCGCTGCTCACCGACGCCGCCGGCATGGACGAGGGCTGGGTGCCCACCGTCCTCGCCCTCTTCGGCCTCGGCGCGCTGATCGGCACCGCGATCGGTGGGCGGGTCGCCGACGCGCACCTGTTCGGGACGATGTACGGCGGCATCGGCGCGTCGGCGGTCGTGATGGCCGTGCTGGCGCTGACCGCGCACACGGTCGCCGCGGCCGTGGGGATGGCGCTGCTGCTCGGCGTGACGGCGTTCACGACGGCGCCGGCGCTCAACGCGCGGATGTTCAACGTCGCCGGCGCCGCGCCGACGTTGGCGGGGGCGACGACCACCGCGGCGTTCAACCTCGGCAACACGGTGGGTCCTTGGCTGGGTGGGCTCGTGATCGCTGCCGGGTGGGGGTACCCGGCGGTGGCGTGGCTGGGTTCCGGGCTCGCCGCCTTGGCCTTCGGCACGACGGCCGTTGCCTCGCGGCTGCACCGTGGTGCGTCGCGGGTCGTTGCGCGGTCCGCCGATGCGGATGCCGATGCCGGTGCGGAGGCTTTGGGGGCTGCCCGCCGGGGGTGAGGCGGGAGGCTTGCCCCTACCGCTTCCGGCGCCGCAACCCCGCCCCGTACAGCACGCGCACCAGTTCCTTGCTGCCGATCTCCCGCGCGCCCAGTCGCACGGCGTCCCCGTACGACGCCTCCGGTACGTCGTAGTGGTCGCCGTCGAAGGCGCGCTCCGGGGCGCCGAGGCGGGCCGCGAAGGCGTGGAGTTCCTCGAACGACACGTCGCTGACCAGGTGCGACCACATGCGGCCGTGGCCGGGCCAGTTCGGCGGGTCGATGTAGAGGGTCACCCGGTCACCGCCGGCGCAGCGCCGTGGCCAGCGAGCCCACCGGTGCCACCAGCACCGCCTGCTTCGCGCACGCCCAGTGCGGGTCGGGGCCCAGCTCCGGCTCGACGTCCAGGGCGTGCGGGTCGCCGGTGTCCGTGCAGATCGGGCACAGCGGCCACCGGCCGTGCCGTTCCAGCAGGGCGTCCTGGACGTCCTGGGCCACGAGCCCGGCGAGGTACGCCGCGCCCTCCGGCCACTGCTCGACCCACCACCGCCGGTGCGCGACCGCGTCCTCGACCAGTGAGACGACGTCGGCCTCCGCCACGTCGCCGGCGACCAGGTCGGCGAGGACGAGCGCCCGTGCCGCGTGCAGTGCTTGTTCGAGCTCCATACGCCCCATTGTCCGGGGCACGCGGGGTTGACGGCGCGGCGGGCCGAAAATACCTTTCGAGAGTGAGCGGCAAAGTGAAGGAAACCTTCGGCGCCGGCACTCCGACGCCCCCGGCGGCCCTCGCCGCGAAGGTCCGCACCCTCGCCCCGACGATGACCCGTTCCATGCAGCGCGTCGCGAAGACCGTCGCGAACGACCCCGCCGGTTCCGCCGCCCTCACCGTCACCGGCCTCGCGGAGCGCACGGGCACCAGCGAGGCCACCGTCGTCCGCACCGCCCGCCTCCTCGGCTATCCCGGCTGGCGCGACCTGCGGCTCGCGCTCGCCGCGCTCGCGGCCGAGCAGGCCGCCGGCCGGGCCCCCGCGGTCACCGCCGACATCGCCGTGGACGACCCGCCGGCCGCCGTCGTCGCCAAGCTCGCCCAGGAGGAGGCGCAGTGCCTGGCGGACACCGCCGCCGGGCTCGACACCGCCGCCCTGGAGCTGTCTCTTATACA
>KL569479.1:13488-18352 GCA_000715685.1 Streptomyces lilacinus
ACCCTGGAGGCGGCCGTGGCCGCGCTCGCCGCCGCCCGCCGCGTCGACGTCTACGGCATCGGCGCCTCCAACCTCGTCGGCCAGGACCTGGTGCAGAAGCTGCTGCGCATCGGGCTGATCGCCCACGCGCCCGTCGACCCCCACCTGGCCGTCACCAACGCCGTGCAGCTGCGCTCCGGGGACGTGGCCGTCGCCATCACCCACTCCGGGCGCACCACCGACGTCATCGAGCCGCTGCGGGTCGCCTTCGAGCGCGGCGCGACCACCGTCGCGATCACCGGCCGCCCGGGTGGGGAGATCGCCCAGTACGCCGACCACATCCTCACGACGTCCTCCGCCCGGGAGAGCGAGCTGCGGCCCGCGGCCATGTCGAGCCGCACCAGCCAGCTCCTCGTGGTGGACTGCCTGTTCATCGGCGTCGCCCAGCGCACGTACGACCGCGCGGCGCCCGCGCTGGCCGCGTCGTACGAGGCGCTGGCGCACCGGCACGCCCCGCGCGAGCGGCGCTGACGTTCCCGTATTCGAGCCCCGAAGCCCCGAAGCCCCCAAGCCCCGTCCCCGAGTCGGAGAAGAGCTGTCCGCCCATGACCTCGACCGCCGCCTTCGCCGCCCTCCGGGCCCAGCTGGCCACGCTCACCACCGAGGCGTTCCGGCCCGACCTCGCCGACATCGACCAGTTGTCCACCCGCGCCATCGCGAAGATCATGAACGCGGAGGACGCGACCGTGGCCGCCGCCGTCGCCGAGCGGCTCCCGGAGATCGCGGACGTCGTCGACGCGACCGCCGAGCGGATGGCCCGCGGCGGCCGGCTGATCTACGCCGGCGCGGGCACGGCCGGCCGGCTGGGGGTGCTGGACGCCAGCGAGTGCCCGCCGACCTTCAACACCGACCCGACGCGGGTCGTCGGCCTGCTGGCGGGCGGCCCCGAGGCGCTGGTCGCGGCGGTGGAGGGGGCGGAGGACAGCGAGGGGCTCGCCGCCGCCGACCTGGACGCGCTGAAGGTCGGCCCCGACGACACCGTCGTCGGCGTCTCCGCCTCCGGCCGCACCCCGTACGCCGTCGGCGCCGTCCGGCACGCCCGCGCCGCCGGCGCGCTGACCGTGGGGCTGGCCTGCAACGTCGGCTCGCCGCTGGGCGCGGCGGCCGAGCACGCCGTCGAGGTCGTCGTCGGGCCCGAACTGCTCGCCGGCTCCACGCGGTTGAAGGCCGGCACGGCGCAGAAGCTCGTCCTCAACATGATCTCGACGATCACGATGATCCGGCTCGGCAAGACCTACGGGAACCTGATGGTCGACGTCCGTGCCTCGAACGAGAAGCTGCGCGCCCGCTCCCGGCGCATCGTCGCCCTGGCGACGGGCGCGGTGGACGAGGAGATCGAGGCCGCGCTGGCCGAGACGGACGGCGAGGTCAAGAACGCCGTTCTCGTCCTCCTCGGCGAGGTCGACGGCCCCACCGCCGCCCGGCTGCTGGAGGAGTCCGGCGGCCACCTGCGCGCGGCGCTGCGGGCGGCGGCCGACGGCGGGGGCACGTGACACTCGTATGTGCCCCAGGTGCATGACAGTCGTACTGCGCTGACGTACCGTCATGTCCCGGTGAAGCGATGAAGCAAGGCCTCATGCCAGCAGAAGCAGACGACAGCAAGCCCCATGCCACCGCCGCCGCGCTCCTCCCCCCGCTCGGGGGCCCGGCGAACGTCGTGTCCGTCGTCGCCTGCATGACCCGCCTGCGCGTGGCGGTCCGGGACCGCGCGCTCGTCCGCGCGGAGGCGCTGCGCGCGCTGCCCGGCGTGCTGGGCCTGGTCGAGGACGCGGAGTCGTACCAGATCGTGCTCGGCCCCGGCACCGCCGCCCGCGTCGCCCCCGCGCTCGAACGCCTCGCCGCGGCGAAGCAGGCAGGGCAGGCAGGGCAGGCAGGGCAGGACAGACAGAGCGGGCAGGCCGGCCAGGTCGGGCAAGAGCTGACCGCCGAGGCCCTCGCCGCGCGCGGCGCCGCCCTGCGGGCCGGGCAGGAGGCCCGCAACGCCACCCCCGGCAAGCTCCTCCTGCGCCGCGTCGCGCAGATCTTCGTCCCCCTCATCCCCGCCCTGATCGGCTGCGGCATCATCGCCGGCCTCGGCGGACTGCTGGCCAACCTGCGCTGGCTGCCCGAGCTCGTACCGGCGCTCACCGCCGTCGCCTCCGGCTTCATGTCGCTCATCGCGGTCTTCGTCGGCTACCACACGGCCAAGGAGTTCGGCGGCACGCCCATCCTGGGCGGGGCGGTCGCGGCCGTCGTGGTCTACCCCGGCGTCGCCCACGTCGACGCGTTCGGGCAGAAGCTCTCCCCCGGGCAGGGCGGGGTGCTCGGCGCGCTGGGCGCGGCGCTGCTCGCGGTGCTCGTCGAGAAGACCTGCCGCCGGCTGGTGCCGGAGGCGATCGACGTGCTGGTCACACCGTTCCTGACGGTGCTGCTGCCGGGGCTGGTGACGCTGTACGGGCTGATGTGGGTGGCGGGCGAGGTCTCCTCCGCGATGGGCGGCTTCGCGGACTGGCTGCTGGCCCACGGCGGCGCGGCGGCCGGCTTCGTGCTGGGCGCGCTGTTCCTGCCGCTGGTGATGCTGGGCCTGCACCAGGCCCTGATCCCCATCCACACCACCCTCATCGGCGAGCAGGGCTACACCGTTCTGCTGCCCATCCTCGCCATGGCCGGCGCGGGCCAGGTCGGCGCGGCCCTCGCCGTCTACGTCCGGCTGGCGCACCGCACCTCCGTACGGAAGACCATCCGCTCGGCGCTGCCGGCCGGCGTCCTCGGCATCGGCGAACCCCTCATCTACGGGGTCTCGCTGCCGCTCGGCCGCCCCTTCGTCACCGCGTGCGTCGGCGGAGCCTTCGGCGGCGGCCTCGTCGGCCTCCTCCACCAGCTCGGCCGGGTCTGCGGCGCCACCGCCATCGGGCCCTCCGGCTGGGCCCTCTTCCCCCTCCTCAAGGGCAACCACGGGCTGGGGGAGGCCGTGCTGGTCTACGCGGCGGGGCTGCTCACCGGCTACGTCGTCGGGTTCGTGGCGACGTACTTCTTCGGGCTGAGCAAGGAGCAGCTCGCGGAGGCCGACAGGGCGTGAGGCGCCGGCGGCGTCAGACCACGTCCTCCGCCAGCTCCGCCACGCCCGTGATGCGGTGCAGCGGATACGTCCGCACCTCGTCCGCCGTGTGGTCGAACGCCGTCACGAAGCCGCCCTCCACCCGGATCGGCGCGATCACCCGCTGGCTCGCCGCGCCCTCCGCGTTCACGTAGCCGATCCAGACGACCGCGCCCGTGAGGACGGCCGCCTGCACCGTCGCGAGCGTCTCCGCGGACGTCGTGCGCGGCAGCCCGCCGGCCGTCGGCACGGGCGCCGCGGCGGGCTTGCGCTGCGCCGTCGACGCCAGGTCGCCGGCCCGTACCGCCCGCACGGCCGCGCCGAGCAGCGTCGCGTCCGGCACGGGCGGGCCCTCCGGCACCGGCGCCGGCGGCGTCCGCGGCGGCGTGCGGTGGGCGTCGGCGCGGGTGATGACGACATCGCCCTCCGCCGACTCCGCGGCCGGCGCCCAGCCCATCGCCCGCAGCCCGTCCAGCAGCGCGTCCGGAGCGACCTGCGCGGCCAGCACCGTCCCCGCGAGCCGGCGCAGCCGCAGCGGCGCCGAACGCCGGTCGGCGAGGATCTCGTTCAGTACGGCCTCGTCGTCGCAGCGCACGTACGACGACGCCGCCCCGACCCGCAGGTGGCCCTGTCTCTTATACACAAAGAGACAGCGCGTGGGCCGCGAGGAAGGCGTGCAGGTCGGCGGCGGTCCGGCCGGCGTCCAGCGCGCGGCGCACGGACTCGGGCGTGAAGCGGTAGACCGTCGCGCCGCCCTTGGACTCGATGTCCGCCAGCACCGCGAGCGTCTGCGCGAGCGGGCGCCGCAGCGGGCCGGGGGCCACGGCGGTCAGGTCCGCCTGCAGCAGCACGTGGTCCAGGGGCTCGGGCAGCAGCGGGGCCAGCGCCCGCGCCGCGCCGGCGGCGTCCGCGAGCAGCGCCCGGCCGTGGCCCGCGAGCGCGCCCCGGCTCGTCACGCCCAGCAGCTCCGCCTCCGCCAGCGCCCACCGCGCCAGCCGCGCCCGCGGGTCCTCCGCCTCCGTGCGCGGCGGGCGCTCCCAGCGCAGCCGCGTCAGCAGCGTCTCCTCCGGCACCGACGCCCCGGCGGGCAGCTCGGCCAGCAGGTCCAGCACGCGCCGGCGCACCTCGGGGGCCTGGGCGCGGTCCAGGTCCGGGCCCAGCGCGGAGAGCGTGCGGCCCTTCGCGTCCTTCTCGCCCGCCAACCCGGGCGTGCGCGTGGCCGGCAGCCAGGCCGCGGCCAGGCGCGCCCAGCGCTGCTCGGGCGGCAGGAGCAGCCAGTCGTCGTAGGCGGGCGTGGGGGCGTAGCGCTCGTCGACCTCGCCGTCGGAGGCCAGCAGCCCCGCCGCGTAGGCCAGCTCGGCCCAGAACGCGGCGGCCTGCTCCGTGGTGTCCAGGACGGCCGCGGTGCGCTTGAGGTCCCGGACGCTCAGGCCGCCCGCGCGCAGCACGAGCGGGCCCGCCGTCTCCCAGCCGCCCAGCAGCTCCTCGACGGTCGTGAGCGCGGCGAAGGCCTGCCCGGCGGCCGTCGCGTCGACGGTGCGCGCGGCGTGCTCGGTGACCGGCGCGAGCTCGGGCGCCACCGGCTCCGGTGCGCGGTGCGCGCGCCCGGCGCGCAGGTGCAGGGCGGCCTCGCGCGGCAGCACCACGCTGCCGGGCGCGGTCGGCAGCAGCAGCCCCCGGTCCAGCAGCCAGCGCAGGTGCGGGGCGGGATCGGCGGTGACCGTGCCGTACGGCGGCCCCCACAGCAGC
>KL569479.1:18577-19846 GCA_000715685.1 Streptomyces lilacinus
ATAAGAGACAGCCCTCGAGCAGCGCCGCCATGCGCGCGCGGTCGGTGAACAGCTCCGTCAGGGCGGCGACGGCCGTCACCGGATCGTGGGTCGCGGGCAGCCCCGCCGTCGCGATGATCTCCTGCAGCCGGCCGGGCGACATGCCGGTCGTCACCTCGGCGACGGCCGGGCCCAGGCCGGTGGGGGAGGGGCGCGCGGGCGTCGGCGCGAGGAGCTCGCGGACGGTGCGGACCAGGCGCAGCCGGTCCTCGCCGCCCCACACCAGGGCCTGCTCGCGCAGGGTGGCGACGGCGCGGGGGAGCTCGGCGGCGATGCGCGGGTCGACGGGCTCGTCGCCCGTCATCAGGCCGGCCAGCGTCGCGTACGGGCACGGGTCCGGCGCCACCGCCAGCGCCTCCGCGACCTGCAGCGCGAACCGGTCCAGCCGGTCCAGGGCGCGCACCACCGAGGCCCGGGTGGCCGCGCGGGTGGCGAGCTGGGTGAGGTCGCCGGGCACGGGATTGAGCAGGTCGGGCCGGGCGCGCAGCAGCCCGGCGAGGGCGTCGTCGGGACGCGCGCGCAGCTCCTCCGCGAGCGTGCGCGGGGCTCCGCCGGTGCCGCCGCCGGTGCTGCGAGTCTCCCGCGAAGTGGTCATTCTGTTTACGGTACCGGGTCGGTGGGGGTTGGCCCCGGGATCGGCGGCGGTCCCCGTCCGGTGCGCGGGAAACCGGTACCTTCGGTGGGGTTCGACGGCTCGTGCGGCCTTGGGGGCTTCGGTGGGGATCGAGAGCGATCAACTGGTTTACGACTACCTGAGCAAGGTCGGGGACCTCGCCCAGAGACAGTCGCTCACCTCCGGCGACCGGATGCGGCTCGTCTCCCGGCTGCGCGCCGAGATCGAACGCCGCCGCGCGGCCGAGGGCGCGGACACGCCCACCGCCGTCCAGCGCATCCTCGACGGCCTCGGCACGCCGTCGGAGGCGGTGGCCGACGCGGACGGCTTCCTGCGCGACGCGTCGACGCGGCCCGCGGCGGTGCCGGCGCAGCGGGTGGGGGTGGCGGGAGGTGCGCTGCCACCGCACTTGGCGCCGGAGGAGGAGCTGCGGCCGGCGCGCCCGTCACAGGGCGGGGACTGGTGGAGCGTCGAGCCGGGCCCCTTCGCGGGCGGTGGTGGGGACGTGGTGCACGGCTTCACGGGCGGGATCGAGGTCCCGGACATGCTGCGGCCGCCGCGTCCGGAGCAGCCGGTGAAGACGGCTCCGGCGCCGCCGGAAGCTGAAGAGGCGGCGG
>KL569479.1:20110-20547 GCA_000715685.1 Streptomyces lilacinus
CCGCTTCAGCCTCTGGCGCTCGCGCGCCGGCGTCCCGATGAGCCCGCTGCTCCTGCTGATCGCGGTGCTGCTCGTCGTCGGCGCGGTGCTCGGGAACTGGATCGTGCTGGCGGCGGGGTGGGCGCTGGCGTACGTGACGCGTCGCCTGACGCAGACGGAGTCGAAGTGGGCCGTGATGGGCGTGCCGGGCCTTGCGGCGGGCGGTGCCGTGGTCTGGCTCTGGGGTCGGATGAACGGGCGGTGGGGGGACCCGATACCGCGCGGCGAGATGGCGGGGGCGCTGGCCGAGACCTGGCCGGTGGTGGTGAAGGCGGCGGCGGTGGCTTCGGCGGTGTTCGTCCTGTGGCGGGCGCGCCGGCCGGGCTGACGCGCGGTGGCCTCAAGCGCCGGCCGGGCTGAAATCAGCCCGGCCGGCGCTTGAGGCCCGGGGTCCGGGG
>KL569479.1:20794-21937 GCA_000715685.1 Streptomyces lilacinus
ACCGGGGAAAAACGCCGCCGCAACGGCGCTCAGCCCGGCCCATCGCGTCAGTCCTGCCGACTCGTCACCTCGACGAGGTGCATGCCGAACTGGGTCTTGACCGGGCCCTGGACTACGCCGACCGGGGCAGAGAAGACGACCTGATCGAATTCAGGGACCATTTGCCCCGGGCCGAACGATCCGAGGTTGCCGCCGTCGCGCGACGAGGGACATGAGGAGTGCTTCTTGGCCAGCTCGGCAAAATCTGCTCCGCCCTCGATCTGTTCCTTCAGCTGCAATGCCTCTGCTTCGGTGTTGACCAAGATGTGACGCGCGGTGGCCCTAGCCATTTGTTACACCCTTTCGACTGCACATTGACCCACCAAGGGTACGTACGGGGCCTTCCAGCTGCTAGCGAACACGGCCCCGACCTGCCCGAGGAGCCTACGGGAGGTGACGCCATGCCGGCCCTGTCCCGAAGCGCAGCGGCCGGCGCCCCGAAGGGCTCCGGCCAGGCCCAGCCCTACGAATCGACACCCAAGTCCAGGGCTGGAAGGCGGGGCCGCAACGGCGCTCAGCCCGCACCGACCCCCGCCGCCCACGGCGACCCCGGTACGACCAGCGGACCCCCCGTCACAGGGTCCGCCACCACCACCGACTCCAGCCCGAACAGCTCCCGCACCAGTTCCGCCGTCACCACATCCCCCGGCGGTCCCTCCGCCACCACCCGCCCCGCCTTCATCGCGACGAGTCGGTCCGCGTAGCGCGCCGCCTGGTTGAGGTCGTGGAGGACGGCCACCACCGTCCGGCCCCGCTCGTGGTTGAGGCGGCGGACGAGGTCCAGGACCTCCACCTGGTGGGAGATGTCCAGGTAGGTCGTCGGCTCGTCCAGGAGCAGGAGGTCGGTCTCCTGGGCCAGGGCCATCGCGATCCACACCCGCTGCCGCTGGCCGCCCGAGAGTTCGTCCACCGGACGGTCCGCGAGGGCGGTGACGTCCGTGCGGGCCATCGCGTCGGCCACGGCGCGCTCGTCCGCGTCGGACCACTGCTGCCACCAGCGCTGGTGCGGCTGGCGGCCGCGGGCGACGAGGTCGGAGACGGTGATGGCCTCGGGGGCGACGGGGGTCTGGGGCAGCAGCCCCAGGGAGCGGGCGATGCGGCGGG
>KL569479.1:22208-22530 GCA_000715685.1 Streptomyces lilacinus
GCCCCAGGGAGCGGGCGATGCGGCGGGTGGGGATTCGGGCGAGGTCCTCGCCGTCCAGCAGGACCGCGCCGCCCGCCGGCCGCAGCAGCCGGCCCAGCGCCCGCAGCAGCGTCGACTTGCCGCACGCGTTCGGTCCGACGATCACCGTGACCTCGCCGTCCGGGATCGCGAGGTCGAGGCCGTCGACGACGACCCGCTCCTCGTAGGACAGCGTCAGGCCCTCCGCCCGCAGTCGGTTCTCCACTACGCCTTTCCTCCCACTCGGCGGCGGCCGATCAGCCAGATCAGGTACGGCGCCCCCACGGCCGCCGTGAGCACTCCC
>KL569479.1:22761-23877 GCA_000715685.1 Streptomyces lilacinus
TCAGAGATGTGTATAAGAGACAGCCCAGCAGCGCCGAGCACAGCAGCGGGATCTGCGCCGTGCGGGTCAGGCGGCGGGCGATCTGCGGGGCCAGCAGGGCGACGAAGTCGACCGGGCCCGCCGCGCCCGTGGCGACCGAGGCGAGGACGACGCCGGTGAGGACGAGCCCGAGCCGCACCCGGCCCAGCCGCACGCCGAGCGCGGTCGCGGTGTCGTCGTCCATGGACACCGTGCGCTGCGCCCGCGCCGCCCAGCACACCAGTGGGGTCAGCGCCAGCAGCGTCCAGGCCAGGGGGGCGGCCTCGGCCCAGCCGCGGGCGTTGAGCGAGCCGGTCATCCAGATCTTGGCCTGCTGGGCGACGAGGTAGTCGCCCTTGGTGAGGAAGAGGTGGGTGACCGAGCGCAGCGCGGTCGCGAAGCCGATGCCGATGAGGACGAAGCGGGTGGCCTGCAGTCCGCCCCGCCACGCGAAGACGTACACGAGCGCCGCCGCGAGCAGCCCGCCGGCGACGGACAGGTACGGCAGGACGGCGTAGGAGGTCACGCCGAAGGTCATGGCGCCGACCGTCAGCGCGCCCGCGCCCTGGCTGACGCCGATGACGTCGGGGCTGGCGAGCGGGTTGCGGGCGACGGTCTGGATCAGCGCTCCGGCGATGCCGAAGGCCGTGCCGGCGAGCAGTCCCACGGTCATGCGGGGCAGCCGGAAGGTGCCGACGGTCAGCTCGTCCGGGGACGGCTGCCCGAGGAGGACCTTCAGGGCCTCGACGGGGGTGCTGTCGGGCGTGCCGAGGCACAGGTACGTCAGGCACGCCGCGGCCAGCAGCAGGGCCAGCCCCAGCGCGACGAGCGTGCCCCGCCGGTGCACGAGGAAGGACGCGCGCCCGGCGCGCACGAGGGCGTAGCCGGCGGGTCGAGCAGCGCCCGGTATCGCGCTCACGCCGCCACCGCCCCGCGGCGGCGCACCAGCACCACCAGGAACGGCAGCCCCATCAGCGCGGTCATCACCCCGGACGGCACCTCGCCGTCCGCGTAGACGACGCGCCCGACGACGTCGGCGGTCAGCAGCATCACCGGGCCGAGCAACGCCGCCATCGGCAGCATCTGTCTCTTATACAC
>KL569479.1:24107-24577 GCA_000715685.1 Streptomyces lilacinus
CCGGGCCGAGCAACGCCGCCATCGGCAGCACCCAGCGGTGGCCGGTGCCGACGAGCGCGCGGGCGATGTGCGGAACGGCGAGCCCCAGGAAGGCGATCGGGCCGGCGGCCGCGACGCCCGCGCCGGTGAGGACCGTCGCGCCGACGCCGCCGACGACGCGCACGAGCGCGACGTTGCGGCCCAGTCCCCGCGCCACGTCGTCGCCGAGCGCGAGCGCGTCCAGGCCGCGGGCCACCGACACCACCAGCACCGTGCCGACCAGCAGGAACGGCCAGAGTTGGGCGGCGACGGCGGCGTCCCGGCCGGCGATCGAGCCGACCTGCCAGAAGCGGAACTCGTCCAGCGCGGCCGCCTGCGTGGTGAGGACGCCGGAGATGACGGAGACCAGCAGCGCGTTGATCGCGGCCCCGGCCAGCGCCAGCTTGAGCGGCGAGGCCCCGCCGCGGCCCCGCGCGGCGACGGCGTACACC
>KL569479.1:24876-25141 GCA_000715685.1 Streptomyces lilacinus
ATGTGTATAAGAGACAGGCCCCGCCACGGTCATGGCCCCGACCACGCCCAGCGCGGCGCCCTGGCTGATGCCGAGGATGCCGGGGTCGGCGATCGGGTTGCGGGTGACGCCCTGCAGGACCGTGCCGGCCATGGCGAGGGCGGCGCCGACGAGGACGCCGACGAGGGTGCGCGGCAGCCGGAAGCTGCGCACGGTCACGGCCTCGGGCGTCGAGCCGCCGTGCAGCAGCGCGTCGAGGACCTGCGAGGCTGTCTCTTATACACAT
>KL569479.1:25448-28572 GCA_000715685.1 Streptomyces lilacinus
ACGGCGGACCGTGGACGGGCCGGGGGCGCCGGGCGGTGCGGGGACGGCGGAGGGCATGGGTTCCTGCGGGTCGGTGCTGAAGTGCTGAAGTGCTGAGGCACAGCGGTACTGAGGTACAGCGGTGCCGAGGCACTGAGGTTAGGCGAGGCTAAGTGTACGGGTGGGGGTCACGGCACAATGTGGGGCATGACCTCGCGTCCGAGCACGTCCCCGCGCACGGAACACCGGTTCACCGTCGGCTTCGACCTCGACCTCACCCTGGTCGACTCCCGGCCCGGCATCAGGGCCTCCTACGAGGCTCTGGTCGCCGCCACCGGCGTCCCCATCGACGTCGACCTCGTCATCAGCCGCCTGGGTCCGCCGCTCCTGACCGAGCTGCGCAACTGGTTCCCCGAGGAGAAGGTCCAGGAGGCCAACGCCCTCTACCTGGCCGGCTACCCCAGCCACGGCATCGAGCCCTCGCCGGCCATGCCCGGCGCCCGGGAGTCCATGGCCGCCGTCCGGGAGCTGGGCGGCCGCGCCATCGTCGTCACCGCCAAGTACGTCCGCAACGCCCGCCTGCACCTGGAGCACCTGGAGATGGAGCCCGACGAGCTCATCGGCGACCTGTGGGCCGAGAACAAGGCCCTCGCCCTGCGCGAGCACGGCGCGTCCGTCTACGTCGGCGACCACGTCGGCGACGTGCTCGGGGCGCGGAAGGCGGGTGCGCTCGCGGTGGCGGTGCCCACCGGGCCGTACGGCGTCGAGGAGCTGCGCGCGGCGGGCGCGGACGTCGTCCTGCCCGGCGGCCTGACCGACTTCCCGGCCTGGCTGCGCTCCCACGTCGCCTCCTACGCCGCCGAGTCCGCCCCGGCCGTCCGACCGTCCGTCTGACCGCGCGCCTGGCGCCGCTGCTCGGCGATCGAGCGCAGCACCCCGCCGGCGGCGACGAGGAATCCCACGCCCATCAGCATGCAGACGAAGTACGCCGCCGGCGGCAGGGGGTCGGCCCCGAGGAACAGCGGGGCCACCGTGGCCATGGTGGCCACCGCGCCGACGAGGAAGACGACGGCGCCGGTCCGTACCAGCAGATCCCCGGCTCGGGGCGTTTCGCTACTCACCTGACCAGGGTAGATCCCCACGGGCAGAGTCAGTGGACGCGGAGAGGTACGGCTCGAGGACGTCTTGTCACCGGGCACGGGACCATTAGCCTTGGGGGTAGCGGGTCTTGCGGCCCGCTGTAGTGCTATCCAGAGCTGTTTTTCTGTTGATTACAGCGATTTTCGGACATATTTCGGATTTTCTCGGATTTTCGGTATCCGACGAGACACGAGGACGAGGACAGACGTGCCTACCGGCAAGGTCAAGTGGTTCAACAGCGAGAAGGGCTTCGGCTTTCTCTCCCGCGACGACGGCGGAGACGTCTTCGTGCACTCCTCGGTGCTCCCGGACGGGGTCGACGCCCTCAAGCCCGGCCAGCGCGTGGAGTTCGGCGTCGTCGCCGGCCAGCGGGGCGACCAGGCCCTCACCGTGACCCTGCTCGAGCCCACCCCGTCGGTCGCGGCCGCGCAGCGCCGCAAGCCCGACGAGCTGGCCTCGATCGTGCAGGACCTCACCACGCTCCTGGAGAACGTCACCCAGCAGCTCGAGCGCGGCCGTTACCCCGACAAGGCGCACGGCGCCAAGATCGCGAACATGCTCCGCGCGGTGGCGGACCAGCTGGACGTGTAACCCCGTCAGGGGCTCAGACGAAGCCGAGCGCGTCCGGGCCGAGGGGCGGTACGAGCCCCTCGGCCGCGGCGCGGGTCAGCAGCCCGCGCACCGCGGCGTAGCCGGCCTCCCCGAGCCCGGCCGTGAACTCGTTGACGTACAGCCCGATGTGCTGGTCCGCGACGGCCGGGTCCATCTCCTGCGCGTGCTCGAGCACGTACGGCCGCGACGCCGTCGGGTCGTCCCAGGCCATCCGCACCGACGTGCGCGCCGCCTCGGCCAGCTCCCGCAGCTTTTGTTCGCCCAGCGACCGCTTGGCGATGATCGCGCCGAGCGGGATGGGCAGCCCGGTGGTGTCCTCCCAGTGCGCGCCCATGTCGGCCAGGCACTGGAGGCCGTAGTCCCGGTAGGTGAAGCGGGCCTCGTGGATGACCAGGCCGGCGTCCACCTTGCCGTCGCGCACCGCCGGCATGATCTCGTGGAACGGCAGGACGACGACCTCGCCCACGCCGCCCGGCACCTCGGCCGCCGCCCACAGCCGGAACAGCAGGTAGGCGGTCGACCGCTCGCTGGGCACCGCGACGGTCTTCCCGGCCAGATCGGCCGGCGCCGCCGCCTCCTTCGTCAGCACCAGCGGCCCGCAGCCCCGGCCGAGCGCACCGCCGCAGGGCAGCAGCGCGTACTCGTCCAGGACCCACGGCAGCACGGCGTAGGAGACCTTGAGGACGTCGAACTCGCCGCGCTCGGCCATCCCGTTGGTGATGTCGATGTCCGCGAACGTCACGTCGATGTCCGGCGCCCCGGGGACGCGGCCGTGCGCCCAGGCGTGGAAGACGAACGTGTCGTTGGGACAGGGCGAATAGGCCATCTTCAGGGCCATCAGGAGACCTCCGCTCGCTCGGACCATGCGGAAAACAGCTCGCCGAAGGCCGTCGTGAGCGCGCCCAGCGCCGCGCCGATGCGCCAGGCGTCCCGGTCGCGCGGTCCCACCGCGTTGGAGACGGTGCGCAGCTCCAGCACCGGCACCCCGTGGGCGGCGGCCGCCTCGGCGACCCCGAAGCCCTCCATGCCCTGTCTCTTATAGATGTGTATAAGAGACAGTCGCCACGGTGAGCACGTCGCCGCGTACCGCGCCGGTCGCGTGGGCCACGGTGCGTACGAGCTCCTCGGCCACCTCGTGGGCGTTCGTGCCGAAGCCCAGCTCGACCACGGGCAGGAAGCCGCCCTCGCGGTCCTGGGCGCCCAGGTCGGCCGCGACGATCCGCTCGGCGACCACCACGCCGCCCACCGGCGCGGCCGGGGCGAAGCCGCCCGCGATGCCGGCCGAGATCGCCAGGTCGTACGGCTCGCCGGCGAGCGCGGCGACGGTCAGGGCCGTCGCGGTGCCCGCCGCGGCGGCGGCCGGGCCGACGCCGGCGGCCAGCACGTCGTAGAC
>KL569479.1:28800-31971 GCA_000715685.1 Streptomyces lilacinus
GCACGTCGTAGACCGCGCCGCCGGTCGTCAGCCGGTGCAGCACGGTGCCGCCGGGCAGCGTGCGCTCCTCGGGGAGCGGCCCGGCGGCGGTGACGGCGTCACGTTCCGCCGCGACGGCGGCGACGACGAGTACCCGCATGCGCGAAGGGGTCAGGACTCGCGCTCGACGGTGAGGTTCCAGACGCCCAGCGCCTTGCCCGAGGCCACCTCGACGATGCTGACCTGGGTCTTGGAGGCCGCCGCGCCCTGGCCGCCGGCGAAGAACGCGCTGGCCGGGATGGTGCGGTAGGTCTTCTTGTTCGGCTCCTGCTCGGCGGGCTGGCCGTTGATGAAGATCGTCCAGCCCTCGTCCGCGATCTTCGGGTCGACGCCGAAGCGGAGCTTGTCCTCCATGGACGCCTTGACGGTCTTGCCCGCGTTCTCCTTGAGGCAGGCGGCGACCTTCTCGTTGGCGAGCGCCTCGCCCTCGTCGTAGCAGGCGGCCTCGGTGGTGATCGTGGTCGAGCCCACGGTCACGGTCGCCAGCGGCGTCGGCTTGTCGCAGGCGGAAAGGGCGACGAGCCCGAAGGTCACGGCACCGACGGCGGCAGCGGCGCGGCGGCGCTTGCCCCGGATAATCGCAGCGGTCATGCGGGCAGGCTATCGGGCCCGTTCGCTCAGGCCACGCGCGGGTGCGGCGAGCCGCGCCGGGCCGCCGCCAGCAGCCCCCGTACGGCAGTGAGGGCACCCAGCGCCAGGAACGCCGCGGCCACCGACATGCCCACCACGCCGTTGAGCGGCAGCAGGATCCCGATCGCCCCGCCGACCACCCAGCACATCTGCAGCGCTGTCTCCGAACGGGCGAATGCCGAGGTCCGCACCTCCTCCGGCACGTCCCGCTGGATGAGCGAGTCCAGCGACTGCTTGCCCAGCGCCTGCGAGATCCCGGCGACGGCCGCGACGAGGACCACGAAGAAGGCGTTGTAGAGCACCGCGGTCACGATCGTCGTCCCCAGCGTCACCGTCAGCACCAGGGCGATCATCTTCTCCGGCCCCCGCGCCCGCAGCAGCGCCCCCATGGCCGTCCCCAGGGCGTTCCCGCCGCCCGCCGCGACCGCGACCACGCCCAGGGAGAAGGCCGGGCCCAGCCCGTCCAGCGGACGCACCCGCAGCAGGAACGCCAGGAAGAACGTCAGGAACCCCGACAGCATGCGCAGGGCGCCGTTCGCCTGCAGGCCGTGCAGCACCGACGCGCCCACCGTCCGCAGCCCCGGCCGCTGCCGCCCGCGGCCCCGCCCCCGCGTCCGGTGCTCCGGCGACGTGAGCCGCGCCCGCGCCTCGCCCTTCGCGGAGTCCACCTTGTGCGGCAACGACAACGACAGGTACGTACCCGAACAGAACACCAGGCACGCCCCGTACAGCGGCCACTCCGGCCCCACCTGATGCAGCGCCGCCCCCACCGGGGCGGCCAGGCCCGTGGCCAGCAGGCCCCCCAGCGTCACCCGGGAATTCGCCTTCACCAGCGCGATCCGCGGCGGCAGCAGCCGCGGCACCACGGCCGAGCGCACCACCCCGTACGCCTTCGACGCCACCAGCACGCCCAGCGCCGCCGGATACAGCTCCAGGCCGCCGCTCGCCACCGCGCCCGACATCGTCAGCGCCAGCACCGCCCGCGTCAGCATCGCGCACGCCATCGCCGCCCGCCGGCCGTGCGGCACCCGGTCCAGCAGGGGGCCGATCACCGGCGCCAGCAGCGTGAAGGGCGCCATCGTCACCGCCAGGTACAGCGCCACCCGGCCGCGCGCCTGGTCCGTGGGCACCGAGAAGAACACCGTCGAGGCCAGCGCGATGGTGATCAACACGTCGCCCGCGGAATTCACCGCGTGCAGCTCGATCAGCTTGCCCAGCCCCGACTCGCCCGCACCGTGCGCGTGCGTGGCCCGCCGGACGCCCCGGGCGGCTCCCCGAAAAGGGGCGCGCAGCACGTGCCCGGCGCTCCGGGCCGTACGGCGCAGCGGACCGCCCTCGGCCGACCGGATGGCTCCCACCACGCCATACTGCCCCAACTGGCACCGCCCAGGGCACTTTCGGCGCTTCCGCAGGGCGCGCCCGGGGGCTCGCCGACGCCCGGGTATCCCCCGGGCGGCCGCGCGGGGTAGCGTGCGTAGCGCGCCACCGGCCGTCGCTTTGGCCGCACCCCGAGTCCCGATCCCGCAGAATGGGTGGTGACAGGTGCGCCCGAGGCCGTTCGGGCGCGGACGTCGACGCGGCCCAACGGTCCGCTCCGTCCGCCGCCCCGACCGCGTTCGGCTGGCGCACTCGTGAGACGGCGTGGAAGAGAGAATCGATTCTTGTGAGTGCTGCGATGCGAAGCCGTACCCCGGACCGCCTGTGCGCCGAGGCGGTCGAACTCGCCCGGGCGGCCGCCGAGGAGGCCGCGCTGCCGGGCCGGGTCGGCGACCACGTCGAGGTCACCGCCGACGGGGACCGCGTCGTCACGCACTACTTCACCTGCGAGGACCCCGGCTACCGCGGCTGGCGCTGGGCCGTCACCGTCGCCCGCGCCTCCCGCGCCAAGGTCGTCACCCTCGACGAGACCGTCCTGCTGCCCGGCCCCGACGCCCTCCTCGCCCCCGAATGGGTGCCCTGGAGCGAGCGGCTGCGCCCCGGCGACATGGGCCCCGGCGACCTGCTGCCCACCGAGGCCGACGACCTGCGGCTCGAGCCCGGCTGGACCGGCGCGGAGGTGCCCCCGCCGAACTCGGCGGTCTCCGAGGAGATGGTCGAGCTGGCCGAGGCCGAGGACGCGGACGTCACCGCGGGCCCGCCGTCGGCCCAGCCGACCGCGCCGGAGCGCGGCTCCATCACGGCGCTCGCCGAGGAGCTCGGCATGCGTCGCGCCCGGGTCCTGTCCCGCTACGGTCTGCACACGGCCGCCGACCGCTGGGACGAGTCCCACGGCGCCAAGACGCCGATGGCCCAGGCGGCGCCGGCGTCCTGCGTCACCTGCGGCTTCCTCGTGCCGATCGGGGGCTCCCTCGGGCAGGCGTTCGGGGTCTGCGCGAACGAGTTCGGGCCGGCGGACGGGCACGTCGTGTCGCTGTCGTACGGGTGCGGGGGGCACTCGGAGGCGGCGGTCATGCCGAAGCCGCCGCGGCCGGCGCCGCCGGTCGTTGACGAGACGCTTGTCGA
>KL569479.1:32242-32867 GCA_000715685.1 Streptomyces lilacinus
GGTCGTTGACGAGACGCTTGTCGACGAGCTGTCGCTGCGCCCCGCTCGTCCGGAGGGCGAGGAGTCGGCGGAGGATCTCGGGCACTCCTGACGTTTCCGGCTGCCCGCCGGTGGGTGGTGCCCGCGCCTTCGGCGCGGGATTCGCCCACCCTCCCGCCCGATCACTCGGAACCGTCACCCGTCCCGCCTCGACCCCGTGAGCCGCGCCCACGGTACGGTCGCCCCAGACCAACCACTGGCAGGGGAGACGAGCAGACGTGATGGATCCGTTCGGGACCGCGCGGACGCGGCGTGGTGTGCTGGACTCGTGGGTCGCCTCGCCCGCCCGCTTCCGTGAGGACGCCAACGCCGAGGAGGACCTCGCCCTCGGCGGCTACCGCGACCGCCTCGTCGTGGAGCTCGCTCAGAACGCCGCCGACGCCGCCGCCCGCGGCGGCGTCCCCGGCCGCCTCCGGCTCACCCTGCACCCCGCCGACGCCGGCACCGGGACCCCCGCCACCCTCGTCGCCGCCAACACCGGCGCCCCCCTCGACGCCGCCGGCGTCGGCTCGCTGTCCACGCTGCGGGCCTCCGCCAAGCGGGAGGACGAGGCCGAGGAGGGGCGCGCCGCCGTCGGCCGGTTCGG
>KL569479.1:33132-35116 GCA_000715685.1 Streptomyces lilacinus
CCACGTCCCGCTCCTGCGGCTCCCGCTGCCCGCCGAGGGCTCCGCGCCCGAGGGCTACGACACCGTCGTCGTCCTCCCCCTGCGCGACGCCGCCGCCCGGGACCTGACCGAGCGTCTGCTCGCCGGCGTCGACGACGCGCTGCTCCTCACGCTCCCCGGCCTGACCGAGATCGTCGTCGAGACCCCGGACGCGCCGCCCCGCACCCTCACCCGCCGCACGGAGGGCCCGTACACCCTCGTCGAGGACACCGCCCGCGCCGGCGAACCCACCACCCGCTGGCGGGTGACCCGCACCGGCGGCGGCCTCGACGCGCGGCTGCTCGCCGACCGCCCGGTCGAGGAGCGCCACCGCCCCCACTGGTCCGTCACCTGGGCCGTCCCCGTGGGTCCCGACGGCGAACCCGTACGCCCCCGCACGGCGCCCGTCGTCCACGCGCCGACCCCGACCGACGAGCCCCTGGGCCTGCCGGCCCTGCTCATCGCGAGCTTCCCCCTCGAGCCGACCCGGCGCCACACCGCGCCCGGCCCGCTCACCGACTTCCTCACCGAGCGCGCGGCCGAGGCGTACACCCACCTGCTCCGCGACTGGCGCCCGGTCTCCACCGGCACCCTCGACCTCGTGCCGGCCCCCCTGGCCACCGGCGCCGTCGACGCCGCACTGCGCCGCCAGGTGCTGGAGCGGCTCCCGCGCGTGCCGTTCCTGCCGAGCGCGGTGGGCGCGCAGGCGATCACGCAGGAGCCCGGCGGCGGCATCCAGGGCATCCCCTGGACGGAGGGCCCGGACGCCTCCACCCAGCGCCCCGGGCCCGGCGAGACGCACACCTGGGAAGACCCCTTCCACGAGGAGACCGAGGCCGAGCCGCCGCTGGCCCTGCGGCCCGCCGAGGCCGAGATCGTCGAGGGCGCGGGCGCGGACACCGTCGCGGTGCTGGCCGAGCTGTTCCCCGCCCTGCTCCCCGCCGGGCTGGAGCGCCGCCCCGAGCTGCGCTCCCTCGGCGTGGCCCGCGTCTCCCTCGGCGAGGTCATCGACCGCCTCGCCGGCATCGAGCGCGACGCCGCGTGGTGGTGGCGGCTCTACGACAGCCTCGCCGGCGTCGACCCGGACCGCCTCACCGGCCTGCCCGTGCCGCTCGCCGACGGGCGCACGGCCGTCGGCCCCCGCCAGGTGCTGCTCCCGGCCGCCGACGCCACCGGCTCGGAGCGCCTCTCCCGCCTGGGCCTGAAGGTCGCCCACCCCGACGCGGCCCACCCCCTGCTGGAGAAGCTCGGCGCGACCCCGTCCTCGCCCCGGGCGATCCTGACGACCCCGCAGGTCAGGACCGCGGTCGCCAACTCCCTCGACGCCGACGAGGTCTGGGACGACGAGGAGGCGCTCGACAGCGAGGCCCTCGCCGAGGTCGTCCTCGCCCTCGTGCGCGACGCCGACCTCGCCCCCGGCGACGAACCGTGGCTCGCCGCGCTCGCCCTCCCCGACGAGGACGGCGAGCTCGCTCCCGCCGGTGAACTCGTCTACCCCGGAAGCCCGTTCGAGCAGGTCATCCGTCCCGGTGAGCTCGCCGCCGTCGACGCCCGGCTCGCCGAGCACTGGGGCGAGCAGCCCCTGACCGCCGTCGGCGTCCTCGCCGACTTCGCCCTCGTCCGGGCGACGGACGTCGTCCTCGACCCCGACGAACTCGAGCCGCGCGACGGCGACTTCGCCGAGCCCGACGACGTCGGCCTCCTCGACGCCGTCGACGTGTGGTGCGAGGACGTCCTCGACCGCTTCCCCGACACGCCCGTACCGCCCGTCGCCACCGAGATCGTGGCCGTCCGCGACCTCGACCTCGTCGACGACGACGCCTGGCCGCAGGCCCTCGCCCTGCTGTCCCGCCCGCCGCTGCGCGACGCCCTGACCGCGCCCGTCCGCGTCCTCCTGCCGGACGGCACGACCGAGTCCGTACGCCCCTACACCGCCTGGTGGCTGCGCGGCCACCCCGTCCTGGAC
>KL569479.1:35435-39715 GCA_000715685.1 Streptomyces lilacinus
GGGGCTGTACGAGGCCGCGGACGCCGGCGACCTGGCCGACGAGCAGGTGCTGCGCGCCCTGGGCGTACGCACCTCGGTCGCGTCCCTGCTCGACGAGCCGGGCGGCGCCGCGGAGCTGCTGGCCCGGCTGGCCGACGAGGACGCCCATGTCAGCCCCGCGCAGCTGCACGGCCTCTACAGCGCCCTGGCGGAGCTGGACCCGGACGACGTGACGGTCCCCGACGACGTACGAGCCGTGGTGGACGGCGACGTCCAGCTCGGCGACGCGACGGACGCGCTGGTCGCGGACGCCCCCGACCTGACGCCCCTCGCGGCGGGCCACCCGCTGCTGCCCGTACGCCCGGACCGGGCCGCCGCCCTCGCCGAGCTGCTGCAGGTGCGGCGGCTGAGCGAGGAGTTCCCGCTGACCGTTCCGGCGGGCGAGGGGGAGCTGCGCGAGGTGCCGGAAGGCGTCCGGGTGCTGCTGCCGGGCGCGCCCTCGACGTACGTCGAGCACGAGGAGCTCGTGGTCGGCGGCGTGGAGCTCGACTGGCGGCTCAACCCCGACGACGGCGTGCTCCACGCGGCCACGCTGGAGGGCCTGGCGGCGGGCCTGGCCTGGGCGGCGGGCGCGTGGTCGCGCCGCTTCGAGGCGGCGGCCCTGCTGGAGGACCCGTCGCGGACGGAGGAGCTGGCGCGGGCGCGGTGGTTCGACTAGGGGCGTGCGGGAAGGGTGTCCGGCCTACCCTGGTCGTAGGAGGTTGCCGCTATGACCAGGAAAGTAGCCGACTGCCGCAAGTACCCCAGTGAGTCCCACTGCACGCTGACGATCTCCGGCGAGGAGGAGGAAGTCCTCCGCGCGGCCACCGAGCACGCCGTGTCCGTGCATCAGCATGAGGACACGCCTGAGCTGCGCGAACAGATTCGCGGCCTGCTGGAGGACGAGAAGGCGCCGGGCGCCTGACCGCGCGGCGCGGCCGCTTCGGCGCGAGTCGCCTCAGCGCACTCGTTCCGCCAGGAAGTCCTCCCAGGTGCGCTCGCCCACCGCGGCGCCCTCGAAGGACAGGTTCTCGCCGGCCCGGTACGCGCGGCCGGCCTTTCCCGGCATGCGGACCGGCAGCATCGGCCGGCGCTTGCCGCGTGCCCGAAGGTACGCGCGGCTCAGGTCGGCCATCCCGTACACCTTCGGGCCGGCCAGATCGGGCACGAGGCCGGCTGGTTCGCCGAGCGTCAGGTCGACTAGACGGGCCGCCACCTCGCGCGAGTCGACCGGCTGGAGCCGGACGCCGCCCGGCACCGGCATCACCGGCATCTTCGTCATCTTCTCCATCACGGTCAGCATCAGGTCGTGGAACTGCGCGGCGCGCAGCGTCGTCCACGGCAGGCCGGACTCGGCCACGGCCCGCTCGGCGCCCAGCTTGGCCCCGAAGTAGCCCAGCGGGACCCGGTCCGCGCCGATGACCGAGATGTACACGAGGTGCTTCACGCCGGCTCGCCTCGCGGCCCGCACCAGGTTCCGGGTCGCCTCGTCGTCGCCCTTGGGGCCGCCCGCGAGGTGCAGGACGATCTCGGCCCCGGCCACGGCGTGCTCGACGCCCTCGCCCTTGAGCAGGTCACCGGTCACGTACGCGACGCCGTCCGCGGCGCCGTCGGCGGACGGGCGGCCGTTCCGGCTCAGGACGCGCACCTCGCGGCCGGCGTTCCGCAGGAGCGGTACGACGTGGCGCCCGAGCGTGCCCGTACCGCCGGTGACCAGGATGGGTGACGTCATGACTTCTCCAAGCTCGTGCGCTCGTGCGTGCTTCTGCTGCCATGACGTTCGGCGACGAAGGAATGTGACCGCTCGCGTCGACTTTGTCGGCGCGGCTACGCCGGGAAGCGCCGGTCCACCCACCGCCACGCGAACTCCAGCGCCGTCCCCGCCAGCGCGGCGACGGCCACGGCCGCCCACGGCATCGTCGTCCCCACCAGCTTCAGCGCGAAGAAGTGCTGCAGCCCCGGTGTGATCAGCACGATCAGGAAGCCGGCCCCCATCGCCCCCACCAGCGCCACGCGCCACCACGTGTACGGGCGCGCGATGATCGCCAGCACCCACAGCGAGATCAGGAAAAGCGTGAGCGTGGCCGCGCTGGTCTCGGCCTCGAGCGCGCCGGGGCCCGTGTAGTGGACGCGGGCCAGGAGGTACGCGGCGAAGGTGGCCAGCCCCGCGACGAGGCCGGCCGGGATCGCGTACCGCATGACGCGGCGTACGAAGTGGGGCCGGGCCCGTTCCTTGTTCGGCGCGAGCGCCAGGAAGAAGGCGGGGACGCCGATCGTCAGCGTGGACAGCAGCGTGAGGTGGCGCGGCAGGAACGGGTACGGCACGCGCGTGGCGACCACGAGGAGGGCCAGCAGCACGGAGTAGACGGTCTTCGTCAGGAAGAGCGTCGCCACGCGCGTGATGTTGCCGATGACGCGCCGGCCCTCGGCGACGACGGACGGGAGCGAGGCGAAGCTGTTGTTCAGCAGCACGATCTGGGCGACCGCCCGGGTCGCCTCGGAGCCGGAACCCATGGAGACGCCGATGTCGGCGTCCTTGAGCGCGAGGACGTCGTTGACGCCGTCGCCCGTCATCGCGACCGTGTGCCCGCGCGACTGCAGGGCGCCGACCATGTCCCGCTTCTGCTGCGGGGTGACCCGGCCGAAGACCGCGCCCCGGTCGAGCGCCTCGGCCATCCGGTCGCGCTCGGCGGGCAGCCGGCGCGCGTCCACGGGCGCCTCCGCGCCGGGCAGCGCCAGCTTCGCGGCGACGGCGCCGACGGAGACCGCGTTGTCGCCGGAGATGACCTTGGCGGAGACGTTCTGCTCGGCGAAGTAGCGCAGGGTGTCCGCGGCGTCGGAGCGCAGCCGCTGCGCGAGCACGACGAGGGCGGTGGGCCGGATGCCCTCGGCGACGCGCGGGTCGTCCAGCTCGCGCTCGGCGCGGGCCAGGAGCAGCACGCGCAGCCCCCGGGCGTTGAGGTCCGCCACCTCGGCCAGGGCCGCCGCGCCCTCGGGGAGCAGGACGTCGGGGGCGCCGAGGAGCCAGTTGCTGCTCTCGGCGTCGGGGCTGTTGAGGGAGGCGCCGCTGTACTTGCGGGCGGAGGAGAAGGGCAGCGACTCGGTGCAGCGCCAGCCCGTGCCGTCGGGGTAGGCGTCGATGACGGCCCGCAGGCTGGCGTTGGGGCGGGGGTCGGACTCGCCGAGGGCGCCGAGCACCTGACGCACGTACGGTTCGTCGGCCCGGCCGTCGGGCAGCAGGCGCAGCTCGGCGACGTCCATGCCGCCCTCGGTGAGGGTGCCGGTCTTGTCGAGGCAGACGACGTCGACGCGGGCGAGGCCCTCGATGGCGGGCAGTTCCTGGACGAGGCACTGCTTGCGGCCGAGCCGGACGACGCCGATGGCGAAGGCGACCGAGGTGAGCAGCACGAGGCCCTCGGGCACCATCGGCACGATGCCGGCGACCATGCGACGGACGGCCTCGCGCCAGTCGTGGTCCTGGACGACCAGCTGGCTGAAGACCAGGCCGACGGCGGCCGGGATCATCATCCACGTCACGTACTTGAGGATCAGGCTGATGCCGGTGCGCAGCTCGGAGTGGACGAGGGTGAAGCGGGACGCCTCCTCCGCGAGCTGGGCGGCGTAGGCCTCCCGGCCGACCTTGGTGGCGGTGAAGGCGCCGGCGCCGGCGACGACGAACGAACCGGACATGACCGGGTCGCCGGGCCGCTTGAGGACGGGGTCGGCCTCGCCGGTGAGCAGCGACTCGTCGATCTCGAGGCCGTCGGCCTCGAGCACCTCGCCGTCGACGACGCACTTGTCGCCGGGGCCGAGCTCGATGACGTCGTCGAGCACGATGCGGCCGGTGGGGACGGGGCCGGCGGTGCCGTCGCGCCGGACCGTGGGCCGGGCCTCGCCGATGACGGCGAGGGAGTCGAGGGTCTTCTTGGCGCGGAGTTCCTGGACGATGCCGATCGCGGTGTTGGCGATGATCACGAAGCCGAAGAGGCCGTCCTGGAGGGGACCGACGACGAGGATGATCAGGAAGAGGGCGCCGATGATGGCGTTGAAGCGGGTGAAGACATTGGCCCGGACGATGTCGCCGGTGGAGCGGGAGGAACGGACGGGGACGTCGTTGACCTCGCCGCGGGCCACGCGCTCGGCAACCTCGCGGGCACTGAGCCCGCGGGCTTTGGCCGGCGGCGGATCGCTCATGGTTTGACGGTAGCGGGTGGGTGGCCCGGGGGCCTGTTTGTGGGCAATCGTTCCGCAGGGCTGGGGGC
>KL569479.1:39963-46556 GCA_000715685.1 Streptomyces lilacinus
CACCTCCCAGCGGTAGCTGGGGGAGGGTGGGCACAAACAGGCCCACCGGGCCGCACCACCGCTACCCCGCGCCGCCAGGCGCGGGAAACCCGTACGGCGGGTCAGCCGGAAACGTCAGGGCGCCCCGCGGCGGCATGCCGCTTGAGCGCCGCGTCACGCTTGCGCACGTACCAGACGCCGATCAACCCGAGCCCGCCCCCCGCAAGGCACGTCCACAGCCACCACAGAAGCCCCTGATCCCGGAACCACCCATAAAACGGCAGCTGCCCGAGGAAGAGGACGAACCACACGATCGTGCCGCCGGTGATCGTCGCGACGACCGGCCCTTCCAGCGGCTCCGGCGCCTCGTGCGTGGGTGTCCACTTCGTCATGGTCGTCAGCCTAGTGCGTCCGTCGGGTGATCCCCTCGCGGAGCCCTTCTCCCGTAGGGGTCTACGCGCGGAGATGGCCAATTTCGCTTTGTTTATTCATACTGAATCGAACCGGATTTGACTGGTCGCTTTTGTTTGATCATCCAAAAAGTGCCACTTCAAGATCCTTTTGTTTGATTCCCCGGCCTCCCCAGGCCCGTACGACTGAGGTCCCGCATGCCCTCCTCGGCCACCTCTGCGGTCGACGCCCAGCAGCCGTCCCCCAAGCCGCCCGCCTCCGGGAAGAACGCCCTCGACCGGTACTTCCGGATATCCGAGCGGGGCTCGTCGGTCGCCCGCGAGATGCGCGGCGGGCTGGCCACGTTCTTTGCGATGGCCTACATCATCGTGCTGAACCCGATCATCCTCGGGGCCGGTCAGGACAAGTTCGGTCACCAGCTGGACAATGGTCAGCTGGTCACGGCCACCGCGCTGATGGCCGGACTCTCCACCGTCCTCATGGGCGCCATCGGCAACGTCCCCATCGCCTGCGCCGCCGGCCTCGGCATCAACGCCGTCGTCTCGCTCCAGCTCGCGCCCAAGATGAGCTGGCCGGACGCGATGGGCATGGTCGTGCTCGCCGGCCTGGTGCTGATGGTGCTGGTCGCCTCCGGCCTGCGGCAGCGGGTGATGGACGCGATCCCGGGCGGACTGCGGCGCGCGATCGCGATCGGCATCGGCCTGTTCATCTCGCTGATCGGCCTCGTGGACTCCGGCTTCGTCACCCGCAACCCCGACGCCGCGCACACCACCGTGCCGCTCGGCCTCGGCCAGGGCGGTCAGCTGCAGGGCTGGCCGGTACTGATCTTCGTGGTCGGGCTGGCACTGACCTTCATCCTGGTCGTGCGGAAGGCGCCGGGCGCGATCCTCATCGGGATCGTCACGATGACGTTCGTCGCGATCGTCATCAACTCTCTGGTCGACGTCCCCGGCAAGAGCTGGGGCCTCTCCGTCCCGACCTGGCCGGACAAGATCGTGGACACGCCCGACTTCGGGCTCATCGGCGACGTCAGCCTCTTCGGCGGCTTCCATGAGGTCGGCCTGCTCACCGGGTGCCTCTTCGTCTTCACCGTGCTGCTGTCCGGCTTCTTCGACGCGATGGGCACGATCATCGGCGTCGGCGAGGAGGCCGGCCTGACGGACGAGAACGGCCAGCTGCCCAACATGGGCAAGATCCTCATGATCGACGGCATCGCCGTCGCCGCCGGCGGCGCGGGTTCCGCCTCGGCCAACACCTGCTTCGTGGAGTCCACGGCCGGTGTCGGCGAGGGCGCCCGGACGGGCCTGGCCAACCTGATGACGGGCGGCCTCTTCCTGCTCGCGCTGGTCTTCACGCCGCTGGCCACCGTCGTGCCCGCCCAGGCCGCGACCCCCGCCCTGGTCGTCGTGGGCTTCCTGATCATGGCCTCGAACGTCAAGGAGATCGACTGGAGCGACTTCACGATCGCGATCCCCGCGTTTTTGACGATCATCTCCATGCCGTTCACCTACTCGATCACCAACGGCATCGGCATCGGTGTCCTCGCCTTCATCCTGCTGCGCATCGCGGACAAGCGGGCGCGCGAGATCCCCTGGCTGCTCAACGTGGTCGGGCTGTGCTTCCTCGTCTACTTCCTGCTCGACCCGATCGAGCAGGTGCTGGGTGTGAAGTAGCACCGTCCGCTGAAAGGCGCCGCCCCGGACCCACGTCCGAGGGCGGCGCCTTTCGCGTTTCCGGGAAGCGCTGCGCCCCCGCCGCGCGCCCCCGACACCCCTGGCCAACGGTCGCACTTTCCTTAGCTCAGGTAATGAGTTAACCTAAAGAACATGCCGGATCTGTCCCGCACTCCCGACGACACCGCCGCCGTCAACGCCCTGCGTTCCGGTGTGATGCGCCTGTCCCGCAGGCTCAAGCACCAGCGGGTCGACGAATCGCTCAGCCCGACCGAGATGTCGGTCCTCGGGACGCTCGCCCGCTGTGGCTCGGCCACGCCCGGCGAGCTCGCCCGCAAGGAGCACGTGCAGCCGCCGTCGATGACCCGCATCGTGGCGCTGCTGGAGAGCAAGGGGCTGGTCGGGCTGGAGCCGCACCCCGAGGACCGCCGCCAGAAGGTGGTCCGCCAGACCGAGCTGGCCGAGGCCATGCTCGAGGAGAGCCGGCGCAAGCGCAACGCCTGGCTGGCCGAGCTGGCCGGCCGGCTGGACGAGGACGAGTGGGCGACGCTGCGCGCCGCCGCGCCCGTACTGGAGAAACTCGCGCACATGTAAGCGCACACGAAGGAGGCGAACGCACTTTGAGTTCGGGACCCGGAGCAGATTCCGCACCCGCACCGAACCGCCGCAACGAAACACGCACGACCTCCCTGCCCACCAAGGGAGGCACCTTCAGCTCGCTCAGGGTCCGCAACTACCGGCTCTTCGCCGCCGGACAGGTCGTGTCCAACACGGGCACCTGGATGCAGCGAATAGCCCAGGACTGGCTGGTCCTGAGCATCACCGGCTCCTCCGCGGCCGTCGGCATCACCACGGCCCTGCAGTTCCTGCCCATGATGCTGCTCGGGCTCTACGGCGGCGTCATCGCCGACCGCTGCCCCAAGCGGCGGCTCCTGCTGATGACCCAGGCCGCGATGGGCGTGACCGGTCTGGCCCTCGCCGTGCTGACCCTCACCGGACGGGTCGAGGTCTGGCACGTCTACCTCACCGCCCTGGCGCTCGGTCTCGTCACCGTCGTCGACAACCCCGCCCGCCAGGCGTTCGTCGTGGAGATGGTCGGCCCGGCCGACCTGCGCAACGCCGTCAGCCTCAACTCCGCCAACTTCCAGTCCGCCCGCCTCGTCGGCCCCGCCGTCGCCGGTGTGCTGATCACCGCGGTGGGCAGCGGCTGGGCGTTCCTGGCGAACGGACTGTCGTTCGCGGCGCCCATCGCCGGACTGTTGCTGATGCGCACGAGCGAACTGCACAAGGTCGACCGCGCCCCGCGCGGCAAGGGCCAGCTGCGGGAGGGCCTGGCTTACGTCGCCGGGCGCCCGGAGCTGATCTGGCCGATCGTGCTGGTCGGCTTCATCGGCACCTTCGGCTTCAACTTCCCGATCTGGCTGACCGCGTACGTCAACGACGTCTTCCACGCCGACGCCAGCACGTACGGCCTGCTCAACACCCTGATGGCGGCCGGTTCGCTGGTGGGCGCCCTGCTCGCCGCGCGCCGGGGCAGCTCCCGGATGCGGCTGCTGATCGGCGCGGCGGGGGCCTTCGGGCTGCTGGAGATCACGGCGGCCCTGGCGCCCTCGTTCTGGGTCTTCGCGCTGCTGCTCGTGCCGATCGGCATGTGCGGCCTGACGATCAACGTGACCGCCAACTCGAGCCTTCAGCTGGCCTCCGACCCGGCCCTGCGCGGCCGGGTGATGAGCCTGTTCATGATGGTCTTCATGGGCGGTACGCCGCTGGGCGCGCCCCTGGTCGGCTGGATCACGGACGCGTACGGCCCGCGGACCGGCTTCCTGGCCGGCGGTGCCGTCTCCGCGCTGGCGGCGACGGCCGTGGGCCTCGCGCTGGCCCGCGCGGGCGGCCTGCGCCTGCGCATCGACCTGCGGCGCGGGCACCGGCACGTGGCGTTCGTGCCGAGGGAACCGGCCGCTCGCCCGAGCGAGGTGACGGTCGCGGCGTGACGTGTGCCCGGGGCCCGCGCGCGGCGCGGGCCCCGGGGCATTCACCGGCCCGTACGGCCGTGGGCGGCGAGCCGGGCGACGGCGCCGTCGAGCATCGCGAGTGTCGCGGGGACCGAGTATCGCGGGGACCGAGTATCGCGGGGACGTCGTCGGCCCCGCCCTTCCCGATCTCGATGGTCATCTGGGGGAGACTGGGAGTATGCGACTGTTCGCCGCGGTGGTCCCTCCCGAACCCGCGATCGACGAACTGGCGGCCGAGGTCGCGCAATTGCGCGCCGCCCTGCCCGACCGGCACGGCCGCCTGCGCTGGACCGAGCCGGCCCTGTGGCACTTCACGCTCGCCTTCCTCGGCGAGGTCGACGAGGCCCTGCTCCCGGAGCTGGACGAGCGCCTCGCCCGCGCCGCCCACCGGCATCCGGTGCACGAGCTGCGCTTCGCCGGGGGCGGGCGGTTCGGCGACCGGATCCTGTGGGTCGGGGCGACCGGCTCCCTGGAGACCCTCGGCGCCCTCGCCCGCTCCACCGTCGCCGGCGCCCGGCGGGCCGGCGTGCGCATGTCCGACACCAAGCCCTTCCGCGCCCACCTCACCCTCGCCCGGACGACCGGCCACGTGAACCTCCGCCCGTACGCGGAGGAGCTGGCGGAGTTCCGGGGGCGCAAGTGGTGGGCCGAGCGCGTGGAGCTCGTACGCAGCCACCTGCCCACCTCCGGCGTCCCCGGCGAGCGCCCCCGCTACGAGACCGTGACGTCCTGGCCCCTGGGCACCCGGCGGGTCGACTGACCGGGCCGGGTTACGCTCGACGGGTGGACCCGAAGACCAGGAACCGGATCATGACCGGTGCGCTCGCCGTGATGCTCGTCGTCGTCGCCGTGGTGGCGGCGGTGAAGTGAGGCGGGGCTCCGGCATGCTGGTACGCCAGTAAGGGCCGGCCGGTACGCCGGTCAAGGCTGGCGGAAGGCGGTCCCGGGTGCTGCACGCCCTTGCTCACGCCCTGGCCCTCGCCGGTGCCATGGCCTGGGAGATCACCTGGGCGCTGGTCCTGGGCTTCGCGCTGTCCGCCGTCGTCCAGGCCGTGGTGCGCAGGTCCGCCGTCGTCGCCCTGCTCGGCGACGACCGTCCCCGCTCCCTCGCCGCGGCGGCCGGCCTCGGGGTGGCCTCGTCCTCCTGCTCGTACGCGGCGGTGGCGCTGGCCCGCTCGCTGTTCGTCAAGGGCGCGCACTTCACGGCCGCGATGGCCTTCGAGATCGCCTCGACCAATCTGGTGGTCGAGCTGGGGGTGATCCTGGCCCTGCTGATGGGCTGGCAGTTCACGGCGGCCGAGTTCGCCGGGGGCTTCGTGATGATCGCGGTGCTGGCGGTGCTCTTCCGGCTGCTGCTGCGGGAGGGGCTGCTGCGCCGGGCGAGGCAGCAGGCGGAGCGGGGTGTGGCGGGGGCCATGGAGGGCCACGCGGCGATGGACATGTCCGTGGGAGAGCCGGGCTCGCTCGTCCGCCGGGTCCTGTCCCGCGAGGGCTTCACGGCCACGTCCCACGTCTTCGTCATGGAGTGGGCCGCCGTCCTGCGCGACCTGGTCCTCGGCCTGCTGATCGCCGGTGCGATCGCGGCGTGGGTGCCGGAATCCTTCTGGCAGGCGTTCTTCTTCGAGGGCCACCCGGTGGCGGCGAAGCTGTGGGGCCCGGTGGTGGGGCCGCTCGTGGCGATCGTGTCGTTCGTGTGCTCGATCGGGAACGTGCCGCTGGCGGTCGTGCTGTGGAAGGGCGGCATCAGCTTCGGGGGAGTGGTGGCGTTCATCTTCGCCGACCTGCTGATCCTCCCGATCCTCGCGATCTACCGGAAGTACTACGGGGGCAAGGTCGCGCTCTTCCTCCTCGGCACCTTCTACGTCGCCATGGTGATCGCCGGGTACGCGGTGGAGCTCGCCTTCGGCGGCCTCGGGCTGATCCCGGACCAGGCGGACGCGAAGGTGCCGATGGAGGGGGTGAGCTGGAACTACACGACGTTCCTGAACGTGGCGTTCCTGGTGCTGGCGGGGGTGCTGGTGCTCCGCTTCGTCAGGACGGGGGGCCGGGAGATGCTGCGGATGATGTGATTGCTGCCCTGCAGGGTCACCAGGCGAAGGCCTCGGGTGACGGACCGGGCCCGGGGAAGACGGCGTCGAGCGCAGTGAGAAGCTCCACCGGAAGCGTCAACTCCGCGGCGCGCAGGGCCGACTCCAACTGCTCGACCGTTCGCGGTCCGACGATCGGCCCGGTCACCCCCGGCTGCGCGAGCAGCCAGGCCAGGGCCACCTCGCCGGGCACGAGCTCGTACTTGTCGACCAGGTCCTCGTACGCCTGGACCTGCTCGCGGAGCTTGGTGTTCGCCAGCGCCTCCGCCGAGCGCCCGGTCGCGGCCGCCTTCTTGATCGCCCCGCCGAGCAGCCCGCCGCTCAGCGGCGACCAGGGGATGACCCCGAGCCCGTACGCCCGCGCGGCCGGGATCACCTCCATCTCGGCCCGCCGCTCGGCGAGGTTGTACAAGCACTGCTCGCTGACCAGG
>KL569479.1:46838-49505 GCA_000715685.1 Streptomyces lilacinus
AGCCGACGTAGAGCATCTTGCCCTGCTGGACGAGGACGTCCATCGCCTGCCAGATCTCGTCCCACGGCGTGGCGCGGTCCACGTGGTGGAACTGGTAGACGTCGATGTGGTCCGTGCCGAGCCGCTTGAGGCTGCCCTCGACGGACCGCCTGATGTTGAGCGCGGAGAGCCGGTCCTCGTTGGGCCACGGCTCTCCCTGCGCGTTCATGCCGCCGAACCCCTTGGTCGCGACGACCACTTTCTCCCGCCGCCCGCCGCCCCGGGCGAACCAGCTGCCGATGATGCTTTCCGTACGGCCCTTGTTCTCGCCCCAGCCGTAGACGTTGGCGGTGTCGAAGAAGTTGATCCCCGCGTCGAGCGCGGCATCCATGATCGTGTGGCTGTCGTCCAGATCGGTCTGGGGCCCGAAGTTCATCGTCCCGAGCACGATCCGGCTGACCCTGAGCCCCGTACGTCCGAGCTGCGTGTACTCCATGGGGCCTTAGCCAACGCGCTGGGGAGCGGCGGGGCAAGGGTGCCGGGGCGTGTTGGCGCTACGGGTTCTTGAGGAACCCGATGTGGAAGACGACCGACCCTCCGGCCACCGCGCCACCCTCCGGCACGGTGGCGTCCGCGACCTGCAGCAGGGCCCAACGGCGCTCGCTGGTCAGGACGCAGAGGCTCTGGGTCTCCTTCATCGTGCCGAGAAACATGGTGTCGGCGATGCGGCGGGACCGCGTCGCGCACTTGGGCACGTTCGCGTCGTCGATTACGCCGATCTCGACCAGGGGAGAGGTGCCCTGATCGCCGCCCGGGACGGTCCGCCGAATCCAGCCGGAGAAGAAGTCCAGGTCGTGGGCGCGATTCGGGGTGTCGGAAATCGCCTGGGCGTCGATGTCGAGGTAGTGCCGGTGCGGGACCTCGATGTCGTAGACGCCGGTCATGGCGTTGTCCAGGGCGTGGATGCCGCTGCCGCTGGGAGTGCTGTTGGGGGTGCTGCCGGGAGTGCTGCTGGGGGTGCTGGTCGCGCTGGGGGTGCGCGTGACCGGGGGTGTGGAGGGGGACGAGGTGACGACGACGTCGTCGGGCGGGCTGGAAGGGGAGGGGGGCGAAGGGAGCGTGGATATCGCGGTGGGGGCGGGCGGGGGTGGGTCGGCGGACTTGTCGTCCTTCTTGTCCTGGAGCACCAGGGGGATGATGCCTACGGCGACGGCGGCCGCGACACCGACCCACCCGATGAACGTCTGCGAGCGGAAGATGCTCCTGCGCGCGGGCGATCCGCCGCCGGACTCAGCGCCCCCGCTGCCGCCGGCTCCGCTCCCGGTACTCATGTGACGCCCCCCGGCCATTCGCATGAAGCATGAGGATGTTCATGATGGCAGTGGGCGGATGGCTTGTTCTCGACATTGCCCATCCGTTACGCGGCGCGCCGGACCGAGGTGCGCCCAGGTGCGCTCGGCTGCCTCGTACCGGCGCGTTTCCCCTGGTCCGGGTGGGCGGAGGTTGGTGGCGTAGGCCTTCCAACTGCAGCCGTTGGGGTGCTGGAGGCGGACGAGGCCGTTGGCGGACTCGATGACGGCTCCTACGGCGTTGGTGAAGGTGTCCACGGCGATGGTGCCGAGTGGGGGGTTCGGAACGGTCACTTGCCCCACCTGCCGCGCGCGTTGACCACCCGGACCTTGGCGCTGAGCCGCTCGGCGTCGGTGACGGCCCGTACGACGTCGCGCTCGACCTCCCACGCCGGGCCGCCGGCGGGCGGGCGCAGCCTCAGCCGGGAGCCTTCGTGGCCGACGACTTGCCCGAGCCGACCGAGGCGCATGTCGACGACGAAGGCCCCCGGCGGGGGCGTGGGCGGGCAGGTGCACTCCGGCGCGGGGGGTTGGGGTCCGCTGGCGCTGGTGTGCGGCAGGGGGATGATGGCGGGTTGGGGCTGAGGGGCGGGTGCGATTCCCGCGGACAGTGCCCTCGTCCACCCGAGGAGTCGGGCGATACGCTCTTTCATGTCGTCAGCTCCTATTCGGCTGATGGCCATGCCCCGGGGCTGTTCCTGCAGCCGCCGGGGTTTCAGTGCGCTCACCCTAGAGCCCCCTGCAGTGCCCTGTCTACACCTAGCTGACTAGAGTAGGCTCTATGTTCGGTTGCATACCCCTGCTTACAGTCAGCGCCGTGATGGAGTTTGACCCGACACGGCCGAAGTGGATGCAGATCGCCGATGTGATCCGGAAGCGCATCGCGGACGGCGAATATCCGCCGAACCACCTCATCTCCGAGGTGCGGATGGAGCAGGAATTCGGTGTTGCGCGAACGACTGTGCGCAAGGTGACTGCCGCCCTGCGGAAAGACGGCCTGATCGTCACCACCCCCGGCATGGGCTCCTTCGTGGCGGCGCAGAACAAGTAGCCGCGAGGCAGGGCGCGCTGCTCTATGTTGCCCGCATGGCAGACGCGCAGGGTGCATCGCCGGTCGACCCGAACCGGGCGGCTTACGTCTACATGCAAGTGGCTGACTATGTGGCTGGTCTGATCGGGGCTGGCGCGTTGGGTCTGGGTGCCCGACTGCCGGGAGAACGTGATCTGGCCCAGCAATACGGCGTGGCCATCGGCACGGCCCGTCGGGCCATCCGGAAGCTGCGCGATCGCGGGCTGCTGATCACGCTGCCGGCCAAGGCCTGTCTCTTATACACATCTC
>KL569480.1:0-386 GCA_000715685.1 Streptomyces lilacinus
TGTGTATAAGAGACAGCCCCGTGGCCGCCCACGGCGGCGGCGAGCGCCACGAGGCACAGCAGTACGAGCATGCCCACGGCGCGGCGGGGCGTGCCGTAGGCGTTTCTCACCGAGAAGGTCCGCTGGGGCCGATGCAGTAGCACTGTCACAGAGTATGAACAAAGTCTCAAAAGGCAGGCATTTTTGATGATTCGGGCGCGCCGTACGGGCGCCACGGGGTGCGGGGCGAAGCCTCGCCGTGCGAATGAGTGAGACTTCGGAACTTCTCCGAGATGTCGGAGTTACTCAGGTCGCCTCCCGTCCGGGAGAAAGGCGCAGAACGAAAGGCAGGGCCGCGGCCGTGCTCCAGAAGGTATTCACGACTGTCGCCCTCACGGCCACGGCAG
>KL569480.1:661-7914 GCA_000715685.1 Streptomyces lilacinus
CCCGCCGCACCGGCCGCCGCGGCGGGGGACGGCGGCAGGGTCGTGAACGGCAACGGGACCACGGCGACCTACGGCAAGACCGTCACGGGCGGCGAGGGGAGCCCGCAGATGACCGCCGTGCAGGGCAGCCTCGACAAGCTCTGCGTCGGGCTGGGCAAGGTCGGCATCCAGTCCCTGCTGCTGACCAACGTCGGACTGCAGGACGTGCCGATCCTCACCTCGCAGCAACAGCAGCAGTGCGTGGAGAACTCGGTGATCGTCGACGGCGACGACCCGCTCTCGCACCTGCTCGACGAGATCCCGATCATCAGCGGCAACGGCTCCGGGGGCCACTGACGCACCCCGTGATCAGGCGCGATTAGCGTGGACGAGCGCAGATGTCAAGTTTCTGTAAACCCTTGACGACATCATGGCGCGCCTCTCACCATTCACGGCATGAACGTGTTCGACCGCCGGCGGAGCGCCGCGCACCGGACGACGCCCCGGCGTCGCGGTCGCGGCGTTGCGTCATGCCGTGGGGCGTCCGCTCCGCACGGCCCGGCCGGTCGCACGGGGCACGGGTTACTGCACATCGCCTGACCCATCCCCCCACACCTTCTGAAGCTCCCCGGGCCGGCGTCGCCAGCCGGAGATCCCGGGTGCCCGGGCCACCGCCGAGGTGATCCTCGACGGTGCCGGGGCGGGCCGCGCACGTCGCGGCCCCTCCCGAGCGCACGGAAAAACATCCCCACGATGTCGTGCGGTCCGGTCCTGCCCCCCTCAACGAAGGCGAAGAACCACATGAGTGACCGCACCCTCACTGCGGCCGACACCCCGCCCGGCGTTTCCGCTCCGGCGGCCGCGTCCTCGCACGTCGACGCCGGCGACGCGGGCTACAGCAAGGACCTCAAGTCCCGCCACGTCAACATGATTGCCATCGGCGGCGCGATAGGCACCGGCCTCTTCCTCGGCGCCGGCGGCCGTCTCGCGAACGCGGGACCCTCCCTCTTCATCGCGTACGCCGTCTGCGGCCTCTTCGCCTTCTTCGTCGTCCGGGCCCTGGGCGAGCTCGTCCTCTACCGCCCGTCCTCCGGCGCCTTCGTCTCCTACGCCCGTGAGTTCATGGGCGAGAAGGGCGCCTACACGGCCGGCTGGCTGTACTTCCTGAACTGGGCCACCACCGGCATCGCCGACATCACGGCCGTGGCCACGTACACCCACTACTGGAGCATGTTCAGCGACATCCCGCAGTGGATCCTCGCGCTGATCGCCCTCGCGGTCGTGCTCACCGTGAACCTGATCTCGGTGAAGTACTTCGGCGAGATGGAGTTCTGGTTCGCGATCATCAAGGTCGCCGCGATCACCATCTTCATGGTCGTCGGCATCTTCCTGCTGTCCAGCGGCCACAAGGTCGGCGACACCACCCCGGGTCTGTCCAACATCCTCGACCACGGCGGCATCTTCCCGACCGGCGTGATGCCGATGCTGATGGTCATCCAGGGCGTCGTCTTCGCCTACGCCTCCGTCGAGCTGTGCGGTGTCGCGGCGGGCGAGACCAAGAACCCCGAGAAGATCATGCCGAAGGCGATCAACTCGATCATGTGGCGTGTCGGCCTCTTCTACGTCGGCTCGGTCATCCTGCTCGCGGTGCTGCTGCCCTACACCGCCTACCACGCCGGCGAGAGCCCCTTCGTCACCGTCCTGTCCAAGATCGGTGTCCCGTACGCGGCCGGCGTGATGAACCTCGTCGTCCTCACCGCGGCGCTCTCCAGTCTGAACTCGGGCCTGTACTCCACCGGCCGCATCCTGCGCTCGATGGCCATGTCGGGCTCCGCGCCGAAGTTCACCGGCCTGATGAACAAGGGCCAGGTGCCCTACGGCGGCATCCTGCTCACCGCGTTCTTCTGCGTGCTGGGCGTCGGCCTGAACTTCGTCGTCCCGGCGGACGCCTTCGAGATCGTGCTGAACTTCGCCGCGATCGGCATCATCGGCACCTGGGGCATGATCATGGTCTGCTCCCTGCTCTTCTGGAAGCGCTCGAAGGACGGCCGGGTCACCCGCCCCGGCTACAAGCTGCCCTGGGCCCCGTACACCCAGATCGTCACGCTGGTCTTCCTGGCCGGTGTGCTGGGCATCATGGCGTCCGACGAGGGCGCCAGCCGCACCACTGTGATGTGCCTGCCGCTCATCGTGGCGGCGCTGGTCGGCGGCTGGTTCCTGGTCCGCGGTCGGGTCGCCAGGACCCGGCGCGAGGCCGAGCTGAAGCAGGCGGAGACCGCCTAGTCACCACCGGGCCACCACGGTCCGACGACCGCCCCCGGCGGCGTCCCTCCCGGAGAAATCCGGGCGGGAGCCGCCGGGGGCGGTTTTTGTTTGCCCAGGGCAACGTAAGTCTTTGCAGGAATGTGACTTCCGTCGGATTTCCATTGATCGAATTTCTCCGTAATTCGGCCTCTGACCTGGGAAACTTGCCATTTCGCCGAATGAATGTTCAGGTTATTGGGCGCCTTGCAGGCCGTTCCCGTCCGCAATCCGGACCCCGGGAAAGGGCTGCGGAAATGAAAGGCGCACCACCTTTTCGAGAAAGAACTTGCCCTTTGTAGGCGTGTTGGGAGAACCCGTGTCCGCTCTGTCGCCGGAACCGCCCCTGTCCATCGTGTCCCCGTCCAGAGCGCCCCGGGCGCCCCACCTCGTGCCCATGCCCCGCGCGGTGCCCCGAGGTGCCCGGCACGCCCGCCCGATGGGCCTGTACGACTCCTGGTGGACCGTCGTCGGCGCCGCGGGCCTGCTGTGCGCCGGCTGGGCCGCCTCGGTGTGGATCTCCCTGCACCTGCAGGCCGACCCCTCCCTGCACTCCGTCGCCCTCTTCGTCCACCTCGCCTCGCTCGTGCTGGGCTTCGGGGCCGTCCTGGTGGCCGACTACTACGGGCTGCTGTGGATGACCGGCCGCTGCACCCTCGCCGAGGCCATCGGCAGCACGAGCCGGCTGCACGTCCCCATCTGGGCCGGCCTCGCGGGCCTCGTCCTCAGCGGCACGCTGCTGCACCCCAACCCGGCGGCCACGCCCACCCTGGTCAAGCTGGTGATGGTGCTCGTCCTGGCCCTCAACGGGCTGCAGGCCGGTCTCCTCAACAAGCGCATGGCCGAGCAGGCGCACGGCACGCCCGGGCGCGGCCTCCTCGCCTGGGGCGGCGCCACCGCGCTGATCTCGCAGATCTGCTGGTGGGGCGCGGTCGTCATCGGCTTCCGCAACAGCACGCGCTGAGCAGGTCCGGGCCTCGCGGCCCGGCACCACGACGGCCCGGCCCGTCGGCACCACGCCGACGGTCCGGGCCGTCGGCGTGTTCGCCACACGTACCACGCCGCTTCACACGGCCGATACCAGGCCTTCCCCGGCTCTGGGTGCTCTTGGATCCTCTGCGGTACCAGTCCTCACACCCCACGAGGTCCCTCACCCATGGCTGAACTCAACCGGCGGCGCTTCCTCCAGATCGCGGGCGCGACCGCGGGCTTCGCGGCCCTGTCGAACAGCATCGACCGCGCCGCGGCCATCCCGGCCCGGCGGCGCTCCGGCACCATCGACGACGTCGAGCACATCGTCGTGCTGATGCAGGAGAACCGGTCCTTCGACCACTACTTCGGCTCGCTGAAGGGCGTCCGCGGCTTCGGCGACCCGCGCCCGATGACCCTGGGCACGGGCAAGTCGGTCTGGCACCAGCCGGACGGCGCCAAGGACGTCCTGCCGTACCGCCCCGAGGCCGCGGACCTCGGCATGCAGTTCATCGCCGGCCTCAACCACGACTGGGCCGGCGGCCACAAGGCCTGGAACCACGGCAAGTACGACCAGTGGATCCCCGCCAAGTCCGCGGGCACCATGGCCTACCTCACCCGCGAGGACATCCCCTTCCACTACGCCCTGGCGGACGCCTTCACCGTCTGCGACGCCTACCACTGCTCCTTCATCGGAGCCACCGACCCCAACCGCTACTACCTGTGGACCGGCCACACCGGCAACGACGGCCAGGGCGGCGGCCCCGTCCTCGGCAACGAGGAGGCCGGCTACTCCTGGACCACCTACCCCGAGCGGCTGGAGAAGGCCGGCATCTCCTGGAAGATCTACCAGGACGTCGGCGACGGCCTGGACAAGGCCGGCTCCTGGGGCTGGATCAACGACGCCTACCGCGGCAACTACGGCGACAACTCCCTCCTCTACTTCGACAACTACCGCAACGCCCAACCCGGCGACCCCCTCTACGACAAGGCCCGCACCGGCACGAACGTCAAGAAGGGCGACGGCTACTTCGACGTCCTCAAGGCCGACGTCAAGGCCGGCAAGCTGCCGCAGATATCCTGGATCGCCGCCCCCGAGGCCTTCTCCGAGCACCCCAACTGGCCCGTGAACTACGGCGCCTGGTACATCTCCCAGGTCCTGGACGCCCTCACCGCCAACCCCGAGGTGTGGAGCAGGACCGCACTCTTCATCACGTACGACGAGAACGACGGCTACTTCGACCACGTCGCGCCGCCCTTCCCGCCCGCCTCCGCCGCCCAGGGCCTGTCCACCGTGGACACCACCCTCGACGTCTTCGCCGGCAACGGCCACTACGGGGCCGGCCCCTACGGCCTCGGCCAGCGGGTGCCCATGATCGTGGTCTCCCCCTGGAGCACCGGCGGCTTCGTCTGCTCCGAGGTCTTCGACCACACCTCCGTCATCCGCTTCATGGAGCGCCGCTTCGGCGTGCGGGAACCCCACATCTCGCCCTGGCGCCGCGCCATCTGCGGCGACCTCACCTCGGCGTTCGACTTCCGGCTCCAGCACACGCGGCCCGCCGCGCTGCCGGACACCACCGGCTGGGCGCCCAAGGACCGCGAGCGCCACCCCGACTACGTACCGAAGCCGCCCGCCAACCCCTCCCTGCCCAAGCAGGAGAACGGCTCCCGCCCCACCCGCCCGCTGCGCTACACGCCGCTGACCGACGGCGCGGCGACCCCCTCGACCGGGCGCTTCACCCTCACCTTCAGCGGCGGGGCCGAGACCGGCGCCTGCTTCACCGTCACCTCCGGCAACCGCGCGGACGGCCCCTGGACGTACACCACCGAGGCCGGCAAGAGCATCTCCGACACCTGGAACACCGCCTACTCCAAGGGCGTGTACGACCTGTCGGTGTACGGCCCCAACGGCTTCCTGCGCACCTTCCGGGGATCCGGCACCACCGCCGGACCCGAGGTGACGGCCCGGCATGCCGGCCGCGGCTGCGCCGTCGAGCTGACCCTGACCAACACCGGCACCACCGCCTGCCGCCTCACCCTCTCCAACGCCTACGACGGCAAGAAGGAGACGTTCACCGTGGCCCCGGGCCGCCGCGTGGTCCACACCGTGAACCTGCGCCGCAGCAAGCGCTGGTACGACCTGTCGGTGGTCTCCGACCAGGACGGCACCTTCCTGCGGAGATTCGCCGGACACGTCGAGAACGGCGAGCCGGGCGTGAGCGACCCGGCGATCATCACACACTGAGCGTCGGCGCGTCCCGACCGGCCGGCACTCGCCGGCCGGTCGGCGTCGTTTCGCGTCCAGCACAGGGTGAGGCGCCGGCCCCGGCCGCCCGGCGCCGCTCGGCACACAAATGTTTCTTTCTGCGTGCAACCGTCCAAGCGTGCGGTTCATCTCTAGTTACGTGTCGCTGCCGACACCCAGTCACATGCCCTAGAAAGGTCGTCTCAACGTGCACCTCGGACCGGGCCGCCGCACCGTTCTGCTGGCATCCGCCCTCCTCGGCTCCCTCGCCCTCTCCGCCTGCTCGGGCGGCTCCTCCGCCGACGCCGGGCCCGAGGCCAAGGTCACCGTCAGTCCCGGCAACGGGAAGGATGTCAAGCTCGGTGCGCCGATATCGGTGAAGGCCGACGGCGGCCGGCTCACCGACGTCGACGTCAAGGACGACAAGGGGAACAAGGTCACCGGCCGGCTGGCCGACGACGGCGCCTCCTGGACCTCGGACGGCAAGGTGGGCCCGCAGACCACCTACACCGTGCGGGCCACCGCCAAGGGCGGCAAGAACGGCAAGGGCAAGGAGTCCTCCGCCACCTCGACCTTCACCACCCAGCAGGCCGAGAAGGTCAACAAGCTCACCAACACCCCGAGCAACGGTCAGACCGTCGGCACCGGCATGCCCATCTCGATCCTCTTCGACCACGCCGTGGACGAGGGCAAGCGGGCCGAGATCGAGAAGTCCCTCACGGTCACCACCCAGCCGAAGGTCGAGGGCACCTGGGGCTGGGTCAAGGACTGGTCCGGCCAGGACCGCATCGACTGGCGGCCCAAGGACTACTGGCCCACGGGGACGAAGGTGTCCGTCAAGGGCAACCTCTCCGGCATCGACTCCGGCGAGGGCGGCTGGTTCGCCCGGAACTACGACTTCGGCTTCTCCATAGGCGCCGACCGCAAGGCCGTCATCGACGTCCCCGCCCACAAGCTGACGATGCTCGAGGACGGCAAGGAGGTCGGCCACATCATGGGCTCCGCGGGCTCCCCCCAGGACCCCACCCGCGGCGGCATCCACACCGTGCGCAGCAAGAACGCCGACGAGACCATGGACTCCGCCACCATCGGCCACGGCAACGAGTGGATGCTCGACTCGAAGTGGGTCACCCACCTGACCGCGTCCGGCACCTTCCTGCACTCCGCGCCCTGGAACCAGTCCATCGGCGTGGAGAACAACAGCCACGGCTGCTTCGGCATGACCACGAGCGACGCGAAGAAGATCTACGACTTCCTGCTGATCGGCTCCACGGTCGAGGTCAAGAACACCACCAGCACGAAGAAGACCGACGTCGGCAACGGCCTCGAGGTCTGGCAGGAGAACTGGGACCAGTGGCAGAAGCGCAGCGCCCTGAAGAAGTGAGCTGACCTTCGGTGGGGCGCCGGACCGGCTCGGTGGGCCCGGGCTCAGTGGGCCCGGGCGCGCAGCTCGACGCAGGCCCGCCCGTGGGGCTGGAGCTTCTCCTCGATGTGCTCGATCCCCTCGACGCAGATCCTCGCGCGCTCCGGGACGTTGTGCCCCAGCGCCACGGTGTAGCGCTGGCCGTGACTCCAGTGGCGAATGGCGCTGGTGGTGTTGAGGCGGAGGGCGTCGCTGTAGAGACGGAAGTGGCCGAAGAAGTCACCGTCCGGCGCGGGCGAGGCCGACATCTTGGCGACGTACAGGCCGCTGCCCTCCACGGTCAGGCAGGTCGGGCCCCCGCAGCTCGCCGCTCCCGCGCCGGCCGGCGCGGCGGGG
>KL569480.1:8192-8725 GCA_000715685.1 Streptomyces lilacinus
GCGGTCAGCAGGGCCAGGGCGCCCGCCGCGATCGCGGCGAGGCGCGAGGCCCGGCGAAGTCCGGCAGCGATACGAGTCATTTCTCTCCGCTCTCGATCGATCTGTACGGTCCGTGCGGCCCGTGCGGTCTTGCGGTCCTTGCGTCCGGCACACGCTCGCGGGCCCGCGGCCGGTGCCGCAACCGGACCCCGGCAGGTTCACCCGGTCGCAGTAGCGCGAGGGTCGATGCCGGGTGGGGCAAGTCCTGCTGCAAGACTGCGCGTTCATGAGCGAACGTGAGATCGACCGGATGGGGGCCGCCGCGGGTGGCCGCGTCGATGCCGCCGTCACGCTGGGCCTGCTGGCCGCGTGGGCGCTGCACGACGCCGAGGAACTGGCGACGGTGCCGGGGTGGGTCCGCACCCGGCTGCCGGAACTGCGCGAGCGGTTCCCGCGGGTTCCGGAGGCGGTGTGGGGGAGGGTGGGCTCCCTCGACGGACGCGAGTTCGCCGTCGCCGTCGGCGCGATGGCCGCCGTGCCTGTCTCTTATACAC
>KL569481.1:0-7223 GCA_000715685.1 Streptomyces lilacinus
CCTGCCGATGAAGGCCGGTGCGGGTGAGGGGGACGGGCCGGGGAACCAGTGGGGTGCCGGGAGGGTCTCGGTGGTGCCGATGTGGCCGGTGAGTCCGGCGACATGGGAGCGTACGTCCGCGACCAGGGCGTCCAGGGCGTCCGTGTCGGCGGGCAGGGGCCAGTGCTTGGCGTCGCGCAGCTCGACGGGGTGGATGTGGTCGGCCGTCGGCTCGAGGTTGACGACCATGACCCTGCGGCGCGGGTCGCCCTCGCGCAGGCCCGCGAGGAAGGCCTCGGTCAGCTCCCACTGGCAGGCCTGGCGCCGGGGGTACGTGGCCGAATAGCAGGCCAGCAGGGCTCTGGAACGCGCGAGTCCGCCGCGGATGGCGTCGCTGATGCCCGTGAAACCGGCGACGGTGACCTCGTCGATGAAGACCTCGAGCCCCGAGGAGAGGAGCCGCTCGCGCAGCGGCGCGACGCGGTGGGCGTCGCCGCGGCTGTAGCTGAGGAACACGTCCCAGGTCCGGGAGTCCTGTCCCTCCACGCGCTCTTCCCTTTCTGGCCGATCCCCTGCCTGTCCAGGCGGGGCCTAGCCTACTGTGGGGGCTCGGGGAGGAAGATCATGCGACGGATACGCAACGCCGCGGGCCGGGCGAGGCCCAAGCAGGTCACGGTGCGGTTGACGATCCCGATGCTCGGTGAGATCTCGGGCGTGTGGGAGCCGGTGGAGGCCGAGCGGAAGGCCGCCTGGGAGCTGTACGCGGAGCTGGCGACGCGCGTCACCACGGTCGAACTGGGGCCTGACGAGGGGTTTCTGCGGGAGGCGCTGTCCTCCTTCTACAGCCTCTTCGGCACGACCCGAGACATCCTGCGCCGCTACGGCCCGGGCGTCGCCCCGCGTCGCGGCCCGGGCGGCATCACCTTCGGGGCGCTGGCCGTGACCGTGCTGAACCAGGCGCTGCGCCCCCTGCTGGCCACCTGGCACGTACGGCTCGCGGCGTACGAGGCGACGCGCCCGGCGGACGTCGATCCCGTCGCCCACGAGCGGGCGTGGGAGCACGCGGAGACGCTGCGGGCCGAGATAGCGCAGGTCCGTGAGGTGCTGGTCGCCCTGGCGAACGCGCTGGCGGAGGTCGCCGGATCCGCGGACCTGCTGCGACCGGCCACCATGCCATACCCCCCCCCGGAGGCCGGACGGGTTGACGTGACGCGCAGGTGTCAGGGGGCCGGGGGCCGGTCGGGGGTCTCCAGGAGCCGACGGGCTTCGGCCGTCTGTCGCTCGCGCTCCTGCGGAGGAACGCGTTCCCACGCGGCCCGTGCGGTCTCGAGGCGTTCGGTGAGGACGTCGGCATAGGCCCTGACGCACACGGCCTCGCGAAGGCCGATCCGGCCGGCGAGTACGTCGCGGGCCATTTCCTGGAGGACGTCGCCGGCGCTTCCGGTGGCCAGCTCGCGGAGGGCGTCGTGGACGACGCGGGCGCGCGCCCGATCGCGGCCGGGGGTCACGAATTCCTCGCAGCCGACGTCGGGTCCGGCTTCCTTTGCACCCCTCATGGGTCGCTCCTCTTTCACCCCTCATGAGTCGCTCCTCGCTCAGACGGCCGGATGGTCATAGCTCGTGCGCGGCAGCGGAAAGCTGCCGAGTCCGGCCGCGATCTGGCCGCCGAACCGGCCGATGGACGCACAACTGGTGTTCATGACCACCTGGGCCGCGTTGACGAGAGCGGTCATCCTCTCCCATTCCTTGAGAATCACCTGGGCCTCCACGGCACCGAGCGCGTATCCCATCGCCGCGCCGCACCCGGTCCACCCGCCGGCCGTGCCCGCCGCGACCGCGATGGAGGCGGTGATGAGCGCGTCGAGGATCAGGCCGACGCACTCCCCCAGGGCCTGGCCGGTGGCCGATACCGACTGGGAGATCAACTGGTATTCGTCGCCCATGGCGTAGAGGGAGTCGCGCATTTCCTCGAGATTCCGCCGCAGGACGTCGAAGTAGTGCAGCGCCGCATCGGCCGCGTTGCCCTGCCACGTCCCGTCGACCCGCGTCACGCCGGCACCGATGTTGCGTGCGAGGGCGTCGCAGGACCGGCCGAGGTTGCGCCACGTCTCGGCGCACCGGGCGAAGGCGGCCCAGTCCCCGGCGAGCCAGGACTGACACCATTTCACCGGGTCCTTGCCCATCTCCAGCTCGGCCAGTTTCATGAGCCAGCCGGACGGGCTGAGGAATTCGCCCACTGCGTTGATCGCACTCAATGGGTCGGCGAATTCCCCCGGTTCCCCGGGGGCGATGAGGTGTGTCGTGGGCGAGGCGACATCCGTGAACGTCATGCGAAGGATCAGCGCTCCCCACCTGCGCGGCGCACGTCCCGTGCGTAGCTCGTGTCCAGGTCGGCGGCCACGCGCAGGTCGGTCTGCCGGTAGTAGGCGGACGCGGCGCGCAGCTCGCGCGACGATTCCCGCAGTACTTCGGCGAGATGTTCCAGGGTGCGCAGGACGCGGTCGCGCACGGCGTCGTGCTCGCCCGCCGCCCGGGTCAGCAGCCCTCCCTGCTCGCCGGAGATCCGGGTGAACTTCGCGGCGAAGTCGAGCATTTCGCGGGCGTCCTCGGCGCCTCTGTTCACCTGCCCGGCGAACCCCTCCAACTGACCCGCGTCCACCTGAAGCCGCACGATTCCGCCCCTCCCCCTTGTCCGTACCTACGTGATTTACGTCCGTATTTACGCGCCGGCTGTCACGGCGAGACGCACGCCATCAGAAAGGACGTCAGTGTGCCCGCACCGCCCACCCGAAGAAGCCACTTCACGGGGGTCGCCATGACGGATCCGCGGATCTTTTCGCGGGCGACGGCGAAGCGGTCCTTGGGATTGAATCCGACGACGGTCATCACGATTCCGTAGGTGACGCCGAGCAGGGCCAGGAAGAAGAACGTCACCCGGCTCCAGAAGCTCCGCATGCTGACCGGGGAGTACTTGGCCGCCTCCCGGTAGACCTTCACTCGTTCACCGGGCACGTACTGGCCGTCGATTTCGGCGTTCGCCAGTGCGGCGCTGCCGTCCGCGGGGTGGAACACCCCTGCGCAGACGGTTTCGTCGTCGCCGTTCGCACCGCGCGAGATCCGGCAGTGGCGAATCGTGACGGTTCCCTGGTCGGACACGTAGCCGGCGGCCTTCGCCGCGTCGGAGATCGCGCATTCCATGAGGAAGAGGCCGATCAGGACGATGAAGACGCCGCCGGCGCGCGCCTTGAGCCTCGAGGTCCAGAGCCCGGACCCGGGTGGTGGTGCGAACGGACTCACACCGAGCAGTTCCGGCATGGCCATGGTGGTCGTTCCCCTCGAAGCAACTCCGCCGACGCTGTGGAGGGCGACACGCTATCGATGCGGGAGAGGCGTCATGGCGCGGCACGACGGGCCACGGCCCGCCGCCACTCCGGCGACCGAGCCCGAGAGGGCTTGTCCTATGGGCATACCGGCACGCCGGAGGGCGGTTCCACGGCTCCTGCGGACTCACCCGATAGGACGAACGGGCCGGCCCCGTCGCTCAACGCCCGGGCTCAGCCCCGCGCCTCCGCCGCACGCTCGCGCAGCCGCTCCCACACCGCCCTGACCCGGGGCTCCAGCTCCTCCAGCGGGCCGTCGTTCTCGATGACCACGTCCGCGACTGTGTATAAGAGACAGGTCCAGGCGGGTCTCGGTGGTGGCGTCGACGACCACGACCAGGTCGTAGAGCGGCGCCAGGCCGTTCTCGGCGAGCAGCGGCACGTCGTGGACGACGACGGCGTCCGGCCCGGCGGCGGCCTCCAGCTCGGCGGAGCGGGCGCGGACCAGGGGGTGCACGATGGCGTTGAGGGCGGCGAGCCGGTCCGGGTCGGCGAAGACGACCGCGCCGAGCTTCGGGCGGTCGAGGGTGCCGTCCTCGGCGAGGATCGCGGTGCCGAACTCCTCGGTGATCGCGGCGAGTCCGGGTGTTCCCGGCTCCACCACTTCCCGCGCGATCCTGTCGGAGTCGACGATCAGTGCTCCGTACGACGCGAGGAGCCGCGACACCTCGCTCTTGCCCGCGCCGATTCCGCCCGTGAGGCCCACCTTCAGCATGGGCCCCACGCTATCGGGCGGGCGGTCAGTGCCCGCTGTCGCCCTCCCTGTCGGCGAGGAACCGCTCGAACTCGGCGCCGAGTTCGTCGGCGGAGGGCAGGTCGACGGGCTCGGCGACGAGGTTGCCACGGGTCTCGGCGCCGGCCACCGCGTCGTACTGGTGCTCGAGACCGCGCACGAGGCCGACGAGCTCGTCGTCACCCTGGGCGAGCTGGCGCTCGATCTCCTCCTGCGTGCGGTGTGCCTCGCTGCGCAGGGCGTGCGCGGTGTTGGGCAGGACGAGGCCGGTGGCGGCCGTCACCGCCTCCAGCGCCGTCAGCGCGGCGTCGGGGTAGGGCGAGCGGGCCACGTAGTGGGGCACGTGGGCGGCGACACCGAGGACGTCGTGGCCGGCCTGGGCCAGGCGGAACTCCACGAAGGACTCGGCGCTGCCGGGCACCTGGGCCTCGTCGAAGAAGCTGCGGTGACCGGGCATCAGGTCCGTGCGGTTGCCGTGCGGGGTGATGCCGACGGGACGCGTGTGGGGGACGCCCATGGGGATGCCGTGGAAGTTGACGGCCAGCCGGACCCGGAGCCGCTCGACGATCCGCCGCACCGCGACCGCGAAACGCTCCCACTCGACGTCCGGCTCGGGCCCGGTGAGCAGCAGGAACGGCGCGCCCGTAGCGTCCTGCACCAGGTACAGCTCGAGCTTGGGCGTCTCGTACGTGGTCCAGCGGTCGCGCTGGAAGGTCAGCAGGGGACGCCGAGCCCGGTAGTCGATGAGCCTGTCGTGGTCGAAGCGGGCCACGACCTGGTGCGGCAGCCCGTCCAGCAGCAGCTTGACGATCTGGTCACCCGTCTCGCCCGCGTCGATGTAGCCGTCGAAGTGGTAGAGCATGACCAGGCCGGCCGAGTCCTGGGCAAGGGCCAGGTCGGCCACGGCGAGCCCCTTGGGCTCCCATTCGTACAAACCCTGCGGATCCAACACAGTGACCGTTCCTCCTCATGTTCCGTACGGGGGAACGTTCTTGGAGCGCCGGCCATTCCCACCGGCTGACGCACGGTGTACGCGGACATGCGTAAGGCCCGCTCTCCAAGGAGAGCGGGCCTTACGTCAGTCAACCGCAGCGGTCAGCCGCGCTGGGGGCAGAGCGTCAGCTCTGGCCGCCGGCGAGCTTCTCGCGGAGGGCGGCGAGGGCCTCGTCCGACGCCAGGGCGCCGGAGGTGTCGGCCGACTCCGAGGAGTACGAGCCGCCGGAGACCTGGCCACCGGCCTGCGGGGCAGCCTGGGCGCCCTCGGCCGCAGCCTCGGCGTCCGCCTCGCGGGACTTGATGACCTGCGCCTGGTGCTGCTCGAAGCGCTGCTGCGCCTCGGCGTACTGGCGCTCCCACTCCTCGCGCTGCTTCTCGTAGCCCGGCAGCCAGTCGTTGGCCTCGGGGTCGAAGCCCTCGGGGTAGATGTAGTTGCCCTGGTCGTCGTAGGACGCGGCCATGCCGTACAGGGTCGGGTCGAACTCGACCACGGACGGGTCGGCACCGAAGGACTCGTTGGCCTGCTTCAGCGAGAGGCTGATGCGACGACGCTCGAGGTCGATGTCGATGACCTTGACGAAGATCTCGTCGTTGACCTGGACGACCTGCTCCGGGATCTCCACGTGGCGCTCGGCCAGCTCGGAGATGTGGACCAGGCCCTCGATGCCCTCGTCGACGCGGACGAACGCACCGAACGGAACGAGCTTGGTGACCTTACCCGGGACGACCTGACCGATCTGGTGGGTCCGGGCGAACTGCTGCCACGGGTCTTCCTGGGTCGCCTTGAGCGACAGGGAGACGCGCTCGCGGTCCATGTCGACGTCGAGAACCTCGACGGTGACCTCCTGGCCGACCTCGACAACCTCGGACGGGTGGTCGATGTGCTTCCAGGACAGCTCGGAGACGTGGACGAGACCGTCGACGCCGCCCAGGTCCACGAAGGCACCGAAGTTGACGATGGAGGAGACGACGCCGGAGCGCACCTGACCCTTCTGGAGGGTGGTGAGGAAGGTCTGGCGGACCTCGCTCTGGGTCTGCTCCAGCCAGGCGCGGCGGGACAGGACCACGTTGTTGCGGTTCTTGTCCAGCTCGATGATCTTGGCCTCGAGCTCCTTGCCCACGTAGGGCTGGAGGTCGCGGACACGACGCATCTCGACCAGGGAGGCCGGCAGGAAGCCACGGAGGCCGATGTCGAGGATGAGACCACCCTTGACGACCTCGATGACGGTACCGGTGACGATGCCGTCCTCTTCCTTGATCTTCTCGATGGTGCCCCAGGCACGCTCGTACTGGGCGCGCTTCTTCGAGAGGATCAGGCGACCTTCCTTGTCCTCCTTCTGGAGAACCAGGGCCTCGATCTCGTCGCCGACCTTGACGACCTCGTTCGGGTCGACGTCGTGCTTGATCGAGAGCTCGCGGGAGGGGATGACACCCTCGGTCTTGTAACCGATGTCGAGCAGGACCTCGTCCCGGTCGACCTTCACGATGACGCCGTCGACGATGTCGCCGTCGTTGAAGTACTTGATCGTCTCGTCGATCGCGGCGAGGAAGGCTTCCTCGTTACCGATGTCGTTGACCGCAACCTGCGGGGTGGTGGCGGTGGTCTCGGTGCTGCTCGTCATGTGGGAAAGGGCTCCGGTACGGACATTGAAGTCGTAGGTACTGCTACGCCGAGAGCCCGTATCGCACCGCCGAAGCCGGACAGCCTTGGAGGCGCACTCTCCGACGGGCTCGTAAGCCCGGGGACACCGAGAGCACCTCGACAACCGAGGGGACATACAACAAGTGCGAGCGCGACCTGCTCCGTCTGAGGCGCGCAGGCCCGCAGCGCAACTTGTAGCATACGGGGGCAGCCGGACACGGTCAATGCGCGAAGGCGCACACCCGGGACGAAACGCCATAATTCCGGCACAACTCGGGTTGTGCGAGGCCACGAGCGCCCCGGAGCGCCCCCTGGCGTCACACCGGCACCCCCTCCCGGGGATCCCGTGGCGCCATGCGCGTGGCGTCATGTTCGGGCGAGAACCTGCGAAGATCAAGCCTGATGACCGAGAACATCCCAGAATACGAGCCCGAGGCCACCCGCCGGGCCAGCGGCGAGACGGAGAGCAGCCGGGCCAGCCGCGGCTGGGGGG
>KL569481.1:7471-8125 GCA_000715685.1 Streptomyces lilacinus
GGAGAGCAGCCGGGCCAGCCGCGGCTGGTGGGACCGCAACGCCGACGAGTACCAGTCCGAGCACGGCGGCTTCCTCGGGGACGACCGCTTCGTGTGGGGCCCCGAGGGGCTCGACGAGGCGGAGGCCGGGCTGCTGGGCCCCGCGGACTCGCTCGCGGGCCGGGACGTGCTGGAGATCGGCGCCGGCGCCGCCCAGTGCTCGCGCTGGCTGGCCGCCCGGGGCGCGCGCCCCGTCGCCCTGGACCTCTCCCACCGGCAGCTCCAGCACGCCCTGCGCATCGGCGCGGACTTTCCCCTGGTGGAGGCCGACGCCGGCGCACTGCCCTTCGCGGACGGCTCCTTCGACATCGCCTGCTCCGCCTACGGGGCCGTGCCGTTCGTCGCCGACCCGGTGCGGGTGATGCGCGAGGTGCGCCGGGTGCTCAGGCCCGGCGGGCGCTGGGTCTTCAGCGTCACCCACCCCATCCGCTGGGCCTTCCCCGACGAGCCCGGGCCCGAGGGCCTGTCCGTCGCCGCCTCGTACTTCGACCGCACGCCGTACGTCGAGCAGGACGAGACGGGCCGGGCCGTCTACGTCGAGCACCACCGCACGATCGGCGACCGGGTGCGCGACGTGGTCGCCGCCGGCTTCCGCCTGGTCGACCTCGTCGAGCC
>KL569481.1:8393-8767 GCA_000715685.1 Streptomyces lilacinus
CGCCCTCGTCGAGCCGGAGTGCCGGCCTGGAACCACCAGGAGTGGGGCGGCTGGTCCCCGCTGCGGGGCCACCTGATCCCGGGCACGGCGATCTTCGTCTGCGAGCGGGACTAGGCCCTCCCCCGGCCGGCGGGGCGCCACCGCCGGCCGGGTGACACTGGATCCGTGATCCACACCGACGCCCTCGAACGACTGCCCGTACGCACCGCGCTGCCCGCGCTCGCCCGCGCGCTGGACGAGCGCGGCGTGGCGGTCCTGTGCGCGCCGCCCGGCACCGGCAAGACGACCCTGGTGCCGCTCGTCCTGGCCGGGCTCGTGGCGGGCGACGGGGACGCCCCCGCGGGGCCCGTGCGGCGGGTCGTGGTTGCCGAGCC
>KL569481.1:9046-11024 GCA_000715685.1 Streptomyces lilacinus
ATGTGTATAAGAGACAGGCGCATGGCGTGGCTGCTCGGCGAGGAGATCGGCGGAAGGGTCGGCTTCACCGTGCGCGGGGAGCGCAGGGCCGGCCCGGCGACGGTCGTCGAGGTGGTCACGACGGGCGTGCTGCTGCAGCGCCTGCAGCGGGACCCCGAGCTGGCCGGGGTCGACGTCGTGGTGATCGACGAGTGCCACGAACGCCATCTGGACGCGGACACCGCGGCCGCCTTCCTGTTGGACGTACGGACCGCGCTCCGGCCCGAGCTGCGCCTGGTCGCGGCGTCGGCGACGACCGACGCCGAGGGCTGGGCCCGGCTGCTGGGCGGCGCGCCGGTCGTCGAGGCGCGGGGCGTCTCGTACCCGGTGGACGTGGTGTGGGCGCCGTCGGAGCGTCCGGTGCGGCCGCCGCACGGCATGCGGGTGGACCCCGTACTGCTGGAGCACGTCGCGGGCGTGGTGCGGCGGGCGCTGCGGGAGCGCGAGGGCGACGTGCTGTGCTTCCTGCCCGGCGTCGGCGAGATCGGCCGGGTGGCGGGCCTGCTGGGCGGGCGCGAGGCACTGGGCGGCGCGGAGCTGCTGCAGGTGCACGGGCGGGCCCCGGCCGCCGTGCAGGACGCCGTGCTCGCGGGCGGCGACGGCGCGCGCCGGGTGGTGCTGGCGACCTCGGTGGCGGAGTCGAGCCTGACGGTCCCGGGCGTACGGGTCGTAGTGGACGCGGGCCTGGCCCGCGAGCCGCGGACGGACCACGCCAGGGGGCTGAGCGCGCTGACGACCGTACGGGCGTCCCGGGCGGCCGGCCGGCAGCGCGCGGGCCGGGCGGGGCGCGAGGCGCCGGGCACGGTGTACCGCTGCTGGGCGGAGGCGGACGAGGCCCGGCTGCCGGCGTTCCCGGCGCCGGAGATCTCGGTGGCCGATCTGACGGCGTTCGCCCTGCAGGCGGCCTGTTGGGGCGATCCCGACGCGGCCGGGCTGGCGCTCCTGGACCCGCCGCCGGCCGGCGCGCTCGCGGCCGCCCGCGCGGTGCTGGCGGCCACGGGCGCCGTGGACGCCGAGGGGCGCCCCACGGAGCGGGGCCGGCGCATGGCCCGCCTGGGCGTGCACCCCCGCCTGGCCCGCGCCCTCCTGGACGGCGCGCACGAGGTCGGCGCGCGCCGCGCGGCAGAGGTGGTGGCGCTCCTGAGCGAGGAACCGCCCCGGGAGTACGGCGACGACCTGGCCGCCGCGTGGCGCTCCGCACGGCGCGGCGGCGACGCGTACGCGACCCGCTGGCGCGCCGAGGCCGGGCGGCTCGCCGCCGCGGTGCGCGGCGTCGCGCCCGCGCACGCCGCCGAGGCCGCGCTCGACGCGCGGCTCACCGACGACGCCGTCGCCGGCCTGATCGCCGCCCTGGCCTTCCCCGAGCGCGTGGCACGGGCCCGGGGCGAGGGCGCGTACCTGATGGTCTCGGGCACCGGCGCCGAGCTCGGCGAGGGGTCGCGGCTGCGCAGTGCGCCCTGGCTCGCCGTGGCCGTCGCGGACCGGCCGGTCGCGGCGGCGTCGGCGCGGGTGCGGCTGGGCGCGGTGATCGACGAGGAGACGGCCCGGGAGGCGGCGGGGGCGCTGTTCGCCGAGGGCGAGGAGGTGCGCTGGTCCCCGGAGCGGCGGGATGTCGTGGCGCGGCGCGTGGCACGGCTGGGCGCCGTGGAGCTGGCGTCGGACGCCCTGCCGGCGCCGGATCCGCGGCTCGTGCGGGAGGCGCTGCTGGAGGGGCTGCGCGCCGAGGGGCTCGGGCTGCTGCGCTGGGGCGCGGAGGCGACGGCGCTGCTGCAGCGGCTGGCGTTCCTGCACCGCGAGCTGGGCGAGCCGTGGCCGGACGTGTCGGACGAGGCGCTGCTGGCGCGGACGGACGAGTGGCTGGGCGTCGAACTGGACCGGGCGCGCAGGCGGGCGGACCTCGAACGGGTGGACGCCGGGTCGGCGCTGGAGAGGCTGCTGC
>JNXU01001699.1 GCA_000715685.1 Streptomyces lilacinus
CTCACATGCCGTACACCACTTGACGGCATGACCATGTCTATCAACATCATCCAGGTGATCACAAAGCCGATCCGGAACGGGTGGGCACTCTGTTACGAGACCGTCGCGGACCGGCGTTCCTGTGAACCCGCTATGAACCCCGCGCGGCCTGGAAGACCATGAAGGCCACCCACGCAAGGGGAATCAACAGTCCGATCGCCGCCGGGCGCTTCAGCAGCGACTGACCGGGGTCCAGCTGCTGCCCGGGCTGGCCGGGGACCGGCGCCGGCAGCTTATCGATCTTGAACTTGATGAAAAGGTTCCAAAGGAGCGCGAGGGGGGTGAACAGCACGAGCGAGACCGGGCTCCACCACCCCTGCAGCAGCGTTTTCCCCGTCATGTCACGGCGTACCGCGGTGCCGCAGTTACGGCAGAACGGACCTTTCAGGGTAAGGAACCGCATCATGACCAGAATGCCCTGGTGCCCGCGAACGGTCGCCTCGACGGCGGGGAATCCGCCGCAGATGCGGCAGTAGGTGTGCCCGTGCTGCTGCGGAGGCGGCGGAAAGCCCGGCTGCTGCTGGAACCCTTGCTGGGGGAAGCCCTGCTGAGGGAAGCCCTGCTGGGGCGGAATGCCTTGCTGCGGCGGAAAAGGCTGAGGTGCCTGGTACGGCTGAGGCTGCGGCGGAGTCGCCACGAATGTCCCCCGAATCATTCAAACAAGCGGAATCGGTGCGGCTAGGGCACGCACCGGCCGTCATGTTTATCAACGCTCCATAACGCCGTGCAACGCGGAGGCCTCGGGAAGGGGATCGTGAGACGGTTGTCCGTTGTGAACACGACCGACTTCCTGGCGCGCATGCCGCAGTACTCGAGCACCGGCGACCTCCTGTCCGTCGCGGCGCGGCGGCGTGGCATGCAGGTGGAGGTACTTCCGTCCGGCGGCGGGGCGGGCCGGCTGAAGGGCCGTCCCGGCGCCCATTACTTCGGCGGCCCGGTCTTCGCGTCACGCGTCGTCGACGACCTCGACGTCGCCCTCCTGGAGCCGACGGACGGTTGGCTGCCCTCTCTGCCCCAGGAGTACGTCCTGCGGAACGTGGTGCTGTCCGCCCTGGGCGAGGCACGATGTCTGTCCCGCCCGGCGTTCGTGAAGCCGCCGACCGACAAGAGCTTCCCGGCCACCGTCTACGCCGACGGCTCCCGGCTCCCCGAAGCGGCGGGCCTGTCGCCGTCGACGCCGGTCCAGATCAGCGATGTCGTCACCTGGGCCCGCGAGTTCCGCTTGTTCGTCCTGGACGGCGAGTGCCGCACGGGCAGCCAGTACGCGACGTACGGCCGCCTCGACCCGGCCCCTCTTGAGGGCCACCCCGATGAGCCCACCGTCCGCGCCTTCGCCCGGCGCCTCCTGATCACTCACGGCGACACCCTCCCGAGCGCGGTCGTCCTCGACGTGGGCCTGGTACGCCCCGAGTCACCCGCGGCCGGCGGGCCCATCGACGGCGAGGAGGGCTGGGCCGTGGTCGAGGCCAACATGCCCTGGTTCGCCAACTGCTACGCCGCCACCCCCGACCGCGCCCTCGACGTACTCCTCCGCGCCGCCGGCCCCCGCACCCGCCTGACCGCCCACGACCGCGCCTTCTGCAGGGGCGAGGGGGTACGGGCGTAGGGCCTCGGGCGGAAGGGCCGGGGCCGACCTACCGGCCTCGGCCGCCGTCACCCGGTCCCCTCGCGCAGTTCAACGGCGTACTCCTCGCTGATCCGGGCGTAGATCGCGGCCATGCCCGCTTCGTACTCCGCCTCCTGCTCCGGGGTGCCCTCCCATGGATCGTCGACACCGAACCTGGCACGGCATTCGTAGAACCATTCCGACGAGAGTCGAGCGCGCTTGACCACCAGAGGATGCACGGGTTCCGAGGGCGATGGCAGGCCGGCCCGGGTCAACGCCTTGGCACGGAGGTAGAGGTCCTCGTCCTCCAGCTTCACCTTCCGGGTCTCGATGTCCCACACGACGCGTCGCAGAACCTTCGACCACTCCCAGACGAAGTGTTCCGTGTCGACGACCACATCCCCCTGCTCGGCCAACTTCGCTTCACAGTTTCCGTGCGTGCTGTGCCAACGCGCCCGGATCCTCAGGAAGTCGTCCTCGCGCAGCACCATCCACTCCGCAGCGAAGGTGTCGGGCCCCCAGCGCACCTCGGTGCCGGAGAATTCCGGATCCAGCACGTCTTCCAGAAGCGGGACCAAGTCGTCGAGCATCACGGCGAGGTCGTAGTCATACGTCAGGCGGACGGCGACATCGTTCCAGACAAGCACGAGCTGTTCGTTGGCGGAGGCGTACATCTCTCCGACGGCATCCGCCATATCGGCTGCGGATTCGCACGCCCCCGCGTCGGGGAAGACGGCCTGGACGCGAAAACTCATCACCGCTCTCCTCGAGCTCGTTGGTCATGGGTACGCACGCCGGGCCTCCAAAGAGGCCCGGCGTGCACGGCACCGCGGCTTACGTGTCGAACTCGCCCACCCAGCTGCGCTCGATCAGGTGCTTGGGCAGGTAGTCGGACTCGACCTCGATCGGGAAGCCGGCGTCGTACGCGAGGCAGGTGATGGCCAGCGGCTCCCAAGCGACCTGCCCGGTGGACTCGCTCGCCCGCTCCTCGTCCCCGGTCCAGTACTCCTTGTGCAGCTCGATCGCCTTCGCCAGTTCGGCATTGAACGCGTCGTGGTCGCCGAGGAGATATCGGAAGAAGAGGTTGATCGGCGGATAGATGACCCTCAGCATCATCTCCCGGTCCGCGATCTGCAGGACGTCCGGATCCGTTCCGTCCATCGCGGCGACCAGCTTCTCGCTGATGTCACCATCCCTGAGCAGCCACGTCCGGAGCGTATCCACCCAGGCGTACTTGTACTCGTCGTACTCGGCACCGGATTCCCGCAGCAGGGAATTCGGGACATTGGCCAGCTGGGTCGCGCGCTCCTTGTCACGGCAGATGACAGCAAGGAAGAACGCCATGACCCAGTTCCCGGCGTCCGTCGAATACGTGGGCCCGGTCGCCGGGATCGTCCGCAGCTCGTGCGCGATACGGCACTCCACCGTTCCCTCGGTCGCCGTCGCCGAGGCGAACAGGGCGGATCCGACCTGCATCGCGGTCGTGACCGCCTCCCAGGTGGGGAGCAAGGAGGCGTCCGCGTTCACGGCCAGGTGCGTGTTCGCGGCGAGCAGCGACGAGTGGAACGCCATGTTGAACCCGCGCGGCGACTCCTCCAGCGCCTCGATCTTTCGCTTGACGCCGGCGTCGAGCCGCTGCGCACGCTCCGCCGCGTCGTCAGCGGGAAACGGGTGGCGTGCTACGACCACGGCCCTCACCCCTTGACTCACGTATCGAACTCGCCGAGCCAGCCGCGGTCGAGAAGGCCCTCGGGCAGATAGTCGGACTCCACCTCGACGGGGAAGCCGGCATCGAGAGCGAGGCACGTCACGGCCAGCGGGCCGAGAGCCACGAGCCCCTCGGCGCTGGTGGTCCGGTCCTCGTTCGCCGTCCAGTACTCCTTGTGCCATCGCAGCGCCTGGGCCAGTTCCGTGGCGAAGGCCTCGTGGTCCCGGATGACGTACCGGTAGAAGAGGTTGATCGGCGGGTAGAGGACCTTGAGCATCAGCTCCTGGTCCGCGATCCGCGCGACGGCCGGGTCGGTGCCCTCCATCGCGGCCACCAGCTTCTCACCGATGTCGCCGCCCTGGAGCCACCACGTCTGCAGTGTGTCGATCCAGGCATAGACGTACTCGTCGTACTCGCCGCCCTCCCGCAGGAGGGAAATCGGCACCTTGGCGAGCTCCGTCATACGGTCCTGCTCGCGGCAGATCACGGCGAGCCAGAATGCCGTGATCCAGTTGCCGGCGTCCGTGAAATACGTCGGACCGACGGCCCGAATCGTCCGCTGCTTGTGGGCAATGCGGCACTCCACCGTCGGCTCCGTCGCCGTGGCCGCGACGAACAGGGCGGATCCGACCTGCATGGCCGAGACGAAGGCGTCCCACGTCGGGAACATCTCCGCCTTCGGGTCCACGGCGCAGTGCGTGTACGCGGCGGTCAGGGACGTGTCGAAGGCCATGTTGAAAGAGCTCGACGACATCTCGAGAGAGTCGACCATACTGCCGGCGAATTCGTCGATCTCCCGAACCCGGCGCTCCGCATCGTCAGCCGGAAACTCATGGCGAGATTCGGTGACAGCCATTTGTTGCATCTCCTCTGACCGATTAGCCGATGTCGAATTGATTCATTTCGTAGCCGCCGTACGCGCTGCCCTTGGGATTGCCCTTGATCAGGACGTAGTCTAGCTTCCCGTTGTTCAGCGCTTCCATCAGCTGTTTCGCCAGGCCCGTCTCACCGCGCTTGACCATCTGACCGATGATTACTTCGAAGTACTCGCGCGTACCCTGGCTGACGCGCTTGCCCTTCGTCAGGCCTTCCCGGTCACCGAGCTCGGTCGATGTCGAGGACTTGGCCTCGACGACCACCATCCGGTCCTTCTTCGGGTCATGCCATATCTGGTCGAAGCGGTTGTTTCCGGGCGCCCTGTCGTCGAGTCGGACGGCATCCGGGTAGTGGTCCGGTATCGCATGGAATTCGGCGGCGTTCTCGCCGAACATCTCGCTCTTCTTCGTCGAGTCGGCAATCGCTTCGGAACGTTTCTTCAGCGCCTCGTCGTACTGCGCCTTCAGCTCGTCCGTGGGATTGGCCTCCCACGCGGCCTTGGCCGCCTTGGCATCGGCCTTCGCCGAAGTGGCGGCATCGATCGCGGCACGCCGCTCGGCTGCCGCCTGACGGAGCGTCGCCTCGTGCTCGGGGAGCACGGTGGACGGCTTGCCCGGAATGGCCTCGGGAAGCTTGTACTTCGGCGGATCCGCCTGCATGGCGTCGCTGGCCGCGATCCACCGGCCCTGCTCGCCCGTCTCGTCCCACCTCAGGATGGGCAGCAGGTTGCCGTTCTCGTCCCTGGCCGTCTTCCTGTGCCTGTGACCGTCGCTCCGGTAGTAGTCGTCGAACCACACCGGGTCGGTATTGGCCTTCTCGACCTGCTTGCGGATGACTTCGCGCTGTTCCTCGGGGGTGAGCGGCTTCTCCTCCTTCTTCCCCCCGCCGTGCTCCGGCTCGTGGCCGTCGGCCGTGTGGTGGGGGCCTCCGGCGGGGCCCTCACCGTGCGGTCCCTCGTGCGGGGCCTGCGCGTCATCAGCGTGGTGAGCCGGGTCGTCGGCGTGGTGACCGGCGTCGTCACCGTGACGGGCCGGGTGGGGCTCGTTCTCGCCGTCGTGGCGCGATGCGGGGGCGTCGTCGCCGTGCCGCGCCGGGCCGGAGCCGTGCGGAGTGCCGTCGTTGCCGTGGGCGCCGCCGTGGGGCTCGCCGTGAGGGCCGGAGGGGTGGCCACCCGCGCCCGTGCCCGGGGTGTCGTGCGGGGTGTGCGCCGAGGTGTTCGGGCTCCCGTCCGCGGACGAGTGGCCGTGCGAACCGCCACTGTGCGGCGGCTGGGAACCGCCTCCGCCGGCGTGGCCGGCACCGTGCTCCGCGCCTCGTCCGCCCGACGGCAGTGACGATTCTGCGGCGGCGCGACCGCCCGCGTGGGCGGCGGAGTTCTCCGCGGCACCGGCGCCACCGCCGTGGGCACCGCTGTGGGCAGCACCGTCCACGCCGCCCCGGCCCACGCCGTGCGGGGCCGCGTTGTCGGCGAGGCCGCCGGGGCCGCTGCCCGCGTGGCCGGAGGGCGGCGTGTGCGAGCCGCCTCCGCCGACATGGGCGGCGTTGTCCGCGCTGCCGACGCCCGCGTGGGCGTAGGCGGGCTGCTCGACCGGAGCGCCAACGTGGGACGGCGTATTCGTGGACGCGGCGATCTGCTGGTGCGCGGCCCGGTCGGCGGCCGATGCCTCGACGGGGATGGGGTTCTCGTGAGGCTTGCCCTCCGGCGTCACCATCCGGCCGTTCTCGTGCAGGATCGTTCCGTCAGGCATCTGCACCGACTTGTCGGGCAGCGCGGTCGGCGTGCCGTGGGCCGGCGTGCCGTGGGTCTCCGGCGCCTTGGGGGCGCTGGGTACGTCGGCGGTCGTGGCCGGATGCGAGACGCTCGGGGTGCCGGCGGTGTGCGGCGCGCTCGGCGCCGCCGCGCCGGCGGCGTGGGTCGTGTTCGGCACGTCGACGGAGTGCGGTGCGCTCGGCGCCGCGGCCGCAGCGGCATGGGTCGTGCCCGGCGCGGCGTGCGTCACGCCCGGACCGTCGACGAGGTGCACCCCGGTGGGCGCGGCGCCGACGTGCGCCGCGTTGACGGATATGTCGTGGGGGAGGGAAAGGCCGACCGGAGCGACCTTGGGGCCGCCGATGGTGTTCCTGAGACCGGCCATGATGTCGCCGACCTTGGGAACCGAGATGTTGAGGGCGCCCATGCCCTTGCCGAGGCCCTTGGCGATATAGGTCATGGGGTCGATGACCTTGCCGACCTTGCCCGCCACGCTCGCGACCTTCGCGACCGTGCCCGCCTTGGCGACATTGCCGGCACCCGTGATGGACGTCAGCACGTTGAACGTCACCGCGCCCGCCGCACGAGCGGGATTCTTGCTCCACTCGTCCCACGCCAGCATCGCCTTGCCGGCCTCACGAGCCACCTTCTTCGAATCCTGCACGAACTTCGGCAGCATCGAATCCGGAATCGCCCGACCGATCGGGCTGGAATAGACAGCGACACCGACCGCGAGCATGCCCAGACCCTTCCAGGCATTCTTCATCGCGTCCCAGCCGTCAAACCCGACCAGCGTCCCCAGACCCTTGATCGTGCCCCAGACACCATCGACGATCAGACCGTCCCAGACGAACGACTTCACCCAATGGCCGACCTCGTACCAGTGATGCCGCTCCTCCTCCGGCTCACCCCACGGCACCTTCGCATGCTTCAAGTCATCAGCCTTGAAGCCATACATGTTGTCCTTGTGAGAACCGTCATCGGCGATGAAATGCGTACCACCCACAAGACCCGTGATCTTGTTGGCGGCACGCCGCTCGGCTTCGTAGAACGCGGCGACCGTCTCGTCGATGTCGCTACGAATCCGCTTCTGGTGATCGACCTTCTTCTCGTCGTACGCCCAGTCCTCGTCACCCTTGACCGAACTCACGAACTTCTCGG
>KL569482.1:0-401 GCA_000715685.1 Streptomyces lilacinus
TGCACTCGCACTTCAACCAGAGCCGGGAGGAGCTGACCCGGCGGCTGGTGCGCGCCTGCGAGAACCCGCATGTGGCGATCATCGGCCACCCCACCACGCGCCAGATCGGCAAGCGCCCGGGCATCGACGCCGACTTCGACGCGGTCTTCGAGGCGTGCGCCCGCACCGGCACGGCCCTGGAGATCAACTCCCATCCGCAGCGGCTGGATCTGTGCGACGAGGACATCCTGCGCGCGAAACGCTACGGCGTGAAGTTCGCCGTGAACACCGACGCGCACTCGGTGACGCACCTGCCCTACCTGCGCTACGGCGTGGGCACGGCCCAGCGCGGCTGGCTGACCAAGGACGACGTCATCAACACCTGGCCACTGCAGAAGCTCCGGCGCTTCCTGCGCCCGGGA
>KL569482.1:700-3902 GCA_000715685.1 Streptomyces lilacinus
CCGGGAGGCTCCTGACCTGCGATGCCGGACACGACTGTGCCCCCGCCGAGGCGGGGGCACAACGCGTTCGGGGAGAGAGCCCGGCTAAGCGGCCGCGACCTCCGCGGCCTGTGCCGCCTCGGCCGCCGCGCGGGCCTCCGCGCCCTTGGCGCGGGACCGCTTCGAGTACTTGATGGTCCAGACGATCAGCGCGGCGGGGACGCCGTAGGCCAGGACGGAGTTGCAGGTGACCATGGCCTCCGTGGACAGGGCGTAGGAGAGGCCGACGCGGGCTGCCGCCTCGGCGACGTAGCCGAGGCCCCACACGAGGGTGATGGTGGTCATCGTGCGGCGGAAGAGCTCGTGCTGCCACAGGCCGTTCCAGTGGGTGATGCCTTCCTTCGTGCCGTTGGTGCCGAACTTCCGGCCCAGGTAGAACATCAGCGGGCGCGGGGTCGCCAGGCTCACGAGGCAGACCACGCCGAAGAGGCCGGTGACGGCGGAGTCCTTGACCAGGAGCAGCCGCGTCGAGTGCGGGCCCACGGCGGTGACGGCGAGGGTCAGCGCCAGGAAGATCAGCGTCACCACCGCGAACTCGTCGATGCGGCGGTGCCAGACGAGGTAGATCACCGTGTCCACGAGCGGCCAGACACCGGAGACGGCGAGGGCGGCGAAGTCGCTCCAGCCCGCGTCCGTCAGCTGGTTGTACGTCACGATCGGCAGGGCCACGTTGCAGACGATGGAAACGATCCAGCCCACTACGGTGCTGGACGACATGCGCCGAGGCGGCGCGGACGACTGGTCAGTCATCGAATTCCCCCAAGATCAATAAGTAAATCGGGGGGACTGTAGGCGAAAACCAGCCACCCGGGCAACACGAGCACGCGCCGCCCGCGCGACATCGGCGAGGGAAGATCGTTAATCGAACTCGCGGAGATATTCACCATATTGGGCGGAAATCCTACTTACCTGAGGCGGTCGACGGCCCGCACGTCCTAGCGTGCGGTTGATCGCCGCGTCCCGGCGCTCAACCGCCCCGGACCCGCACCGAAAGGCCGCGCACCCGATGCCGAACCCCTTCGAGCTGCCCCGCTTCTACACGCCGTACCCGGCCCGGCTCAATCCCCATCTGGCGGGCGCCCGGACGCACTCGAAGGACTGGGCCCGGGAACTGGGAATGATCGAGGGCTCCGGCGTCTGGGACGAGGACGACTTCGACTCCCACGACTACGCCCTGCTGTGCGCCTACACCCACCCCGACGCGTCCGCCGCCGAGCTCGACCTCGTCACGGACTGGTACGTGTGGGTCTTCTTCTTCGACGACGACTTCCTCGACAAGTTCAAGCGCACCGGCGACACGCGCGCCGCCCGCCAATACCTCGACAGGCTGGCGCTGTTCATGCCGCTCGACACCGACGAGCCGACCGAGAAGCCGGCCAATCAGGTGGAGGCCGGTCTGGCCGACCTGTGGGCCCGTACGGTCCCCACGATGTCGGACGGCTGGCGCCGGCGCTTCCGCGAGAGCACCTGGCACCTGCTCGAGGAGTCGATGTGGGAGCTGTCCAACATCAACGACGGCAGGGTCGCCAATCCCGTCGAGTACATCGAGATGAGGCGCAAGGTCGGCGGGGCACCCTGGTCGGCCAATCTCGTCGAGCACGCGGCGGGTGCCGAGGTGCCCGACGCCGTCGCCGCGAGCCGGCCGATGCGCGTCCTGCGGGACACCTTCGCCGACGGGGTCCACCTGCGCAACGACCTCTTCTCCTACCAGCGGGAGACCGAGAAGGAGGGTGAGCTCGCCAACGCCGTGCTCGTCCTGGAGCGGTTCCTCGGCTGCGACACCCAGCAGGCGGCCGACGCCGTCAACGACCTGCTCACCGCCCGTCTCCAGCAGTTCGAGCACACCGCCCTCACCGAGGTCGGCCCGCTGGCGCTGGAGCACGGACTCGACGCCGGCCAGTGCGCCGACGTCTTCGCGTACCTCAAGGGCCTGCAGGACTGGCAGGCCGGCGGCCACGAGTGGCACATGCGCTCCAGCCGGTACATGAAGAGCTCGTCCGGCGGCGCCTTCCCCGGGGCGGGCGCCCTACTCGGCGGGCCCCAGGGCCTCGGCACCTCGGCCGCGCTCCTGGTGCCCTCGATCGTGGCGTCCCTGCCGGCCCGGCTGCGCGCCCACACGCACGTACCGTTCCAGCCGGTCGGTCATCTGCCGCTCCCCGACTTCGACATGCCCTTCGAGACCCGACTGAGCCCCCACCAGGCCGCCTCCCGCCGCGACAGCTTCGCGTGGAGCCACCGGATGGGACTGCTCGCGCCGTCCCCCGGCGACGTGCTCTCGGGGTTCTGGAGCGAGGAGAAGCTCGACGACTACGCACTGTGGCTGTGCGCCGCCGGCATCCATCCCGAGGCGACCCGGGAGGAGCTCGACCTCGCGACGGGCTGGCTCACCTGGGGGACGTACGGCGACGACGTCTACCCCGGCGTCTTCGGCCGGACGCACGACATGTCGGCGGCGAAGGCCTGCAACGACCGGCTCCTGCGGTTCATGCCGCTGGACGGCGTCGTCGCCGAGACGCCGCTCAACACCCTCGAGCGGGGCCTCGCCGACCTGTGGACCCGCACGGTGGAACCCATGCCCGAGAGCGGCCGCCGCATCCTGCGCACCGCCATCGAGGTCATGCTGGAGAGCTGGCTGTGGGAGCTGGCCAACCAGAAGCACAACCGGATCCCCGAGCCCGTCGACTACATCGAGATGCGCCGCCGGACCTTCGGCTCCGACCTCACCATGACGCTGTCCCGACTGCGCCACGGCCGGTCCCTCCCGCCCGAGGTGCTGCACTCGCGCCCCGTCCAGGCCATGGAGGCCGCCGCTTCCGACTACGCCATGCTCGTCAACGACTGCTTCTCCTACCAGAAGGAGATCCAGTTCGAGGGCGAGGTCCACAACGCCGTCCTCGTCGTGCAGAACTTCTTCTCCTGCGGGCGCCAGGAGGCGCTGGGCATCGTCAGCGACCTGATGACGTCCCGGATGCGGGAGTTCCAGCACGTCGTCGACCGGCAACTGCCCGTGCTCTGCGCCGAGTACGGGCTGGACGCCGAGGCCCGCGCCACCCTGGACGGCTACGTCCAGGAGCTCAGGGACTGGATGGCGGCCGTCCTCACCTGGCACCGGGAGTGCCGCCGCTACGCCGAGGCGGACCTGATCCGCCATCACGCCGCGCCG
>KL569482.1:4165-5244 GCA_000715685.1 Streptomyces lilacinus
GATGTGTATAAGAGACAGGGTTGGGCACCTCGGGCACCCGGATCGCGGAGCTGCTGCGGACCTGACACGTCCCACCGAGGCAGGCGAACGGCGAAGGCCCCCACCGTCGGTGGGGGCCTTCGCCGTGTCAGTGCGCCACCAGGGACTCGAACCCCGGACCTGCTGATTAAGAGTCAGCCGCTCTGACCAACTGAGCTAGCGGCGCGGAAGGAATATTACCCGATCGGGTGAGTGTCCCGCACCACGCGCCGGATGGCCGAAATACCCACCTTGATCACTTCCGCACCCCTCCCCTACCTTCTCGATCACCGAACACATCCACTTGATCACGGACAGTCCCTGTCCGGAGAAATGAGGCCCCTGTGAAGCGCATCGGTACGGCCGTCACCGCGGCAGCCGCTGCTTTCGCCCTGGCCCAGTCCCCCGTCGCCACCGCGGCCGGCACCCCGGCCTCCTGGACGGCACCCTCCTGCGCCCGGGTCACCGGCGACGGCTCGGTCACCTTCACCACCGACGACGGTGCGAGCCTGACCCCCACCACGGGCACCCTCAAGGCGGTCGGCTACACCCACGGCCTGGTCGCCCTGGACACCCCCAACACCCTGCTGTCCACGCACAACGACGAGCTGCGGCGCTCGACCGACGCCGGCTGCACCTGGACCCGCGTCGCCACGCTCGGCAGCGGCTCCGCCCGGCTCGCCGCGGCCCCCGGCGGCGTCGCGTACGCCTGGGAGACCAACGGCGGCTACCTCGCCCGGGTGGACGGCAGGACCGTCACCCGGCTGCCCTCGCCGACCGCCCGTGTCGTCGGGCTGGGAACCGACCGGGTGCGCCCGGGCCACGTCCGCCTCGCCGGCGACGACGGCCGGTTGTACGACTCCACGGACGGCGGGGCGACCTGGACGCGCACCGGAGCGCTGCCCTTCGACAGCGACACGAGCGTCTACTCGGTGGCCTTCGACCCGGCCCGGATCGACCACGCCGTCGCCGGTGCCATGGTCCGCGGCGGCGCGGTGACCACCGACGGCGGCGCCACGTGGACCCCGTCCACCGGCCTGTCTCTGTCTCTTATACACATC
>KL569482.1:5510-6165 GCA_000715685.1 Streptomyces lilacinus
TGTATAAGAGACAGCTTCTCGGCCGTCGTCTCCCCCGCCGACTCCTCCGTCGTCTACGCCCTGGGCATCGACCTCGTCGAAGCCGCGCCGGGCTCGTCCTCGGAGGGGCGCCACCTGTTCCGGTCGGGCGACGGCGGCCGGACGTTCGTCCGGATCGTCGACGACACCGCCGCCACCAAGCTCACCAACGGCACGCTCCTGGCCCCGAGTCCGGCCGACCCGAACGTGCTGTACTTCGAGTACGGCACCTACTTCCAGGGATACGGCACCGACCTCTTCCGCCTCGACACCACGACGGGGCGGATCGGCAAGACGCACAACGACCACGACGGCATCACCTCCATCGCCTTCAACCCGGCGCGCCCGCAGGTGATGTACCTGGGCCTGGAGGAGGTACGGGTCAACTGACCGACGCAGCGGGCGGCCGCTACTTCTTGCCCTTGCCGGGCTCGCCCGGGCTGTTGCGCACGGTGACGGTGAGGCCGGCCGTGGCGTTGGCGGTGGTGAGGCGGTACGGGCCGAAGGCGCGCGGGGACGTGAGGCGGTAGCCCTCGGGCACGGCGGTCTCGCGCAGGTAGTACACGCCCAGCGGCCGGTCCCCGAACGAGCAACGGCCCTGGCCGTCCGTGGCGCAGCCGCTGTCGACCCTGCGGTC
>KL569482.1:6404-7432 GCA_000715685.1 Streptomyces lilacinus
TGTATAAGAGACAGACCCGGCGGTCGGGGCGGGCGCCCGAGGTCTGCAGCCCCGAGCGGCCGTTGGCCTCCTGCCACAGCTCGAAGACGGCGCCCTGCAGCGTACGGCCGGTCCTGGCGTCCCGCTTCACGAGGCGGATCGTGCCGCGGTTGGGGGCGTTGGCGACGGCGACGGTGACGCCGCGGGCGGCGTTGGCGGGGGCGAGGACGAGTCCGGTCACGGTCCGGGCGGGCCGGGCGTAGCCGGCGGGGGGCTGGAGTTCCTGCCAGTAGTAGGTGCCCGGCTCGACGGCCCGGCGGCACAGGCCCTGGGCGTCGGTGACGCACACCGCGCCGACCCGGGCGTCGGCCCGGGCCCCACCGGTCTGCAGGCTCGCGGTGCCGTTGGTCTCCCGCCACAGCTGGAAGCGGGCCCCGGCCAGCGGCTTGCCCGTCACGGAGTTCCTCTTCAGCACCGCGACCGTGCCGGTCTGCGCGGCCGCCACGCAGCCGGGCAGGTCCCCGGTGAAGGGGTAGGCGTGGAAGGCGGATCCGCCGGTCGGGCCGGCGGTGTGGGTGAGGGAACCCGCGGTCAGGAAGCGGCCGTTGACGCCCGGTACGGACACCGTCGTCTCGCTGCCGGGGTCGCCGACGAGGACGCTGCCCTGGAACTGGCCGGTGCCCCGGAACTCGGCGCGCTTGGCGTCGGGGACGTTCCACAGCAGCCGCTCGCGCAGCCGGCCGAGCGCCGTGTCGGCGCCCGGGCCGTCGCCGGCGACGTCGACGACGCGGGCGGCGCCGGTGAGGTTGACCAGGACGGTGGCGTCGGCGGGGACGTTCACGAAGCGGATCCCCTGCCGGCCACCGCCGCGGCCGACGAGGTCGAAGTCGACGGTGAAGACCTGCTGTCGAGAGGTGCCGTCGCCGGTGAAGACGGTCTCCGTCCCGGTGTTGCGGGCGGTCCCGGTGGCAGGTCGGGCCCGTCCGTCGGTGCCGTGGGCGTAGCAGCGGCTCGCTGCGCTCAGCTCGTCGCGCAGCCGGGCGTAGGGC
>KL569482.1:7710-14834 GCA_000715685.1 Streptomyces lilacinus
CGTCGGCCGGGGGCACCCGGGAGCCGGTGCCGGCGACGCCCACGCCGTAGGTGCCGGCCGGGCCGCGCACGTCGAAGGAGCCGAGGGCCACCACGCGGCCCTCGGCCTCGGTGGCGGCGCCGCGGACGCGGAAGTCGCCGCCGGTGAAGACGTTGATGTTGTTGTCGCGCCCGGCCAGCGGCCCGTTGTTCGGGGTCCGGTAGCTGTGGGGGCAGTTGCCCGGCAGGCAGGGTCCCAGGCCGCCGGGCAGCGGCACCGCCGCGGCGGGCAGGGCCAGGCCCCCGACGGTGACGGCGCAGACGACGGCGCCCGCCGCCGCCCGGCGCGGCCATGCCTCGCTTTGTCGACGAATTCGCACGATCCGACTATGCGCATCGACATCTCGTCGGATATTTCCGACGCGCCGGGCGGGTGGGCCGAACGGCCGACGTCCCGCATCCCGAGGGGTGGCCGCCTCAGGTGCCGGGTTTGCGCCCCCACACGACGACGCCGTCGCCGACCCGCAGCACGTCCCACAGCCGGCGCGCGGCGTCGACGGTGAGGTTGACGCAGCCGGCGGAGCCCCCGCCGTCGTAGAGGTTGCCGGGGTGGCCGTGCAGCGCCTGGCCGCCGGAGAAGAACTGGGCGTACGGCATGGGCGCGTTGGCGTAGAGGGTCGAGACGTGGTTCTTGTTCCGCCAGTACACCTTGAACGTGCCGGTGCGGGTCGTCTGCCCGGCCCGGCCGGAGCGCACCGGTACGGGTCCGAAGACCACGCGGCGCTGCTGCTGCACCCACATCAGCTGGCGGCCGAGGTCCACGCAGGCCCTCTTGCCGGCGGTGACCGGGCACTTGCCGGCGGCGTTGGGGTTCGCGCGGGCCTGGGCCACGAGCATCGCCCGGTAGGTGGCGAGCCCGGCGTAGCCGTCGGCGGGCCGGACGCCCTCCTTGCGCTGGAAGGCCGCGATGGCCGCGCAGTCCGCCGGGGACTGCCGCCCGTCCCGCGGCCGTTTGAGGAACGCCTCCAGCTGCCACTGGTACGGGCCCGTGCCCGCGGTGCAGGCGGCGGCCGCGCGCGCGGCGGCGGGGGTCCCCCAGGGGGTGGCCGGCGCCAGCAGCAGGGAGACGGCCGCCGCGGCGGCCGCACGGCGTGCCGCACGTTGGATGCCCATGGACGACATCTACCGGCGGCGGGCTGGGTGGGCATCCGGTGGAGGGCCGGTAGGGGTCCGAACGGCCCTCCGTTCACCCGGTCCGGTGCCGGCGGGCCGTCAGCCTCGTTTGAAGGGCCGTCACTTGCGCGGGGAGAGTTCGGCCATCGCGGACCAGCCCGAGCCCGGCACCTCGACGTTGACGATCTGCGGCGTCTCCGCGATGACGTCGGGCATCCAGGCCATGGCCGTCCTGAAGTGCTCGGAGTTGACGTGCGCCTCGCCGGCCTGGGCGTCCGCGAACGCCTCGACCAGGACGAACTGGTGGGGGTTGTCCACGCTGCGGGACCACTCGTAGAAGAGGTTGCCCGGCTCCTCGCGGGTCGCCCGCGTGAAGTCCTGGACGAGGTCGAGCCACTCCTCGCTCCGCTCGGGGCGGACGGTGAACTTGACGACGATGAAGATCATGGGTGCTCCCGCAGGCGTGGCGTGGGCGGTTGGAATCGCCCTCATCGTCACCCGGCACGCACGGGCCCGCGAACGGGACGGCCGCCGATTCCGGCCCTGCCGGAAAACCCGGCGGTCCGTGCCGGGTCAGGCCGTGAGCGCGGCCGCCCGGCCGCGGAGCTCGGCGAGGGCCAGCCGCAGCAGGGGGTGCCCCTCGCTGCCGCGGCGCACGGCGGTCAGGACGCGGCGCGTGGGGCCGGGGCCGCGCAGCGGGCGGACGGCCGGGGTGAGCGCCGGGCGGATGCCGTGCAGCGCCGAGCGCGGCACGAGGGCCACGCCGGCGCCGACGGCGACCAGCGCGCAGACGGCGGAGAAGTCGTCCGACAGGCACTCGACGCGGGGCTGGAAGCGTGCCTGCTCGCAGGCGCGCAGCACCGCCTCGTGGACGGGGTTGCCGGGCCACGGGGTGATCCAGGGGTCCTCGCGCAGGTCCGCGAGATCCACTTCGGACGCCTCGGCGAGCCGGTGGCCGGGCGGGAGCACGGCGTCGAAGGGCTCCTCGTACAGCGGGTCGAGCAGGAGTCGGCCGTCGCCCGGGGCGAGGGAGTCGCGGTGCTCGACGGCGATGGCGATGTCGACCTCGCCGTCGGCCAGCAGCCGCGCGCCGACCGGCCCCTCCGCGTCCTTGACGCGGACCCGCACCTGGGGCGCCCGGCGGCGCAGGGCGGCGAGGGCGGGCGCGACGACCTCGGTGATGGCGGTGGCGAAGGCGGCGACGGCCACCTCGCCCACCAGCCCCGTCGAGCACCTGGCCAGGTCGGCCTCGGCCCGCTCGAGCTGCGCGGCGATCTCTCCCGCGTGCCGGGCGAGGACGGTGCCGGCGGCCGTGAGCCGGACCATGCGGCCGCGCCGCTCGAGCAGCGCGTGCCCGGTCTCGGTCTCGAGGGCGGCCAGCTGCTGGGAGACGGCCGAGGGCGAGAGGTACAGCGCGTGGGCGGCGGCGGTGACGGTGCCGTGGTCGGCGAGGGCACGCAGCACCCGGAGGCGGCGGGGGTCGATCACCTGTTCATTCTCTCAGATCGTGAAGCGGGGCTTCACAGGCAGTGCGGGAGATTGTTGATGGACTTCACAAAGGAAAAACCGCACAGTGATCCACCATGAGGGCATTGGTGAAGACCGCGGCGGGGCCGGGTCTCGAACTGACCGAGGTGCCGACCCCCGAGGCCGGCCCGGGTCAGGTACTGATCAAGGTGCTGCGCACCGGTATCTGCGGTACCGACCTGCACATCGACAGCTGGGACGACTGGGCGGCCCGGGTGGTCCGCGCGCCGCTGGTGCTCGGCCACGAGTTCGCCGGCGAGGTCGTCGCGACCGGCGCCGGGGTCACCAAGGTCCACGAGGGCGACATCGTCAGCGGCGAGGGCCACCTCGTCTGCGGCACCTGCCGCAACTGCATGGCCGGCCGCCGCCACCTGTGCATCCGCACGATCGGCCTGGGCGTCCACACCGACGGCGCGTTCGCCGAGTACGTGGTCCTGCCCGAGTCCAACGTCTGGGTCCACCGCCACGAGGTCGACATCGACGTCGCCGCGATCTTCGACCCGTTCGGCAACGCCGTGCACACCGCGCTCGCCTTCCCGGTCCTCAACGAGGACGTGCTGATCACCGGCGCCGGGCCCATCGGCATGATGGCCGCCGCCGTCGCCGCCCACGCCGGGGCCCGCTCGACCGTCATCACCGACGTCAGCCCCTACCGGCTCGCGCTCGCCGAGAAGATGGGCGCCACCCTCGCCCTCGACGTCAGCAGCCGGCGCATCGCCGACGTCATGCCGGAGCTGGGCATGACCGAGGGCTTCGACGTCGGCATGGAGATGTCCGGTCGCGCCGACGCCCTCCAGGACATGATCGCCACCATGTCGCCGGGCGGCCGCATCGCCGCGCTCGGGCTGCCCACCGGTGACGTGAGCATCGACATGGCCACCGTCGTCACCCGCATGCTGACGCTGCGCGGCATCTACGGCCGCGAGATGTACGAGACGTGGTACGCGATGTCCGTGCTGCTGCGCAGCGGTCTCGACATCTCGCCGGTGATAACGCACCGCTTCGGTTTCGAGCAGCACGCCGAGGCGTTCGCCACGGCCCGCTCCGGTCAGTGCGGGAAGGTCGTCATCGACTGGACCCGGCCGACCGCCCCCTGACGTACGCCCCCTGTCGTACCCCGACGTACGACCCCCATGACGAGGAGTCCCCGTGTTCGACGGCATGCGCGAGCATCTGCGCAAGGAGCTGCAGGACATCCGTGACGCCGGGCTGTACAAGTCCGAGCGCGTCATCACCAGCCCGCAGTCGGCGGCCATCAGCGTCGGCGACGGCAAGGTCGTCAACTTCTGCTCCAACAACTACCTCGACCTCGCCGACCACCCCGACGTCGTCGCCGCGGCGAAGCGGGCGCTGGACGAGTGGGGCTTCGGCATGGCCTCCGTCCGCTTCATCTGCGGCACGCAGGCCCCGCACAAGGAGCTGGAGAGCCGCATCTCGCGGTTCCTGGGCACCGAGGACACGATCCTCTACAGCTCGTGCTTCGACGCCAACGGCGGTGTCTTCGAGACGCTGCTCGGCGCCGAGGACGCGGTGATCTCCGACGAGCTCAACCACGCCAGCATCATCGACGGCATCCGCCTGTCGAAGGCGGCCCGCTTCCGCTACCGCAACCGCGACATGGCCGACCTCGAGCGCTGCCTCAAGGAGGCGGCGGGCGCCCGCCACAAGCTGATCGTCACCGACGGCGTGTTCTCCATGGACGGCTACATCGCGCCCCTGGACGAGATCTGCGACCTGGCCGAGCGCTACGGCGCCCTGGTGATGGTCGACGACTCGCACGCGGTGGGCTTCGTCGGCGAGGAGGGCCGCGGCACGCCGGAGCTCTTCGGCGTCACCGAGCGGGTCGACATCATCACCGGCACCCTCGGCAAGGCCCTCGGCGGCGCCAGCGGCGGCTACGTCGCCGGCCGCGCCGAGATCGTCGAGCTCCTGCGGCAGCGCTCCCGCCCGTACCTCTTCTCCAACTCCCTCGCGCCGTCCATCGTCGGCGCCTCGCTGCGCGTGCTCGAGCTGCTGGAGGAGTCCGGCGACCGCCGGGCCCGCCTGCGGGAGAACACCGCGCTCTTCCGCAAGGAGATGACCGCGGCGGGCTTCGACGTGCTGCCCGGCGAGCACCCGATCAGCCCGGTGATGGTCGGCGACGCGGCGCTGGCCGCGCGCATGGCCGCGGCGCTGCTGGAGAAGGGCATCTACGTGATCGCCTTCTCCTACCCCGTCGTGCCCAAGGGCAAGGCGCGCATCCGCGTCCAGCTGTCGGCCGCGCACTCGCGCGAGGACGTCCTGCGCACGGTCGCGGCCTTCCGCGAGGTGCGCGACGCGATGGCGGTCACCGCGTAGGCGGGGCCGTACCGAGCCGTCGACGCCGGCCCCCGGGCAGTTGCCCGGGGGCCGGCGTCGTCGTACGGAAGATCCGGTCGAGGTGGTGCTGCAGCACTGCGGCGGCGGACTCCGGGCGGCGCTGGCCCACGAGGACGCCGGTGCCGAGTCCCGCGGACATGGCGAGCAGGCCGACCGCCTCCAGGCGCGGGTCCAGGCCGGGTTCGAGCAGATCCGCCTCCTGCGCCTGCCGGAGGAGTTCGGTCACGGCGTCCTCGGCCGCGTCGGGGTTCTTGATGAAGGGCTGGGCGGCGAGGGCTCGGTCGTGCACGGACAGGACGGCGTACGAGGTGTACAGGTGGTGGAACGTGCGGCTCTCCTCGTCGACCGGCAGGGCCGCCGTCAGCAGCGCCTCGACCATCGCGCGCGGGCCCGGGTCGTCCCCGGCGGCCCGGACGCGGGCGGCGACCCGTTCCCCGAACCGCTCCGCCAGATGCTCCAGCCCGAAGAGCAGCAGCTTCTCCTTCGTCTCGAAGTAGTACTGCACCAGCCGCAGCGACACGCCCGCCTCCGCCGCCACGTCGCGCATACCCACGGCATGCAGCCCGCGTCGTCCGGCGACCCGGACGAGCGCCTCGGCGATCTCGGTGCGTCGTTCGGCGTGATCCACACGCTTGGGCATCGGCCGGGCCCTCCGCTCCTCGTCCCCGCTGGTACGGCTTCCACCGGGCTCTTTTGATGATACAGCCGTACCATCATCGTGGTACGTTCGTATCACGAAACCGAGTTTCCCCGGAGGTTCGCCATGTCCGAGAAGACCGCCCGCACCCGGGCCGACGTCGGCCGCTACGTGAGCGATGCCTGGCGCGACCGTTACTTCGAGGCCTGTGACGCGGTGTACGCACTGGGAGCACCCACCCTCGCCGAACAGGACGTGGAGACCTCTTTCGGCACCACCCACGTGTACCGCTACGGCCCCGCCGACCCCGCGGCCCACTCCCGCACCCCCGTCGTCCTGGTGCACGGAGCGGGCTCCTGCTCCGCCATGTGGTACCCGAACACCCCCGCCCTCAGCGCCGATCGCCCCGTCTACGCCATCGACACCCCCGGCGACCCCGGACGCAGCGTCCAGCGCGAACCCATCCACGAGCCCGCACGTGCCGCGCAGTGGCTGGAGGAGACGCTCGACGGGCTCGGGCTCGACCGCGTCCACCTCGTCGGCACCTCCTACGGCGGCTGGCTCGCCCTGAACCAGGCGCACCGCAGGCCCGAGCGCCTGGCCTCGGTCACGCTGCTCGACCCCGGCGGCCTGGAGAAGGTGGGGCTGCGCTTCTTCGTCTGGATCTTCGTCAGTCTCTTCGCGACCTTCGCCCCCAAGGCGCCTGTCTCTTATGATGTGTATAAGAGACAGCGTCCGCGCCTACCGCATCCGCCGCCCGGCTCCCCTGCCCCTGTCCGAGGACGACCTGTCCGGCATCCGCAATCCGCTCTACCTGGTGCTCGGCAAGCGAAGCCTCCTCGTGCACCCGCAGCGGCAATTGGAGCGCGTCCCGCGCCTGATCCCGGGGGCCAGGGCCGAGATCGTCTCCGGCACCGGCCACGGGCCGCAGATCGACCACGCGGACGTGGTCAACCGCCGCATGCTGGACTTCATGGCCTCGGTCGACAGTTCGCTGTCGGCTGGGCGCAACGGGGGGTAGCCCCACCCGGACCGGGGCGGGCAGCAGGATCGTCCCGAGCCGTCGCATCCGGAAACGTTGGGCCCGGCACAGACCGCTGGTTTCCCAACGATTCCGTAGGAGTTGGCTCGTGCGTGAGCAGGCATGGCAGGGATTACGTTCGTCCGGGCGGCGGCGGGGCGGTCGGCGCAGAGCCGTATCGGCCGCGCTCTCGGTGGCCGTGGGCGTGGGCGTCATGACGCTGGGCGTCCCGGCGCCACCCGCGGCGTCCGCCGCCGGCCCGGACACCGTCCAGCAGGGTCTGAACGCGCTGGTGCGCGCCGACGGCCTGCCCGCCGCGCTGGCGAGCGTCAAGGACCGTGCGGGCCGCACCCGTACCTACACCGCGGGGGTGGGCGACCTGGCCACCGGCTCGAAGGTGCCCCTGGACGGGCAGGTGCGGATCGGCAGC
>KL569482.1:15100-18242 GCA_000715685.1 Streptomyces lilacinus
AACACCAAGACGTTCACCGCGGTGGTCGTGCTGCAACTGGTCGGTGAAGGGAAGATCGGCCTCGACGCCCCGGTCGACACCTATCTGCCGGGCCTCGTCCGCGGGGAGGGGATCGACGGACGCCGCATCACCGTCCGTCAGCTCCTGCAGCACACCAGCGGACTTCCCAATTACACCCGGTACCTCGGCGACGACGTCCGGTACTACGACCCCCGCGAACTCCTCGACATCGCTCTCCGGCACAAGGCCGATTTCGCCCCCGGGACGAAATGGGAGTACAGCAACACCAACTACGTGCTGGCTGGTCTGATCGTCCAGAAGGTCACCGGCCGGCCCCTCGCCGAGGAGATGGACCAGCGCGTCATCAAGCGCGTCGGGCTGCGGCACACCTACTTCCCCGCCCGCGGCGACGCGACCATCCGGGAACCCCATCCCCGGGGCTATCACCAGGATTCAGCCGGCGCGCCTTTGCGCGACGTCACGGACATGGATCCCTCCTGGGGGTGGGCGGCAGGTCAGATGATCTCCACCAACTCCGACCTCAACCGGTTCTTCACCGCGCTCCTGTCCGGCCGCCTCCTCCCGGCGGCCCAGCTCGCCCGGATGCGCGACACCGTCCCCGCTGAATACTTCGGCTCCGGCGCCCGCTACGGACTGGGGATCGTGAGCAAGCCGCTGCCGTGCGGCGGTGTCCGATGGGGCCATGGCGGCAGTCTCCCGGGATACGAGACCCGGGGCGGAGCCACCGACGACGGCCGCGCCGCCAATGTCGCGGTGACCGTCCAGCCGACCGACGAGGCGGTCATGAAGCGTGTCGAGAGGGTCGTGGACACGGCCCTGTGCCGCTGAGCCGCGTCCCTCGGGGAGCGTCCGGGGTGGAATCCAATGGTGGAATCTAGTGGTGGAACGCCGTCTCCACCCGCTCCGGACGCCCCAACGGCGCCTGCTGGCGGCGCAGTTCCGGCAGCAGGGCGTCGAGGTCGGCCAGGAGGAGCTCGGCGAGGTCCAGGGAGAAGCCGTTGCGGCAGACGATCCGCAGGACGGACAGGTCCTCCCGGTTCGGCGGGAACGTGTACGCGGGGACGAGCCAGCCGCGCTCGCGCAGGCGGCGGGAGACGTCGAAGACGTCGAACCCGGTGACGCCGTCGGCCGTGGTGAAGGCGAAGACCGGCAGCTCGTCCCCGCGCGTCAGCAGCCGGAAGTCGCCCAGCTCGCCGATCCGCCGGGCCAGCGTGGTCGCCACCGCGCGGGCGTTGCGCTGGACGGCGCGGTAGCCCTCCCGGCCCAGTCGCAGGAACGTGTAGTACTGCGCGGCCACCTGGGCGCCGGGCCGGGAGAAGTTGAGCGCGAAGGTGGGCATGTCGCCGCCCAGGTAGTTGACGCGGAAGACGAGCTCCTCGGGGAGCGCCGCCTCGTCCCGCCACAGGGCCCAGCCGATGCCCGGGTAGACCAGCCCGTACTTGTGCCCCGAGGTGTTGATCGACGCCACGCGCGGCAGCCGGAAGTCCCACACCAGGTCCTCGTCCAGGAACGGCGCGACCATCGCGCCGGACGCGCCGTCCACGTGCACCGGGACGTCCAGGCCCGTGCGTTCCCACAGCGCGTCCAGCGCCGCGCACACGTCGGCCACCGGCTCGTACGAGCCGTCGTAGGTGGAGCCGAGGACCGCCACGACCCCGATGGTGTCCTCGTCGCACAGCGCCGCCGCGGCCTCGGGGTCGAGGTGGAAGCGGTCGCCCTCCATGGGCACCTGGCGCGCCTCGACCTCCCAGAAGGCGCAGAACTTGTCCCAGCACACCTGCACGTTGGAGCCCATGACCAGGTTGGGCCGGGCGCCGCCCGCCGGGTAACGGTCCTTGTTGGCCAGCGCCCAGCGGCGCTTGAGGGCCATCCCGGCGAGCATGCAGGCCTCGCTGGAGCCGGTGGTGGAGCAGCCGACGACGGCGGCCGGGTCGGGGGCGTGCCACAGGTCGGCCAGCATGCTCACGCACCGCCGCTCGAGCTCGGCGGTGCGCGGGTACTCGTCCTTGTCGACGATGTTCTTGTCCCGGCACTCCGCCAGCAGCACCCCCGCCTGGGGCTCCATCCAAGTGGTGACGAAGGTCGCCAGATTGAGCCGGGCGTTGCCGTCGAGCATCAGCTCGTCGTGGACGAACTGGTAGGCGGCGTGCGGGGCCATCGGCCCGTCCGGCAGCCGGTCCCGGGGCGGCTCGGTCGCCATCCCGGCGACCGGGTCGGCCTCCCCGTAGAAGGGGTTGAGGGCGTACCCGCGCCCACCCGCCCGGTCGCCCTTGCCCTTGTGCAGCGCCATCTCCCGCCTCCTCGGCCGCACCGTCCGGGGGCACCGCCGATCAGCCCACTGTGACGCAGCCGGCGCCGGCGTCCCGCGAAACACGCCGGAGCGGTCGGGCGACGGCCCTTCCAGCCGACCGCGGTACCGGACCGCAGCCGCGATGACCTGCTCGCATTGATGGCCCAGTACCCGGGCGCTACGGTGGGCCCATGTCTGCACTCAACGTCGAATTCCCCGACGCCGAGCTCCAGGAGATCCGGGAGATCGCCCAGGAGCGCGGGATGACCATGAAGGCGTTCGTGCGCTCGGCGACCGCCGACGCCATCGCCCGGCACCGGGCGCTGAAGGCGGGCGCGGACGTCTTCCGGCGGGTCTTCGACGACCCGGCGCTCGCGGACGCCATCGCGGCGGCGGGCATCGACGACGGCCCGGCCCCCGGCACCACCGGCCGGGCCGCTTGATGCCGGTCCTCTACGTCGACGTGCGCTGGCTGCTCCAGCAGCACGAGGCCGCCCTGCCCGACCAGCCCGTCGTCTCCGACTTCTCCGCGCTCGTCGCGGCCGTCGCCCGGCACCGCGTCGACCCGCCCCGGCTCGGCATCGACTCCGACCCGGCCTGGCGCGCCGCCGCCCTCCTGCACACGCTCGTCCTGCTCAGGCCGCTGCCCGCCCACAACGTGCGCTTCGCCTGCGCGGTCGTCATCGCGTACATGCACGCGTCGGACGAGGGCATCGACGCGCCGTACGGGGAGCTGGTCGAGCTGACCAAGGAGCTGATGGACGGCAAGGGCGACGTCTTCGGCGCCGCCGACCGGATCCGCTCCTGGCGGATCTGACCCCGCGTCACCAC
>KL569482.1:18452-20386 GCA_000715685.1 Streptomyces lilacinus
ACCACAGGCTGCTGCCGCTCCGGACGGGCCGGGGCGGCGACAAGCTCGCGGCGGCTCAGCCCTCCGTGCTCTCCTCGGCCGCCCCTTCCGCGGGGGCTTCGGCGGCCTCGGCGGCCTCCTCCGCGCCCTCCTCGACTTCCTCCTCCTCGGGCAGTTCCTCGGCCTGGGCGGCGACGACCTGCAGCAGCGACGTGCTGCCGTCGACCGCGAGGGAGCAGCCGCGCGGCAGATCGATGTCCTCGGCGCGAATGGTGTGACCGGCCTCCAGGCCCTCGATGGAGACGGTGAACGACTCCGGAATATGCGTCGCCTCGGCCTCGACCGGCACGGCGTTGAGCATGTGCTCGAGCAGGTTTCCGCCCGGCGCGAGTTCGCCCTCGGTGAGGACCGGAACCTCCACGGTGACCTTCTCGCCCTTCTTCACGGCGAGCAGGTCGACGTGAATGAGAAAGCCCTTGAGGGGGTCGCGCTGGACGGCCTTGGGAATGACCAGCGCGCCTTTTCCTTGGATGTCCAGCTTGATCAGCACGTTCGGTGTCTTGAGGGCCATCATCAGCGGGTGGCCCTCGAGCGTCACATGCTGGGGATCGGCGCCGTGACCGTAGATGACGGCCGGGACCTTGTTCTCGCGCCGGATGCTACGGGCGGCTCCCTTGCCGAAGTCGGTACGCACTTCCGCGGCAAGCTTTACCTCGGCCATGACGGCACTCCTCGAATTCGACAGCAGCCCAGATCCCTCGCCGAGCAACGCCGCGAGTGTATCCAGCCGAAGAAGTCGGAAATCGCGGTGTTGCTCCATTCGGCCGCACCCGGAATTCGCGGCCGGCCCCGGGCCGTGCGGGCGGGGCGGAAGGGGTCGGCACGCGCCCTCTCCGCACGCCGGAGCACGGCGGCCCGGCCGTGCTTCCGCCCACCGGTCATCCCTGATGACGATCGGAATGCACGGTGAAATCATCTTCTTCGGGCAGCGTTCGGTCCGGAGCGACGGTGCTCCGCGAGGAAAGGACGACCGTGCCAGAAATCCGCCTCGAACCCCCGCCGGAACCACCCGGCCTCCCGGAATTCCCCGCCGTCGTCGAGCCCGCGATCACCGACATCCCCGGGCCGCCCGCCGCCCCGGGACCGGCCGAACCGGTCGCCTGGGAGCGCACGCACACCCCCTCCAGCGACGAACTGCTCGACCGCGCCGTCCCCGCGCTCCTCGCCGACCACCGGGCCAGGGCCGCGCTCGACGGACACCGCTACGTCTTCCTCGGCGCGAGCCTCCTCGCCGACGACAAGGACCGGGCCGTGCCCGCCGTCCTCCTCCTGGTCTACGACTACACCGACGAGCGCGCGCTGGAGTTCACCCTCGACGACGGCGAGCCCCCCGTCGTCGCCGGCATCGCGGAGAGCCCCGCGCAGCCCGGCCTGTCCGCGGCGGAGGCGGAGCGGGCGGTGGCCATCGCCCGCACCCACTCCGCGGCCGTGCGCCGGGCCCCGGCCGACTGGGCGCCGATGGTGCTGCTCACCAGCGACGTCCGCGAGGGCGACGAGCACCACGGCCGGCGCCGCGCCTACGTGGGCTTCGGCCCGCCCGACCGGCGCCGGCCCGCGGTGCGGGTCGTCGTGGACCTCGGCGAGGAGCGGGTGGTGGACGGAGGAGGCGGCGATGAGTGAGTCCGGCCGGGTGAGCTGGCCCGCCGACCAGCCCCTGTGGACCTTCGACGGGCGGCTCGCCGACGCCCCCGACGAGGAGGGCATCGTCATCCTCGGCGCCGCCTACCGCGGCCATCAGGTCTTCGCCAAGGCCAGCCTGCCGTCGCTGCGCGTGCAGTACCAGGGCCCCTGCGGCCCGTACAAGGACCCCCTCAACCACAACAACTCCCACCCCACCTCCCGCTGCCCGAACAGCCGCGTCTGCGTCTACGCCTACACCTGTCTCTTATACACAT
>KL569482.1:20633-21023 GCA_000715685.1 Streptomyces lilacinus
GATGTGTATAAGAGACAGCATCAGCGCCTACCGGCTGACGCACCGGTGGGTGTTCTGGGACAACGGCGTGGTGATGCCCCGGCTCTTCAGCGCCGGCATCCAGTGCCCCTTCGACCACCGCCACCACGCCTACTGGCGCCTGGACTTCGACATCGACGGCGCCTCGCGCGACCTGCTGCTGGAGTACAACACCTACACCGCCGACGAGGGCTGGGGCCCCGGCTGGCATCCGTTCCGCACGGAGAACAACCGGGTGAAGAACCCCGCCTCCCGACGCAGCTGGGCCGTGCTCGACCTCGACAGCGGCCGCGGCTACCACCTGCTGCCGGGCGCGAACGACGGCACCGCGAACGCCTTCTCCGCCTCCGACCTGTCTCTTATACACATCTC
>KL569482.1:21284-21514 GCA_000715685.1 Streptomyces lilacinus
GCGAGGACCGCTACGGCCGGCAGGGCACCGCCGCCGACGACGGCCTCGGCGCCTACCTGGGCGGCGAGAGCACCGACGGTCAGGACCTCGTCGTCTGGTACGCCGGGCACCTCTTCCACCGCGTCCTCGAGGGCGGCGACGACTGGCACGGCGTGGGGCCCGACCTCATTCCCTTCGGCCCCTGGTGAGGGGCCACGACGGCGCGGTGCTCGCGGGCGGCGACGACAGCA
>KL569482.1:21791-22790 GCA_000715685.1 Streptomyces lilacinus
CGCCAGCCCCGGGCGTACGCCGGCACGGCCTCGCCCCCGCCGACCAGCACCGCCACGGGGCGGCGGGCCGCCGCCCCGACGAGCAGCGCGGGCGTGGTGCTGCCGTCGTGACCACCCGTCTGACGGGCCGCGCAGCCGGCCCGGAAGGCGATCCGGACGGCCTCGGTGCCGCTGACCACGCACGGCGGGCGCACGCCCGCGCGGCGCAGCTCGGCGGCGACGCGCCCGACGGCCCGATGGGTGGCGGCGCTGCGGGCCACCGCCCTGCCGAGGATCTTGTACTGCACGGCGAGGTGCGCCGTCAGCGCCAGGGCGAGCACCACCGCGACCGCGGCCCGTACCCCCGCCCGACCCCGCGCGGCCGCGCTCACCGGCCACAGCAGGCACAGCGCCACGGGCAGCGCCAGCAGCACGTACGCGGGAAGCAGGAACCGCGGCGCGGCGTAGTCCAGGAAGAGGTACGGCGCCGCGAGCCCGAGCGCGACGACGACCGGCGGCACGTAGTCGGCGAGGCGGCGCAGGCGGGCCGCCGCCAGGAGGCCGCCCGCGGTGAGCACGGGCAGGGCGAACCACCAGGCCGCCGTCACCGGGTGCCGCCACACCACGTCGCAGGGCCGGCACAGCGACCGGCCCTCCAGGGCGCGGGCGTGGGCGCCGAGGGCGAGACGGGCTCCCCAGCCGCCCTGGATCTCGGCGGCCCGGTGCACCCGCGCGGCCGGACCGCCGTAGCGCGCGTACGCCTCGACGACCCACTCGGCGCCGCCGAGCACCGCGCCGGCGGCGAGGGCCAGCAGGACGACGGGCCGCCGCCAGGACCGGACGCCCAGCGCGACGGCCGCCAGGGACAGGGTGAGTGACAGGGCGTCACCCGGGCGCATCAGGGCGGTGAAGGCGACCGCGGCGACCAGGCCGGTGAGGGCGCGTCGGTCGACGGGCCGGGTGCCGTCGTTCCGGCCGGTCACGAGCCGCAGGAAGCAGCCCCTGTCTCTTATACACATC
>KL569482.1:23060-23840 GCA_000715685.1 Streptomyces lilacinus
AGCCGCAGGAAGCAGCCCGTGGCGGCCAGCGCCCCGTAGGCGACCCACAGGTTGGGCATGGCCTGCGGCCCGTAGAAGAGGGTGAGCCACAGTCCGCAGAACAGCAGCCCGGCCACGACCAGGACGGGCACCGGCAGCAGCCGCCGCCACACCCGCAGGGCGAGCAGCAGACCGCCGCCCGAGAGCACCGCGAGCCAGATCCGCAGCGCCCGCGTGGAGTCCGTGAGCGCCGCCACCGGCGCGACCAGCAGCGTGATGCCCCGGGCCCGGGGCGCGCTGAAGAACGCGGCGGGGGCCCGGGGACTGACCTGGCTGAGGTAGACCGTCTCGTCCCAGCCGAGCCCCGTGTCCGGCACCACGAGGACCAGCTGGGCGAGGGTGTACGCGGCGGCGACGGCCGCGAGCCACGGCAGGGCGGAGGCGTCCCGGTCCGGGCGCGCCCCCGCCCGGCGCAGCCGGCCGGCGGGGTGTGCCGTGTGCACCGAACCGGGCCTCAGCCGCCGCCCACCAGCGCCCCGATCAGGCCGTTCACCAGCCCGTTGAGGCCGCTCACCACGCCTCCCATGGTGGTGACCAGCCCGCCGACCAGGTTCTGCACGACGGGTACGAGGCCGCCGCCCTCACGGCCGCGGTCGGCGTGCGCGCCGTGTCCCCAGCCGTCGTCGCTGCGGGCCCGCTCCTTCGCGAGCCGGACGGTCGCCGCGACCGCGTCCGTCGTCGCCGTGGTGACCGCGCCGAGGTCCGGTCGGCCGCTGCCCTGTCTCTTATACACATCTCTGA
>KL569482.1:24039-24464 GCA_000715685.1 Streptomyces lilacinus
ATGTGTATAAGAGACAGGCTCGCGCACCGCGCCGCACTGGCCGGCCGGCGCCCTGTCCGGCGTGCGCGCCGCCGCGCAGCCCGCGGCGACGTCGGCCGCCTCCTTGCCGATCACGTTGTCGTCGATGGCCCGCATCGCCTGCCCGGCCGCCCGGCGCAGTGCGCCCGGCTCGGGCGCCCGCGCGGCCGGGGCGGTGCCGGGGGCGGCGGCCGCGGCGGGGGCCGACGTCGTGTAGGCCGTGGCGGTGTAGCCGGCGGTGCCGAGCGCGAGCGTGCCGCAGACGGTGGCGGTCAGGACGACGCCGGTTCTTCGGGAGACACCCATGGACGTACTCCTTCGAGCGGAAAGGATCTTCACGACGACCCTGCGCCGGGTGTCCGGCGCCCGCAATCGGAGCGTTCCTGACCTGTCTCTTATACACATCT
>KL569482.1:24739-29141 GCA_000715685.1 Streptomyces lilacinus
ATGTGTATAAGAGACAGGCTGAGGTGGCCTCACTTCCGCTCGACTTTCCACCATTCAGGCCATCCCTAATGGCGGATGCGACCCGAGTGGTGGCTCGGACCGCCGGCTCGGGCCTCGGCTCAGACCTCCAGCTCGGCCTCGATGCGCCGGAGCTGATGACGCGCCATCGCGAGGTTCGCGCGCTTGCCGTCGAGGACCAGGTAGAGGAAGAGGCCGTTGCCGCCGCGGCCCGTCAGCAGGCGGATGAGGTGGTACTGCGTGCCGAGGGTGATGAGGATGTCCTCGATGGCGTCCTGGATGTTGAGCATCTCCATGGCGCGCAGCTTGGCCCGCACGACGTCGGTGTTGCCCGCGGCGGCCACGTTGAGGTCGAGGGTCGCGGTGCCGCCGAGGGTGCCGAGCGCCATGCCGCTGCCGTAGTCGACGAGGGCCACGCCTATGGCGCCGTCGATCGAGCTCATCGCGTCCTTGAGGGCCGTTTCGGTGTTCGCCATGAGTGTTCCGTTTCCCTTGGGTGTGATGCTGTGTGTGGAAGAACTACTGCTCTCAGTGCTGGCGTTGGCGCTCCAGCGGGGCGGCGGTGAGCTCGGCGACGCGGGCGCCCGACCGGCGGGCCTCGAGATTCAGGCGGCCCACGTTGGCCTCGGCCGAGGCCAGCAGGGTGAGTACGCAGGACGGGCCGGCGGCGTACGTGGCGACGTAGCCGCGCTCGCCGCTGACGACGAGCTCCCGGAAGCCCCCGTGGCCGACGGCGTCCGTCAGCCGCGCGCCCACGCCCAGGGCCGCGGCGGTCAGCGCGGCGACGCCGTCCGGCTCCATGTCGGTGACGAGATGCGCGATCACGAGCCCGTCGGTGCTCGCCACCATGGCACCGGTCAGGTGCGGGACCCGCACACGTAACCCCTGGAGCTCGGCGAGCACCTCGGGTGCGGCGGTCATCTGCTGTCTCCTTCCGGCGAAGTGCCTCAAAGCGCGTCTCCTCATGAGACCGGCGGAACCCGGCCGGCACAGGACGCGGTCACGGGGCGTTTGACGGTCACAGGGCCTCCAGGGCGTCGCGGATCCGGTACAGCAGGGAGATCTCCGGGGCGTCGGCGCGCGGGCCGCGCAGCGGGGCGCGCGACGCCGGGGCGCCCGCCTCGGGGGTCCGGACCAGCCCCGCGGCCGCCAGCCGTCGGACGTCGAGGAGGGTGGCGAAGGCGCAGCGCCCCAGCGCCAGGGCGATCTGGGAGGGCGTGCGCACGCCGTCCGCCGCCTCCAGGACCGCCCGGCGCCCGCACGTCGGCCCGGCCGCGCCCGGCTCGCGCGGGACGGCGCCGGGCACGGGCACGACCGGGGCCGCGTCGACCTCCGGGCACGGCCAGGCCCGCTCCAGCAGGCTCCGCCTGCGTCGCATCTCCCGCTGCAGCAGCGCCACCGGCACCGGCCGGACGGGACCGAACCAGTGCCGGGCCTCCCGGAAGAAGCGGTCGGGCGCCCGTCGGGAGCCGTCGAGGGGCGACAGGACGAAATACGCGGCGTCGAACAGGGCGCTCAGATGGCACAGTTCGAGCTCGCCACGGCTCAGGCGGCCGCGCTCGACGAGGAAACTGCCGGCGCGGTGGTCCGCGCCGCCCCTGGTCACCGCCTCCTCCCAGCTCTCCGGCGACAGCCGCCCGCCGGCCGTCAGCCGCCACCCCACGTCGGGGACGGCGGGGCTCTCGGCGTGCACCACGGCGCCGTCGGCGAGGTACAGCGCGCCGCCCCTGCCGTGCAACGCCCCCGTGGCCCGCTCCGCCGCGAGCCGGTCCAGCGTCGGGTCCTCCACGGCCGGGCTCATGCCAGGACCAGCCGGGCGGTCAGCTCCTTGAGCCGGAACAGCGCCACGGCGAGGTTCGCCTCGGCGCGGTCCAGCCAGAGGTGGAGGAAGACGCTGCTGTCGAAGGCGGTCTCCACGAAGCGGATGAGGTGGTAGCTCCCCCGTGCCGTGACGATCAGGTCCTCCACGGGCCCGGCCCCCGGGGTGCCGCGCGTGAAGGCGCCGCTCTCGAAGGCGAGCCGGGCCAGCTCGGCGACCTCCGCCGCCGACGTCTCGTGGCCGCCCTCCGGCCCGTCGCCCACCGCCCCCAGGGTGAGCCCACTGGTCCAGTCCACCAGGCTCACCCCCCGTGCCCCGGGGATGGCCATGGCCTCGCTCAGGCATCCGTCGATACCGGTCACACGATCCTCTCCAGCCGCGCGGCAGCAGGGGGCGCCGCATCTCCGTACGGGGTGTGATCACCAGGTGCGTGTCCTCTGCGACGGAAGGTAATCGATAACACACCTGTGCGGTGAGAGTTTTGGCAAATTCCTTCGGCACATGTGCGGAGGCGCTACGAGGGAGGCGCTACAGGCTCGGGCCCGCCGACAGGCGCTACATCGAAGGATGTAGCGCCGATTCATCACCGCTTACGAGGTCCGGCGCGCCTCACCCGCCGACGATGGGAGAAAGCGATCACACCACCCCGACACCCGGAGACACCATGCCGGAGACACCTTTGACGGAAACCGTACGCTCCGCCGCCGCTCCGGCATCCCCTCCGGCCGGTGCCCCGGCGGGCCGACTGCCGCTGCTCGACGTGCTGCGCGGCGCGGCGATCCTCGGCACGCTCATGACCAACGTCTGGATATTCACCGGCCCGGGCGCGGAGTGGGGCGTCTTCGGTGCCCTCGCCGAGGGCTCCTCGCTGCACGGCCTGCTGACCGGGCCCTCCCTGCCGACGGCGGTCGAAGGCGTCTTCCGCTTCCTCGCCGACGGCAAGTTCCTCGCCATGCTGACCATGCTGTTCGGCGTCGGGCTGGCCATCCAGCACGCCTCCGCCACCAAGCGGGGGCAGCGGTGGCCCGGCCGGTACCGGTGGCGGGCGCTGTTCCTCTTCGCCGAGGGCACCGCGCACTTCGTCCTGGTCTTCGCCTGGGACGTCCTCATGGGCTACGCGGTCACCGCGCTGCTGGTGGCCCACCTGCTCACCCGCTCCGAGCGCTTCCGCCGCCGGGCGATGTGGGTGGCGGGGTCGCTCCACCTCGCGCTCATGTCCCTGCTCACCGTGGGCGCGCTGGCCTCCGCCTCCGACGGCGCGAAGGGCCCCGCACGCCGGGTCGTCGAGCTCTACGCCGACGGCGGCTACCTGGACCAGGTGGCCTTCCGCCTCCACAACGCGATCGCGCTGCGCATGGAACCGGTCATCTCCATCGGCCTGTTGGTGTTCCTCTTCCTCCTCGGCGTACACCTCCACCGCGCGGGCGCCTTCACCTCGACCCCCGCCGGCCGGCGCCTGCGCGTCCGCATGCTGGCCTGGGGCCTGGGCCTCGGCCTGCCCCTCAACGCCGCCCTCTCCCTGGGCGGTTCGGACTTCTTCCTGCTCAGCCGCTACGTGGCCGCGCCCGTGGTGGCCGTCGGCTACATCGGCCTCATCGGCGTCCTGATGGACCGCCTGCGCCCCGCGGGCCCGCTGACCACCGGCCTCACCTCCGTCGGCCGCACGGCCCTGACCTGCTACGTCACCCAGAACGTGCTCTGCGTCCTCGCCTCCTACGGCATCGGTCTGGGCCTCGCGAGCCGCCTCGGTTCCACCGGCCCCTGGTGGGTCCTCGGCCTCTGGGCGACGATCTGCCTCCTCCTCATGGCCGGCTCGACCCTCTGGCTCCGCCGCTTCTCCACCGGCCCGCTGGAGTCGGTGCAGAAATGGGCGCTGCGGGTTTCTCGATCGGAGCGGTGAAGGGCGCCGGGCGGCGTTAGGGTGTGCCGAGCCGGTTCCCCCCACGTGTCGGCGGTGCGCCGTGTCCGCGGGTCAACAGCGGGACGCGGAGCGCCGGACGCGACTGTGCCACTTGTCCGTCCCGAACGTGGAGCCCGTCTTGGCCATACCCGCGATACCTCGCCCCGCCCTCCCCCGCCGTCTCGTCGCCGCGTGCGGCCTCGCATTCGTCCTCACCCTCAGCGGGTGCACGGGGGACGACAAGACGTCGACGACGGCGACCACTTCGCCGTCCGCGTCGGTGTCCGCGTCGACATCCGCCTCCCCGACGCCCTCCCGCAGTGTGCCCCCGTCCGCGGCGCCCACCGCCGCACCGACACGGCACGCGAAGGCGTCCGCGCCGGTGCCGGCGGCGCCCGAGCCGACGCGCGGCCCCCGGCCCTCCGCCACCTCCGGAACCAGCCACTCCGCAGGTCAGGGCGCGGAGTCGAGCTGCGAAATCCGTTCCAGCGCCGGCAACTGCTACCGAGCCGGCCAGTTCTGCCGCAAGGGCGACGTGGGATCCAGCACCCACGACGCCGGCGGCAGGCTCATCACCTGCGGCGGCGACAGCGGCCGGCCGCGCTGGCACTACTAGGGCCCGGTCGCCGTTTCCCGGGGCTTCCACCCCGGACCCCGGTCCTCAA
>KL569483.1:0-190 GCA_000715685.1 Streptomyces lilacinus
CTAGGTAGCCCAGTTGGGCATTCGCGGGGACGAGCTGTTCGAGCTCGTGGACGCGTTGCCGTGCGCGGACGGCCCGGTGGCGTCGCCGGCGGATCTGACGCTGGTGGCCGAGCACCGGCGTGGGCACGGCGCGATGCACGAGGCGCTGAACCACGGGAACGTGGACGTACCCCTGTCTCTTATACACATC
>KL569483.1:438-1126 GCA_000715685.1 Streptomyces lilacinus
AGCAACTGGCTCCGCCCCGACGCGCCGACCAGCGCGGATCGCCTGTTCTGCCACGTCTACGGCCGCAGCGGACGGTCCTCGGACCAGTTCATCCCCGGCTGGCCGCACTCGTTCGTCGCCGCCCTCGAATCAGGCCGGACGTCCTGGTGCCAGTTCCTGGACGCCGTCCGCCTCGGACCCGAGGACGACGTCGCCGAGGCCACCGCCTCCCAGCTCCGCCGGGTGGTCACCGACCTGATCGAGATGGGCCGCTGGCACGTCGGCGACCGCGACATCCTCATCGTCTTCGACGCCGGCTACGAGCCCCACGCATGGCCCACCTCCTCAACGGCCTCCCGGTCGAGGTGCTGGGACGGATGCGCTCCGACCGTGTCATGCGACGGCCGACGCCCTCGCTCAAGGAGTACGCCCTGGCCTACCCCCAGGGCGGGCGACCGCCGAAGCACGGCAAGGCGTTCCGCTTCGCCAAGCCGGACACCTGGGGCGAGCCGGACGCGGCCACGACGCAGGTCACCGACCGATACGGCACCACCCGCGCGATGGCCTGGGACCGTATCCACCCGCGCCTGACCACCCGCTCCGCCTGGATCGACCACACCGGCGAACTCCCCATCATCGAGGACACACTGATCCGCCTCCAGGTCGACCGGCTGCCCGGTGGAGGAGCTGTCTCTTATACACATCTCTG
>KL569483.1:1415-1683 GCA_000715685.1 Streptomyces lilacinus
GTGGAGGAGACCCGCTGCCGCTCTGGCTGTGGTCGTCCGCCACCGGCCTGAACTGCGAGGACGTCGACGTGCGCTGGCAGGCATTCCTGAGGCGCTTCGACCTGGAGCACACCTTCCGGCTGATCAAACAGACCCTCGGTTGGACCCGCCCGAAGCTGCGAACCCCCAAGGCCGGCGAACGCTGGACCTGGCTGATCATCGCCGCCCACACCCAGATCCGCCTTCTGCGCGAGGCCGCCGCCGACTTGCGGCGGCCGTGGGAGAAGCC
>KL569483.1:1969-4826 GCA_000715685.1 Streptomyces lilacinus
ACAGGAGCCCGGCCGACTCACCCCGGCCCGAGTCCGCCGGGGGTTTCGGAACCTCCGACCGCACCTGCACTGCCCGGCCCGCGCGCCAAAACCCTCAACCGCCGGATCTGGCAGGCCACTTGGCTCGAAAAAACGGCGGCCCGCCACCCGTTACGACGTAGGTAAAACCGTGAAACGACCAGAGAGCATCACCGAACGAAACCGACTCAAACCATAAAGAACAAGCTCAGTGGATCTGGTCCGTCGCCGTCGGGCTGCTGACCCGACCGTCCGGACGCGCGAGAGGGCATCCGGACGCAAGGTCAGTTCTCGTGTGGTGGGGCGGCGGCGAGGAGCTCGCGCTTCACGTGCTCGAAGTCGGCCAGGGCCTGCGGGTCGCCGTGGTGATAGTCGGTCCAGAATCCGGGGCGCTGCCAGCGGGCGTCCGCGAGGCGGGTGCGGCCGTCGGCGATGACCAGGGTCCAGCCGGGTGGTATTCGAGTGTCCACTGTTTCGAAGTCGGCGGTGTCCCAGAGCAGTCCGGGGTCGGGTGTGCCGGGGCCGAGCACACGGATCTGGCAATCGATGTCGTAGGCGACCATCTCCAGAACCGGGTAGACACTGCCTACCCGGATCCCGTCGTACTCCGCGACTGGGATGGCGGCCGCGGGGTGGATGATCTGCCGGCACCTGACTCTCATGGGAAGAGTCTCGCCCCAGTCGATCCCCGGTCGTTGTCCGGGTCGCCGCGACGGTTCCAGCGAGGCGGCCATGTCCGGCCGCGGGAGATGCCCACTCCCGGCATTCCCATGGTTGCCCTGGCGGAACAGCGGCAGGGGCGGAAGCCCATCGCTGCTCCGCAGAGTCTGACGCCAGGTCCGGAGCGTCGCTGACGTCCAGGCTCTGCCTCGGAAAGGCGCCGCCGGCCCAAACCGTCTGAGATGACGAGCGAATCGGATCAGATCACCTGAGACGGGGACCAAATCGGTTGAGGCGGGACAACCGACTCAAGAGACCTACAAGACCCGAAGAGGACCCGAAGGAGGACCGACCGCAGGAGGCGCCCCCAGGGCCAATGCCCGCTTCGTCCGTCAAATCCGGTCCACACCTCACCAATTGGCCGTGGCCCGTGGCCCTCGCGCGTCGCTACGGTCCCCTCATGCGGATACGAATCGTCGACGCCTTCTCCGACCGCCCCTTCGCCGGCAACCCGGCCGGGGTCCTGGTCCTCGACTCCGACGCCTTCCCCGACGACGCCTGGATGCAGAACGTCGCCCGCGAGGTCAACCACGCCGAAACGGCCTTCGCCCACCCCCTGCCGCCCGGCTCGGAGGCCGACTGGGCGCTGCGCTGGTTCACCCCGGCCACCGAGGTCGACATGTGCGGCCACGCCACCCTCGCCACGGCGCACGTCCTGCACGGCACGGGCCTCGCCACCGGCACCGTGCGCTTCGCCGCCCGCTGCGGCGTCCTCGCCGCGACGGCGCACGAGGACGGCACGGTCACGCTGGACTTCCCCACCGCACCGCTCACCGCCGTCGCCGTCCCGGACGGAGTGGCCGCGGCGCTCGGCGCCGTGCCGCTCGGCGCGCACGATACGGGCCCGCACGTCGGCGACCTCGTCGTCGAGCTCGCCGACGAGAAGACCGTGCGGGGCCTCTCCCCCGACATCGCCGCGCTGGGCCGGCACTCGCGCCGGGGCATCATCGCCACCGCCCCGGCCGAGGACCCCGCGCGCGGCTACGACTACGTCTCCCGCTGCTTCTTCCCCAACGTGGGCATCGACGAGGACCCCGTCACCGGCAACGCGCACACCGCGCTGGCCCCCTTCTGGTCCGCCCGGCTGGGCCGCGACGAGCTCACGGGCCTGCAGGCGTCCGCCCGTACCGGCCGCGTCCGCACCGCGCTGCGCGGCGAGCGGACGCTGCTGACCGGCTCGGCCGTGACCGTCATCGACGGGGAACTGCTGGCCTAGCCGGACGACAGGGGCGGCGCGGTCACGCCGTGGGCAGCCAGCTCACGCTGCCCGCCAGCAGCGCGTACCCCACGAACGCCACGATGTCGATCAGCGCGTGCCCGGCGACGAGCGGCCCGACCCGCCCCCAGCGCCGGTAGAGCAGGACGAAGACCACGCCCATCACCATGTTGCCGATCAGGCCGCCGATGCCCTGGTAGAGGTGGTACGAGCCGCGCAGCACCGCGCTCGCGGCGAGCGCGGCGGCAGGGGTCCAGCCGAGCTGCCCGAGCCTGCGCAGGAGGTAGCCGACGACCACGACCTCCTCCAGCACCGCGTTCTGCGCCGCGGAGGCGATCAGAACGGGGATCCGCCACCACACGTCGGGCAGGTTCTCCGGCACCACGGTCAGGTTGAAGCCCGCCGCGCGCACCGCGAGGTAGAAGAACAGGCCGGTGCCGCCGATGGCCGCGGCGACCCCGACGCCCCGCGCGAGGTCGGCGCCGGGGCGGGTGCGGTCGAAGCCGATCGCGCGCAATCCGGCGCCCTCGCGCGTCAGCAGGTGGGCGACCAGCAGGACCGGTACGAGCGCGGTCGCGATGCCGAAGACCTGCCAGGCGAGGTCGAGCCAGGGCCGGCCGGGGGCGTGCGAGGGATTGAGGGTGGCGGCCTGGTCCTTGAGCCCGCCCGGCCGGGTGGCCGCGCCGATGAAGCTGATCAGCGCCGAGACGGCGCTGGCACCGAGCGACAGCGCGAGGACGATCAGCGTCTCCGAGCGCAGCACCCGCCGCGGGAGCGTCTCGCCGACCCACGGCCCGCCCGGGCCCTCCGGCCGGATGCCCGCGCCGCCGTCCCGAGCGTTCTGCCGCACCCGTCATCTCCCGTCTCACCCGCCACAACGGCCCTGACCCTGTCTCTTATACA
>KL569483.1:5104-5412 GCA_000715685.1 Streptomyces lilacinus
GGCCGGTACAGCGAGCCGGCACATACGGGGCCGGCGCGTACGGGGACGGCGGCGCGTCAGCCGTCGCCGCCGACCGGCCAGGTGTGCACGGGCTCCCCCGTGCGCATCAGCTCGCAGTAGCGGCGCGTGGTGGCCGCGAGGGCGTGCTCGCGGTCCATGCCCCGCTCCAGCGCCCGGTGGTAGGCGGCGGCCTGCCAGGAGGCGCCGTTGGCCCGGCGCCGGCAGCGCCCCTCGATGACGCCCAGGTAGTGGTCGCGGTCGGCCGGTTCGACGCCCCACGCGTCGAGTTCTGTCTCTTATACACATCT
>KL569483.1:5679-11448 GCA_000715685.1 Streptomyces lilacinus
CCTCCAGGACGAGCCGGACGGCCGGCACCCGGGCCGGCGTGCCGTTGCGGCCGGCCCGGGGCCAGCGCAGATGAGCCTCGATGCCGTGGCGGCAGGCGACGTCGAAGTTGTCGGCGGCGACGGCGAAGGGCATGCGCGTCCACACCGGCCGGGGCTCCTCGGCCAGCGCCCTGATCAGCCCGTAGTAGAACGCGGTGTTGGCGATGACGTCGGTGACGGTCGGCCCGGCCGGCAGGACGCGGTTCTCCACGCGCAGGTGGGGGACGCCGTCGGCGATGCCGTAGACGGGTCGGTTCCAGCGGTAGACCGTGCCGTTGTGGAGGGTGAGCTCCTGCAGGGTCGGCACGCCGCCCTCGTCGAGGACGCGCTGCGGGTCCTCGTCGCCGGAGATCGGCAGCAGCGGCGGGAAGAAGCGGACGTTCTCCTCGAACAGCTCGTAGGCCGAGGAGATCCAGCGCTCGCCGAACCAGGTGCGCGGCCGCACTCCCTGGGCCTGCAGCTCGGGCGGGCGGGTGTCGGTGGACTGGACGAACAGCGGCGGCCGGGACTCGCGCCACAGCTCCCGGCCGAAGAGGAAGGGCGAGTTGGCGCCGACGGCTATCTGCACGGCCGCGACGGCCTGCGCGGCGTTCCACACCGCGGCGAACCGGCCCGGGGTCACCTGCAGGTGCAGCTGCACGGAGGTGCAGGCGGACTCGGGGGCGATCGAGCGGGCGGTGCAGGTCAGGCGCTCCACGCCGGCGATGTCGATGGTGAATTCCTCGCCGCGGGCGGCCACGACCTGGTCGTTCAGCAGGAAGTAGCGGTCGGCGGCGGAGAGGTTCCCATGAACCAGGTCGCGGCTGGTGAGCGTGGGGAGAATTCCGATCATGACGATTCCGGAATCGACTTCCCGGGCCCTTCGGTCGGCATAGGACAAGCCGGTGCGCAGCTCCTCGGCGAGCTGGTCGAGAACCCGTCCGGACAGCCGGTGCGGGACGATGTTCACTTCCAGGTTGAACTGCCCGAGCTCGGTCTGGAAATCCCCGCTTGCGATACGCTCGAGCACCTCGGCATTCACCATGCTCGGCATACCGTCGGAGCCCGCGAGATTCAGCTCGATCTCGAGTCCCATGAGATTCCGGGGCCGGTCGAAACGCTTCTCCTCCAGCAGCCTCGCCAGCCCGTCCAGACACTGCCGGAGCTTGTCCCGGTGGCGCTGACGGTCGGCGAGGTCGAACCCCACGGACACGACCTTCTCACCCATTCAAGCGTCCCTCCTCAAGCGGGGTCGCCCGCGGCGCCGGCCGCCTCGTCACGGTCGATGATGCCCAGGCGGAGCGATCCATAACGCCCCGCGCGGACCGCATACCCGGTAGGCTGCCACCCAGCGCACTCCGGCACATTCCGTCGGCATAAAGGATCCTCCCGAGCGCGGCACAATGCGCTGGTGATAAACACCGATGGGATCCGGCCTACCGTATGCGGTGAGGAAGCCGAGGTCATGGGCGCGGGTCGGCGACAAAATCACCGAAATCACCCGGAGAACGGGCCTCGATTTGCCCTTGCGGGAAATGCCGGCGACAGCTAGGCGAAACATCCCGTGAACATGTGTCGTATAAACTCCGGAATGAGGCAGAGAGTAGGCGCCCTGGAGTCGGTCCGGCCCCCTCTGACCCCGCACGCCGACAGCGTCGTCCGCACCTGCCCAGCTCCACCGTGTCTCGAAGCGAGAGGCGACCCACCATGCCGCTGCATGTTCCCCCTGCCCCCGCGCCTGCCCTCCGCAGCATCCTCACGGCCCTCGGTTCCCCCACCGCCGTCCGTGAGGCCCGCACACCGTCCCTGAGGGCCGCCCGGACCCCGCTCATCCCCGAACTCCCGCTCCCCGTCCACGTACTGGAGCGGGTGACGACACGCGGCGGGGCGCCGCGCACCCGGCTGACGGGGTGGCGGTTCCAGATCCGGGACGGCGAGCGAGCGGTGGCGGCCGGCGAGGCCATGCTCACCCCGGACGGCTGGGCCTTCTCCCACTTCTTCGAGGGGCCGTACCTGGCCTCCACCGAGCTGGCACTGCGCCAGGCGGAGCAGCTCGGCACGCCGTACCAGCCCCGGCTGCTGTCCGTGCCCGAGCTCTACATGCTCACCCTCTGGCTGCACGCGGACCTCACGGCCGACCCCGCGTCGGAGCTGTTCGCCCCCGGCGACCTGCTGGTGCCGCTCGCTCCCGCGCCGCCCGGCATCGCCGCGCACCGTCCGCACCGGGTGACCGATCTGCTGCCCATGCTCACGCTCCGGCTGACGCCCCGTCCGCCGCTGAAGGCGACCGCCTGAGCGGACCCTTTGAGCCGCCGCGCCCCGCGACCCCACGCGCCAGGGGAGTCGCGGGGCGCATCGCCGTCCCCAGGCATCACCCTCTCGGACTAGCCCACTGCGACTATCCCCAACCCCCCGAAGTGACCGTCCTGTTGGAAGCAACCGCCCGCCCGAGTGACGCGTCATCACCCTGTGAGGAGCGTCACCGGGAAATCCCTGCGGAAGCAGGCCCGTAGGGCAACACTGGGACCGACCGACGATTTACCAACGGGGGGCGGCATGACCACCGCATCGAGCCGCAGGACAGCCACCACATCAGAGCGAAAGATCACTTCCATGTGCCCGCACCAGCCCACGTGCCCGTCAGCCGACTCCGCCGACCGGGAGGCCGCCCACCTGGTGGCCACCTACCCCGAGCAGGGATGGAGCCTTCTGTGCAATGGCGTCCTCTGCTTCGAGGACACCGGTGAGCTGCTGCCGGACGGGCAGATCATCGCCCCGCACCGGGCGCTGGGCACCGAGCACGTCGTGACCGCCGCCTGAGCCCGGGCGACGGCGACGCGCAGCGCACCGCGCGCGTCGGAACGAAGTCGGAAGCGAAGTCGAAAGCGAAGAAAGCACGAAGGGGCCGGCCCGGCGCAAACGCCGAACCGGCCCCCACCTGTGTCCGGGAGCCCACCGCGGCCGGTCCTACGACCGAGGACCGGCCCTCGTACGGGTCCTAGCCCTCGTACTCGTCCAGCGGCGGGCAGGAGCAGACCAGGTTGCGGTCGCCGTAGGCGCCGTCGACGCGCCGCACCGGCGGCCAGTACTTGTCGGCGGCCGTCACCCCGGCCGGGAAGACGGCCTCCTCGCGGCTGTAGGGGTGCTCCCACGCACCGGCCACCGAGGCGGCGGTGTGCGGGGCGTTGCGCAGCGGGTTGTCGTCCTTGTCCCACTCCCCCGAGCCGACCTTCTCGATCTCGGCGCGGATCGCGATCATCGCCTCACAGAAACGATCCAGCTCCGCGAGGTCCTCGCTCTCCGTCGGCTCGATCATCAGCGTGCCGGCGACGGGGAACGACATGGTCGGCGCGTGGAAGCCGTAGTCGATCAGGCGCTTGGCGACGTCGTCGACGCTCACCCCGGTCGTCTTGGTCAGCGGCCGCAGGTCCACGATGCACTCGTGCGCGACGAGGCCGTTCGGGCCGGTGTAGAGCACGGGGTAGTGCGGCTCGAGGCGCTTGGCGATGTAGTTGGCGCCGAGGACGGCGACCTGGGTGGCGCGCTTGAGGCCCTCGCCGCCCATCAGCCGGACGTACGCCCAGGAGATCGGCAGGATGCCGGCCGAGCCCCACGGCGCGGCCGAGATCGGCCCGACGCCCGTCTCCGGGCCCGCGGTGGGCTGCAGCGGGTGGTTGGGCAGGTACGGGGCGAGGTGGGCGCGGACCGCGACCGGGCCGACGCCGGGACCGCCGCCGCCGTGCGGGATGCAGAAGGTCTTGTGCAGGTTCAGGTGCGAGACGTCGCCGCCGAAGTGCCCCGGCTTGGCCACGCCCACCAGCGCGTTGAGGTTGGCGCCGTCGACGTACACCTGACCGCCCGCCTCGTGGACGGCGGCGCAGATGTCGGCGACGTGCTCCTCGAAGACACCGTGGGTGGAGGGGTAGGTGATCATCAGCACGGCGAGCTCGTCGCGGTGCTGCTCGATCTTGGCGCGCAGGTCCTCGACGTCGACCTCGCCGTCGTCGGCGGTCTTCACGACGACGACCTTCATGCCGGCCATCACGGCGCTGGCGGCGTTGGTGCCGTGCGCGGAGGACGGGATGAGGCAGATCGTGCGCCGCTCGTCGCCGTTGGCCCGGTGGTACGCGCGGACGGCCAGCAGGCCCGCGAGCTCGCCCTGGGAGCCGGCGTTGGGCTGGATGGAGACCTTGTCGTAGCCGGTGACCTCGGCGAGCCGCTCCTCGAGCTCGGTGATGAGCGTGAGGTAGCCCCCGGCCTGCTCGACCGGCGCGAAGGGGTGCAGCGCGCCGAACTCGGGCCAGGTGACCGGCTCCATCTCGGTGGTGGCGTTCAGCTTCATGGTGCACGAGCCCAGCGGGATCATGCCCCGGTCCAGCGCGTAGTCCCGGTCGGCGAGGCGGCGCAGGTAGCGCAGCATCGCGGTCTCGGAGCGGTGCTGGTGGAAGACGGGGTGGGCGAGGTACTCGTCGTCGCGCAGCAGGCCCTCGGGCAGGGTGTCGGCTGTCGTGGCGTCGAGCGCCTCGACGTCGGCCGCCACGCCGAACGCCGCCCACACCGACGCCAGCCGGTCGCGGGTGGTGGTCTCGTCGCAGGCGATGCCGACGTGGTCGGCGTCGGTCAGGCGCAGGTTGACGCCGCGCTCGCGGGCGGCCTCGACGACCTCGGCGGCCCGGCCGGGCACGCGCGCGGTGACGGTGTCGAAGTACGTGCCGTGGACGATCTCGACGCCGCCGGCGCGCAGGCCCTCGGCGAGGATCGCGGCGTAGCGGTGGGTGCGCCGGGCGATGCCGGCGAGGCCCTCGGGGCCGTGGTAGACGGCGTACATGCCGGCCATGACGGCGAGCAGCACCTGGGCGGTGCAGATGTTGCTGGTGGCCTTCTCGCGGCGGATGTGCTGCTCGCGGGTCTGCAGGGCCAGGCGGTAGGCCTTGTTGCCGTCGCTGTCGACGGAGACGCCGACCAGACGGCCGGGCAGGCTGCGGGCGAACTGCTCGCGGACGGCCATGAAGCCGGCGTGCGGGCCGCCGAAGCCCATGGGGACACCGAAGCGCTGGGTGGTGCCGACGGCGATGTCGGCGCCGAGCTCGCCGGGCGGGGTGAGCAGGGTCAGCGCGAGGAGGTCGGCGGCGACGGTGACGATCGCGCCGAGCTCGTGGGCCCGCTCGATCACGGGGCGCAGGTCGCGCACGGCACCGGAGGCGCCGGGGTACTGCAGCAGCACGCCGAAGACGCCGCGCTCGGCGATCTCGTCGGGGATGCCCGCGGAGAGGTCGGCGACGACGACCTCGACGCCGGTGGGCTCGGCGCGGGTCTCGATGACGGCGACGGTCTGCGGCAGGGTGTCGGCGTCGACGAGGAAGACGCCCTGCTTGACCTTGCCGACGCGGCGGGAGAGGGCCATGGCCTCGGCGGCGGCGGTGCCCTCGTCGAGGAGGGAGGCGCCGGAGGTGGGCAGGCCGGTCAGGTCGGCGACGACGGTCTGGAAGTTGAGCAGCGCCTCGAGGCGGCCCTGGGAGATCTCCGGCTGGTACGGCGTGTAGGCCGTGTACCAGGCGGGGTTCTCCATGACGTTGCGCAGGATCACCGGCGGGGTGAACGTGCCGTGGTAGCCGAGGCCGATCATGGGGGCGAGGACCTCGTTGCGGTCCGCGAGGGTGCGGAGCTCGGCGAGGACCTCGGCCTCGGTGCGGGCCTCGGGCAGGTCGAGCGCCTCGGCGTTCTTGATCACGTCGGGGACGGCGGCGGCGG
>KL569483.1:11727-13211 GCA_000715685.1 Streptomyces lilacinus
AGCCGTAGCCGACCTGGGCGAGCATCTTCGCCTGGGCCTCGGCGTCGGGGCCTATGTGCCGGTGCTCGAAGGGCGTGCCCCGCTCCAGGTCGGAAAGGGAGCTGCGGTGGGCTGTCATCTGCGGAGGCCTCCTGGTCAAACGACCTGCGAGGGGTACCACGGCGCGGGTACCCGAACGGCCTCCCCCTCTGTCATCTCAACCTGAGAGCTTCACCGGGCCGTCGCGGACGGTCCGGCTTTCACCGTCGGTGAGGAGGGGCTTCGGCGTGGTGCCTGACCTGGGCCCGCCCTGCTTTCCAGAGTGACCTCGTCCGTGCGGTACCGGGTGCCTGAGAGATTCCGGGGAGGATTTGCTCCTTCGGCGCCTCGATCGACGACCCTGCCTGGACCGGGTCTTGACGGAGGACTCTCCCGCACGGGTTCTGCGGCCAATCGTCAGCCTACCAGCGCCGCTTTCCGGTCGGATCTCCCGAGTGGCCCGTTCCCGCTTTGTGGCTTTTCGTGGTCTGGAGAGGCCGCCACGCGAGGGAGGAACCGTGCAGACCGACATCGATCCCCGGAGCCTGATCGGGCGCAAGGCCTTCGATCGGGACGGGGCGAAGATCGGGACCGTGGACGAGGTGTACCTGGACGACGTGACCGGCGAGCCGGAATGGGCGGCCGTGCGCACGGGCCTCTTCGGCCGGGACGCCTTCGTACCGCTCGTGCCCAGCCGGGTCGAGGACGACGGGCTGCGCATCCCCTACGAGCGGGCGCTGATCCGGCAGGCCCCGGGCTTCGGAGTGGGCCGGCACCTCTCCCCGGAGCAGGAGCTGCAGCTCTACCACCACTACGGGCTCGAGCTGCCGGCACCGGGACCGTCCCCGCAGGAGACGCCGGGCGACTCGGGGGACGACGCTGCGGACGGGCCGGGGGTCCCGGCGGACTGATCGTCGGCGTCCTCGGCGGACCGCTCGCCGGCGTCCCGGACCAGCGGGAGCGGCTCGCCCGGCGCCAGCGCGGGGTCGTCGACGTCGAAGGTCCGCACCCGGCCGGGCGTCGACCAGGGCTCCTCGAAGCGGACGGTGACCCGCCCCAGACCGCTGCCCTGGACCCATCCCGGCCCGTACTCCGCGTGCCGGACGTCCAGCCCGGGCAGCCACCGCCGGGGCTCCTGGGGCGCCTCCGGGGGCTCCTGGGCGCGCTCGGGCCCCGGAGCCGCGTCGCCGGAGGCCGGGGCGGCCTCCGCGGCGACGCTCGCCGCCTGGGCGAAGAGGTCCTCCTGGGTGTAGTCGGCGAGGCCGGAGACGCCGACGCCCAGCAGCCGCACGCCCGCGGTGGTGTCGACGCCCTCGAGCAGCCGGGCGGCCGCCTCCCGGACCACGGCGGGGTCGTCGGTCGGGCCGCGCAGCGTCTCGGAGCGGGTCAGCGTCGTGAAGTCGTAGCTGCGCACCTTGATGACGACCGTGCGGCCGGACCGGCCGGCCTCTGTCTCTTATACACAT
>KL569483.1:13456-20539 GCA_000715685.1 Streptomyces lilacinus
GATGTGTATAAGAGACAGAGCTGGACGCGGGTGCGGTCGGTGAGGTCCTCGGCGAAGGTGTCCTCCACGGAGACGGACTTGGCGTCCCGCTCGGCGACCACGGGCCGGTCGTCGTGGCCGGTGGCGAGCGCGTGCAGGCCGGCGCCGTGGGCCCTGCCGAGGAGCCGCACCAGCTCGGCCTCGCCGGCCTCGGCGGTCTCGGCGACGGTGGTGATCCCGGCCCGGCGCAACGTTTCGGCAGTGGCGGGGCCGACGCCCGGGATGGCCCGGACCGACATCGGGCCGAGGATCTCCAGCTCCGTGCCGGGCTCGATGAGGACCAGGCCGTCGGGCTTGGCCTCCTCCGAGGCGATCTTGGCGAGCATCTTGGAGCCGGCGAGCCCCACCGAGCCGGTCAGTCCGGTGGCGGCCCTGATGCTGTGTGTATAAGAGACAGACCTCGTCCAGGCTCAGCGGCTCCACCAGCGGGGACAGCTCGCCGAGCAGTCGCATGACCTCCTGGCTGATGCGCTGGTAGAGGCTGAACCGCGGGGTGAGATAGGCGGCGTTGGGACAGAGCCGGCGGGCCTGCGCGGTGGCCATGGCGGAGTGGACGCCGAAGACCCGGGCCTCGTACGAGGCCGTGGCCACCACGCCGCGCGGTCCGATACCCCCGACGACCACCGGTTTTCCGCGCAGGCTGGGCTTGGCCGCCTGCTCCACCGAAGCGTAGAAAGCGTCCATGTCCAGATGGAGAATCGTCGGCGCACCCCTCACACGACAGATGCTGCCGCATGCCACTGACAATCGCGCCGGCCCACGGACGGGGGCGCCGTAGCGGGCCCGGACGCGTCGAGCCCGGGGCGGCGCTCGGCGCCCGCCCCGGGCTCGACGGATTCCCGGCCCTCGGCCCGCTCAGCCCGCGCGGTTGCGGCGCCTGGCCAGCTCGTCCGCGGGATTGTGGCCGATGAGGGTCTCGCCGGTGTCCACGCGCTCGCCGTGCAGCTGCGCGAGCGCGCTCTCGACGTCGCGCCACACGACGCCCACGGCGATCCCGAAGACGCCCTGACCGCCCTGGAGGAGGTCGACGACCTCGTCCGGCGAGGTGCACTCGTACACCGTGGCGCCGTCGCTCATCAGCGTCATCTGCGCCAGATCGGCCATGCCCCGCGCGCGCAGGTGCTGCACGGCGGTGCGGATGTTCTGCAGGGAGACCCCGGTGTCCAGCAGCCGCTTGACGATCTTCAGGACGACGACGTCCCGGAAGCTGTAGAGCCGCTGGCTGCCCGAGCCGTACGCGGGCCGCACGCTGGGCTCGACGAGCCCGGTGCGCGCCCAGTAGTCGAGCTGCCGGTAGGTGATGCCCGCGGCCGCGCACGCCGTCGGTCCCCGGTATCCGATGTTGTCCGGCCCCCGCGAGGCGTCGGAGCCGGAATCGCTCCCCCGCGGAGTGGTGACCGCTGCCGTGGCGGAATAGCGGGGCACTGGTTCGACCGTTCCCCCATGCAGCGGATACGGACCGCCGACCGCCGTACCGTCGCCCGTGCTTCTCACGCCGACCTCCGTCCTTGACCTGCCTTCTCGACGGTAGGCAGTCGCTCGGGGTGCGTCAACGATCGCCACACTCGGCACGCCGAGTGATAATCACCCTGAGAGTGGTTTTACGTGTCCAGGTAGCGGGAAAGGCTACTCGAATGCGCCCCGCGGACGCCCCGACGTGACCGCCGCGCGACTCACGGACCGCCGCGCCTCACTGGCTGCTGCTGCCGAAGTCCTCCGGCGAGATCTGGTCGAGGAACTCGCGGAACTTCTCCACCTCGTCCTCCTGCTCGTCCGGGATGGCGATCCCCGCGTCGTCCAGCACGCCGTCACTGCCGTAGATCGGCGTGCCGGTGCGCAGCGCCAGCGCTATGGCGTCGGACGGCCTCGCGCTGACCTCCACCCCGCTGGCGAAGACGAGCTCCGCGTAGAAGACACCGTCGCGCAGATCCGTGATGCGGACCTCGGCCAGCTGCTGTCCGACCGCCTCGAGCACGTCCTTGAAAAGGTCGTGGGTCAGCGGACGGGCGGGCGCCATGCCCTGCTGGGCGAAGGCGATCGCGGTCGCCTCCCCCGGTCCGATCCAAATCGGGAGGTACCGGTCGCCTCCCACTTCGCGCAGGAGCACGATCGGCTGGTTGGAGGGCATTTCCACCCGGACACCCACGACATCGAGCTCGTTCACACAGCAACCCTAGGACGTGCTCGGCAGGTTTGGGTAGTCGGGCACTCGCCGTCACTGCCCCCGGGGCTGCAGGGCGGCCCTCACCAGGGCCGCATGGAGCCGTACGGACAGGGCGGCCAGCTCCTTGGCCGTGGCCTCGGCGTGGGCCCGGGTCTGCGGATTGCGGTGCCGGCGCAGAGGTGCGATCACCTGTTCGACCAGGCCCGCCTCGCGGTCGGCGGCGGCCTTCACGGCCCGCAGGTGCCGCGGCTCCAGTCCGTAGCGGCCCAGCTCCGCCACGAGCCGGGCGATCGTCACGGAATCGGCGTCGAATCCGCCGTCCGAGTGGGCCGACAGCAGCCCGTAGGACTCCCACTCGGCCAGCTCGTCCTCGGTCACGCCCGCACCGGCCAGCAGCTCCTCCCGGCCGATACGGGCCGCAGGGGCCGCAGGGGCGCCCTCGAGGCCCTGGGCGGCCTCCGCCGGACCCTCGTCCGCCGAGGGGTCCAGGACCTCCTCCAGGGCCTGGTCGAGCGCGTCACGGGGCTGGGCGGGGGCGGGCAGCTGGATCCGCTCGCCCCGAGCCAGGGCGTCCAGCTGCTCCCGGATGACCTTCAGCGGAAGGTAGTGATCACGCTGCATCCGCAGCACGTGGGCGAGCCGCTCCACGTCCGCCGTACTGAACTTGCGGTAGCCGGACGGCGTCCGCTGCGGCTCCACCAGGCCCTCCGCCTCCAGGAAACGAATCTTGGAGATGGTGACCTCGGGGAACTCCTCGCGCAGCAGATTGAGCACCGTGCCGATGCTCACCAGCCGGCCTTCCCCACGGACGGCACCGGCCGGTCCGGTACCGCCCGATGGTGATCGAAGCATGGCGCCCTTCCCTGGAGGTGCCCCCGGACCAAGTCCGGGGGAGGGTCAGATGCCCCGCTGGCTGCCGAAGAAGACCAGACGGTACTTGCCGATCTGCACCTCGTCGCCGTTGGAGAGGCGGACCGACTCGATCTGCTCCCGGTTGACGTACGTGCCGTTGAGGCTGCCCACGTCGGTGACGGTGAAGCCGCCGTCCTGCTCCCGGCGGAACTCCACGTGCCGGCGCGAGACGGTGACGTCGTCGAGGAAGATGTCGCTCTGGGGGTGCCGACCCGCGGTGGTCACGTCGGCGTCGAGCAGGAAACGGCTGCCCGAGTTCGGCCCGCGCCGCACGACGAGCAGCGCCGAACCCATCGGCAGCGCGTCGACGGCCGCCTGGGCCTCGGGGGAGAGAGCCGGGATCGGCGTCTGGCCCGTGGTCTCCGAGTCGTACGCCTCGAGACCGGAGATGGAGATGGTCGAGGTCGTCTCCGACGCGCGCTCGGCCACGGCTCCCGGCCGCAGCGGCGCACCGCAGTTGGAACAGAACCGACTGGCTTCGGCGTTCCGATGGCCACACCTCGTACATACCGGCAAGGCAAACCCTCCACCCGCACTTGAGGTCGCTGGTGCCCCGAAACCTATGCGCCCCGCCTGGGCAGGGTCAACAGAGGACGCGCCCGGACCGCCCGGAATGTCGCCCCCGGGGGCTCCCGAAACGTCCACCTGGTCCCGGAACAGCGGACGGCCTTCCTGGGCGCCCTCGGCTTCCCCGGGACGCGGCGCCCGGTGGCGGGCGGTCCCGCCGTCCTGGCGTGCGCTCTTGCCGAACAACTTCGCAAACAACTTCACGGGCGATTCCCCTTGACCGAAACAGACCCGCCCGTGGGGCAGGACAAACCCTTGCTGCACACACCGTCCGACCTGGACATCTCTACAACGTCCACGGTCAACAGACAGTTTCCACCACGCGCCCCTGACTTGGTGCGCCGACCCCCCGCAACCTCCCGCCCTCCCCACGGGCCCCGCCTGGGCGCCCGTCTCACTGCGATGACGACCGAGCGTAGTCAGGCCGCTTCGCCGGGCGCAAGGCGTCCACAATGATCTTCTCAGACCGGGAGACGGTGACGACGGCCTGCTCCTTCTCCAGAGTCTGCACAACACCACCGGGGATGTTCAGCGCGGGCTCCAGGTCCTGAGGCCTGCCGATGACCTTGAACTTATAGGGCTGGGACACCTTTTTGCCATCGATCTCCACCTTTCCGGCGGAGCCGGAGAAGTAGGTGTCCGCGGCGATCCGCACATCGTTGATCTGGATCGCCTCCGCGCCCGCGGCCCTCAACTCCTGGATGGCGTCCAGCAGCTTGTCCGCCTCGACCGCGCCCTTGGGATCGCTCACCGTGAGCTCGATGCCCGGTCCCTGGGCGGCCGACGTGCCCGCGAGGATGCCGAGCTGCTCCTCCTTCTGCGCGGTCTGCTTGCGCGCCTCGGCCGCCTGGTTGGAGCTGCTCTCCAGCTCCGCCCGCTGGTTCTCCAGCCGTCGCTTCTCGTCCTCGAGCCGCTTGGTGCGGTTGTCCAGCTCGTCGAGGATGCGGACGAGGTCCTCCTGGCGGGCGCCGCGCAGGGCGCTGTTGTCGCTCGTCGACCGGACCTGAATGGCCAGGCCCAGGCCCAGGACGCACAGCAGCACCGCCACGGTGAGCTGGGCCCGCGTCAGCCTGGGGGGCCACAGGCCGTTCTTCAGCCGTTGACGTCCCGTCAACGGCGCGGGCGGCACGGCTTCTTCCGACGGGGGGACGGGCCCGGGCACGGGCTCCCCCGCAGGCTCGGGCCGGGGCTCGGGCTCGGGGCCGGCCTCGGGCCGTTCCGGCTTCTCCTCGGGCTGCCCCTCGTGACCCTCCGCCGGCTTCTCCGCGCGCGGCTCCCCGGCCGGCGCCGGCGGCTCCGGACGTTCCGGCCGCTTGCCCTCCTCGGGCCCCCGGGGTTCCTGAGGTCCCTGCGGCTCGCCCGGCTTTCCGTTCTTGTCCGGCGTGTCCTCGGTGCTCATCGGTGCCTCACGCCCGGAAGATGTGCCGTCGGATGGCGGCCGCGTTGGAGAAGATACGAATGCCCAGGACGACCACGACACCGGTGGACAGCTGCGCGCCGACGCCGAGCTTGTCGCCCAGGAACACGATCAGCGCGGCCACCACGACGTTGGACAGGAAGGACACGACGAAGACCTTGTCGTCGAAGATCCCGTCCAGCATCGCCCGCAACCCGCCGAACACCGCGTCCAGCGCCGCCACGACGGCGATGGGAAGGTAGGGCTCGACCGCCGTCGGCACCACGGGGCGGACGACCAGTCCCACCACCACTCCCACGATGAGGCCCAATACGGCGATCACGATGTGCCCTTCCCTGGCTGTGCGGTACGTACGATCAGACTCGGCGCGGCCGGCAGCCGGACCTCGTCCTGGGCGGAAATGCTCGCGCGGACTCCGTAGTTCTGCTGCAGCACGTGCAGGTACTGTCCGTCGGCACTGTCCTGGAAAGCGGTGCTCAGCCGCTGCCCGTTCCCGATCGCCAGCACCGTGTACGGCGGCGCCAGCGGTCTGTTGTCGACCAGTATGGCGTCACCCGCGGCCCTGATCGCCGACAGCGATGTCAGCCGCTGGCCGTTGACGGCGATGGCCTCCGCCCCGGACTGCCACAGGCCGTTCACGATGCGCTGCATGTCGCGGTCGCGCACCCGTCCGGTGTCGGAGAAGCCACTGCTCTCCCGCGGCCCGCCGCCACTGGACTTGGCCTGCTTGGCGTCATCGACGACGATCTTGACCCCGGGCCCCTGCACCTCGGTGGCACCGGCCAGCAGGGACACCAACTCGGCCTTGTCCCCGCCGTGTTTCCGCAGCACGTCGCGCTGCTTGGTGCCGACCGAGTTCCGCAGCCCGTCCACGCTCTTCTGCAGCGTGTCCGCCGCCGAGGTCTCGTTCTGGATGCGGTTGATGAGCTGCTCGCGCTCCTTGGCCAGCGTCGGTGCCGATATCCGGGCCTGCACGGCCCCCAGCGTCACCACCAGCGCGGCCAGCAGAAGCGCCGCGGCGAGCCCCAGCTTGGCCCGGAGCCTGCCCGGCAGGCCCTGACCGCCCGCCTTCCGCCGGGCCGCCGCCTCCGCGTAGCCGTCGTCGAGGCTGTGATCCATCACATTGGTCAGCAGCGACATGGAGGCATCGGGGCGCGGAGCCGGCGAAGAGGTGCTCCGAACGGGGGGCTGCTGCGACATGCCGCACATCGTCGCACGTCGGGGGCGCCGTCTCCCAATGGCCCCACCGGCGTGCCGGATCCGGAACCGGGGAGACGACGCCCGAGGGGGCCGGGATCAGCGTCCGGCGCTGTCCACGACCGCCGACCACTCGTCGAGCAGGGCCTGCGCGGACGCGTCGTCCGGCCCCTCCGCCCACAGGTGCGTCACCGCTTCCGCCGGGTCCGGCAGCACCATCACCCAGCGCCCGTCGGCTTCGACCACCCGCACGCCGTCCGTCGTGTCGACCGACCGGTCCCCGGCGGCCTCCACCACGTGCCGCATCACCAGTCCCTTCACCGCCCACGGCGTCGCCAGGTCCCGGCGCAGCACGTGCGCCCGGGGGATCCGTGCGTCTATCTGGCTGAGCGTGAGCTGCGTACGGGCCACCAGCCCGATGAGCCGTACGAAGGCGGCCGTGCCGTCGAAGACGCTGCTCGACTCCGGCACGATGAACCCGCCGCGCCCGTCCCCGCCGAAAATCGTCGACTCCTGCCGGCCCACCCGGGTCAGGTCGTCCGGCGACGTCGTCGTCCACTCGACCTGCGTGCCGTGGTACGCGGCGACCTGCTCGGCGATACGGGTCGTGGTCACCGGCAGCGCCACCCGTCCGCTGCGCCGCTCGGCGGCCACCAGGTCGAGCAGCACCAGCAGGGCCCGGTCGTCCTCGACGATCCGCCCGCGCTCGTCCACCAGGGAGATCCGCTCGCCCACCGGGTCGAAGCGCACACCGAACGCGGCCCGCGCCGACGCGACGATCTCCCCC
>KL569483.1:20791-21035 GCA_000715685.1 Streptomyces lilacinus
AGATGTGTATAAGAGACAGAGCCTCGTCGAGGCCCGGGTTGATGGTCAGCGCGTCCACGCCGAGCCGGCCGAGGAGGCTGGGCAGAACGAGTCCGGCGCTGCCGTTCGAGGCGTCGACGACCACCTTCAGCCCGGCCTCCGCGACACCGGTGGTGTCCACGGACCGCAGCAGCGAGCCCGTGTAGGAGTCGTAGACGCTGGACGGGAAGGACAGGTCCCCGATCTCCCCGGGGAAGGCCCGCCG
>KL569483.1:21316-23661 GCA_000715685.1 Streptomyces lilacinus
GATGTGTATAAGAGACAGAGCTTGCGCTGGCCCGCCTGGGAGAGGTCGGCACCGCGCTCGTCGAGGAACATGATGTCCACCGAGTCCGGCACCCCGGGCGACGTACGGATCATGATGCCGCCGGCACTGCCCCGCGCCGTCTGCTGCCGGGCCACCGGCAGCGGCACGTTCTCCAGGTCCCGGACGTCGATGGCACTCGCCTGCAGCGCGGAGATCACCGCCCGCTTGAGGGCACGCGCGCCCCGGGAGTGGTCACGGGCCGTGGTGACGGTCGCGCCCTTCTTCAGCGTCGTCGCGTACGCCCCGGCGAGCCGCACCACGACCTCGGGGGTGATCTCCACATTGAGGATGCCCGACACGCCCCGGGCACCGAAGAGGTGCGCCTGCCCGCGGGACTCCCAGATGACGGAGGTGTTGACGAACGCGCCCGCCTCGATGGTCTTGAAGGGATAGACGCGGACGTTCCCCTGGACAATCGATTCCTCACCGACGAGGCACTCGTCGCCGATGACGGCTCCGTCCTCGATCCGGGCGGCGCGCATGATGTCGGTGTTCTTGCCGATGACACACCCGCGGAGGTTGCTCTGCTGGCCGACGTACACGTTGTCGTGCACGACGGCCTTGTGGAGGAACGCACCGGTCTTGACGACCACATTCGAGCCCACGACGGTGTGCTCGCGAATTTCCGCGCCGGCTTCGACCTTCGCGTAGTCGCCGATGTAGAGCGGACCGCGCAGCACCGCGTCCGGGTGCACATCGGCGCCCTCGGCGACCCAGACACCGGGCGAGATCTCGAAGCCGTCTATGTCGACGTCGACCTTGCCCTCGAGGACGTCGGCCTGGGCCTTGACGTAGCTCTCGTGCGTGCCGACGTCCTCCCAATAGCCCTCGGCCACATAGCCGTAGACCGGCTTGCCCTCCTTCATCAGCCGGGGGAAGACGTCCCCCGACCAGTCGACCGGGACATCGGCCTGCACGTAGTCGAAGACTTCCGGCTCCATGACGTAGATGCCGGTGTTGACGGTGTCGGAGAAGACCTGGCCCCACGTGGGCTTCTCCAGGAAGCGCTCGACCTTGCCCTGCTCGTCGACGATCGTGATGCCGAATTCCAGCGGATTGGGTACGCGGGTCAGGCAGACCGTGACCAGGGCGCCCTTTTCCTTGTGGAAGCGAATCAGATCGGTCAGGTCGAAATCGGTGAGGGCGTCTCCGGAGATGACCAGGAAGGCATCGTCCTTGAGCGCCTCCTCGGCGTTCTTGACGCTGCCCGCGGTGCCGAGTGGCTTTTCCTCGTTGGCATAGGTGAGCTCCATGCCGAGCTCCTCGCCGTCACCGAAGTAGTTCCGCACGAGGGAGGCGAGGAACTGCACGGTCACCACGGTCTCGGTGAGCCCATGCCGCTTGAGCAGCCGGAGCACATGCTCCATGATCGGCCGGTTCGCCACCGGCAGGAGCGGCTTGGGCATGCTCGAGGTCATGGGGCGAAGGCGGGTGCCCTCGCCGCCGGCCATCACGACGGCCTTCATGTCGGAAGCGTCCTCCTTGAAGAGACGACGGTCTTGCCGACTTCGACGAGGTCAGTCGGCTGTGGCGTCCGCCCTGACAAGTCGGCGGACCTGGACCACGTAGAGGATCCCTGCCCACCAATAGAGGGTTGTACCCCATCCGGCGAACGCCCATCCGAAAATCGCGGCGAGCGACGACAGCCAGCCCGTACCGTCACTGAGAAGCAGCAACGGGAAGGCATACATCAGGTTGAAGGTCGCGGCCTTGCCCAGGAAGTTCACCTGCGGCGGCGGATAGCCGTGACGCCTCAGGATCCACACCATGACCAGCAGCATCGCCTCGCGGGCGAGCAGTGCCACGGTCATCCAGAGCGGGAGGATCTCCCGCCAGGTCAGACCGAAGAGGGTGGAGAGGATGTAGAGCCGGTCGGCGGCGGGATCGAGCAGCCGGCCGAGGCTGCTGATCTGATTCCAGCGCCGGGCGAGCTTTCCGTCGAGGTAGTCGCTGACACCGCTGAGCGCCAGCACGATCAGCGCCCAGCCGTCGTACTTCTGAAGAATCAGCCACAGGAAGAGGGGCACGCCGAGCAGACGCGCCATGCTGAGGATGTTCGGGATGGTGAGGACGCGGTCGGTCTGGACGCGCGTCTCCTGGACCTCCACCCGGGGGCCTCCTGTGGTCCTGTGGGGATATGTACCAACGGTGTCCCATGACTTTACCCCCCGCGGTCTTCGGACCGTACGGAGGGGGCGGGGGCCGTACAACGCAAGAAAGCCCTGGTGGGAACATGGTTCCCACCAGGGCTTTCTTCAAAAGGAGTTCGGCGGCGTCCTACTCTC
>KL569484.1:0-2750 GCA_000715685.1 Streptomyces lilacinus
CCGCCCGGCGGGCGTTGGCCGCCTCGCGCGCCTCGTCCAGCGTGCGCGCCGCCTCGATGCGCAGCCGCTCGGCCTCCGCCTCGGCCTCGGCCTTGTGCGCCTCGGCGGCCTCGCGGGCCCGCTCCTCGAAGCGCGCCGCCTCGGTCCGGGCACCCTCGACCATCTCGGCCGCCTCGGCGATGAGCCGGTCCGCGTCCGCCGACGCCTCCGCGCGGTGCGCCTCGGCCGCCTCCTTGGCCTCATCGACCGTACGGGCGGCCTCGGCGGCCATCTTCTCGGCCTCGTCGGTGGCCTTGGCGATGAGCTCGTCCGCCTGCTGCGCCGCCTCCGTACGCCGGGCGTTGGCCGCCTCGCGCGCCTCGTCCAGCGTGCGCGCCGCCTCGATGCGCAGCCGCTCGGCCTCCGCCTCGGCCTCGGCCTTGTGCGCCTCGGCGGCCTCGCGGGCCCGCTCCTCGAAGCGCGCCGCCTCGACCTGGGCGGCCTCGGTCAGCTCCGCCGCCTCGGCGACGATCCGCTCGGCCTCCGTCGTCGCCCGGGCGACGAGCTCGTCCGCCTGCTCGGCGGCCTCCGTACGACGGGCGCCCGCCGCCTCCCGCGCCTCGTCGAGGGCGCGGGCCGCCTCCACGGCGATCTTCTCGGCCTCGACGGTCGCCTCGGTGACGAGCTCGTCCGCCTGCTGCGCGGCCTCCGCCCGGCGGGCGTTGGCCGCCTCCCGGGCCTCGTCCGTCGTCCGGGTCGCCTCCTCGCGGGCGGTCTCCAGCACCGCGTCGGCGTCGGCGCGCAGCCGCTCCGCCTCCGCCGTCGCCTCGGCGAGCACCCGCTCGGCCTGCTCGGCGGTCTCCGTACGGTGCGCCTCGGCGGCCTCGAGGGCCTCCTCGAGCGCGCGGGTGGCCTCGGCGGCCATCTTCTCGGCCTCGTCGGTGGCCTTGGCGACGAGCTCGTCCGCCTGCTGCGCGGCCTCCGCCCGGCGGGCGTTGGCCGCCTCGCGGGCCTTGTCCACGATGCGGTCGGCGTCGTCCTGCGCGGACGCCGTCAGCTCGGCCGCCTCGTTGACGATCCGCTCCGCCTCGGCCCGGCCCTCCGACCGGATCTTGTTCGCGTCCTCGCGGGCCTCGGCACGCGTGCGCGCCGCGTCCTGCTCGGCCGACGCCAGCGCGTCCGAGGCGTCCGTGCGCATCTGCTGCGCCTTCGCGGACGCGTCCGCGACCATCCGCTCGCCTCGGCACGCGCCTCCGCGACCGTGCGCTCCGCCAGCTCCCGCGCCTCGTCGGCGGCCGCCTTGGCCTCCGTACGCGTACGGGCGGCGTCCTCGTCGGCGCGCTCGCGCTCGGCGTACGCCTCCGCGCGGACCCGATCCGCCTCGATCTGGGCGTCGGTGACGGTCCGTTCGGCGTTGTGCTCGGCAGCCGAGCGCAGGCCGGCGATCTCCTCCTCGGCCTCCTCGCGCAGCCCGGCCACGGAGTCCCGCACCTGCTGGGCGGTCTGCTCGGCGGCGGCCACGAGCTCGCTCGCCCGCTGCTCCGCCTCCTCGACCAGGCGCCGGCCCTCCTCCTGCGCCTCGGCGACCCGCTTGCGCGCCGAAGCCAGCAGCTCCTCGCTCTGCTCGCGAGCCGCCTCGCGCTCCGCCTGCGCCTCCGCGCGGGCGTCGCCCAGCAGCTCCTCGGCCTCCCGGCGCCGCCGGGCGGCCTCCTCCTGCGCGGCGGCCAGCGCCTCGGCGGCCTCGGTCGCGGTGCGCTCGGCGGTGGCGTTCGCCTCCGCGCGCACCCGGTCCGCGGTCTCCTGCGCCTCCGTGCGCAGCCGCTCCGCCTCGGTCTCGGCCTCCTCGCGCAGCCGCGCTCCCGCGGCCTCGCCCTCGGAGCGCGTCTCCGCCGCCTCCGCGGCCGCCTCCGTCCGCAGCCGGTCGGCCTCGGTCTCCGCCTGCGAGCGGAGCGTACGCACCCGCTCCGCCGCCTCCGAGCGCAGCCGCTCGGTCTCCTCCGCGGCCTCCCGGCGCAGCTTCTCCGCCTCCGCGCGGGCCTCGCGCAGCGCCGTCTCCGCGGCCTCCACGCGCTGCTCGGCCTCGGTCCGCAGCCGCTCCAGCTCCGCCGCGGCCTCCTCGGCGCGCGCCTTGGCGGCCCGCTCGGCCTCCTCGCGCAGCGCGCGCGCCGCCTCCTCGGCCTCGGTGCGCAGCCGCTCGGCGTGGTCCTCGGCCTCCTCGGCCATCTCGTCGGCCTCGGTACGGGCCCGCTCGAGCGCCTCCTCCGCCTGCTTGCGCAGGGTCGCGGCGCGCTCGGCCGCCTCCGTCCGGACGCGCTCGCTCTCCGCGCTCGCCCCGCTCCGGGTCTCCTCCGCGTCCGCCTTGGCCTTGACCAGCAGCTCCTCGGCGGTCTTCGCCGCCTCCTCGATCTGCTGGAGCGCCTCGCGGCGCGCCTCGCCGCGGATCCGCTCGCCTTCGGCGACCGCGTCCGCGCGCAGCTGCTCGGCCTCGCCGCGCAGCCGCCGCGCCTCCTCCTGCAGCTCGACCGTGCGCGCCCGGTACTCGGCGGTGTCGTCCTTCGCCTCGCCCTTGAGCTGCTCGGCGGTGTCGGCGGCCTGCTCGCGCAGCCGCTGCGCCTCGGCCTCCGCCTCGCCGCGGATCCGCTCGGCCTCGGCGGCCGCCGCCTTCCGCGCCGCCTGGGCGTCCTCGGTCGCCTTGGCCAGCACCTCCTCGGCCGTACGGGCCGCCTTGGCCAGCGCGGCCGCGGAGTCCTCGGCCTGTCTCTTATACACAT
>KL569484.1:3018-3433 GCA_000715685.1 Streptomyces lilacinus
CCCCCCAGCCGCTCGGCCTCGGCCGCGGCGTCGGCGCGCAGCTGCTCGGCCTCGGCCCGCAGGGCCTCCGACTCCTTGGTGGCCTCGCTCACCAGGCGGGCGATCTCCGCCCGCGCCGTGCGGGTGCGCTGCTCGTTGTCCGTCTCGGCGGCCGACAGTCGTCGGGTCGCGGCCTCCTTGGCCTCCGTGACCAGCTTCTCGGCCTCGGCGCGCGCCTCGCGCAGCGCCGTGTCCGCCTCCTGCATCCGCGTCTCGGCGGCCCGCGTCATCTCGGCCGCGGCGGTGCGCGCCTGGTCGGACTCGGTGCTCGTGGCGACCCGCAGCTGCTCGGCGTGGTCGGTGGCCTCCTGCGCCTGCGTGGAGGCGGCGGTCAGCAGCCGCTCCGCCTCCGCCCGCGCCCGGCGCAGGATCGCTT
>KL569484.1:3681-7544 GCA_000715685.1 Streptomyces lilacinus
ACCCTGGCCTGCTCGGTCAGCCGCTGCGCCTCGGCCCGCGCGGTGGCGAGCGACGCCTCCGCCTCGGCCCGGGACTCCTCCAGCAGCCGGCGCGCCTGCGACTCCGTACGGGCGCGCAACTGCTCGGCCCAGGCGACGTTCTCGTTGACGTGCGACTCGACGGTGCGGCGGCGCTCGTTGAGCTCCTCGTCGAGGCGCTGCCGGCGGGCCACCGCCTCGGCGTGCAGCTCCGCCTCCATCCGGGCCTGCCGCTCGGCCTGCTCCTGGAGCAGGCGCTGCGTCTGCGCCCGGGCCTCGCGCACCTCGCGCTCGGCATCGGAACGCAGCTGCTCGGCCTGGATCTGGGCATTGCGTAGCAGCTGCTCGGCCTGGTAGCCGATGTCCGCCGAGTCGTAGGCGGGACGGTGGGCGAGATTGCGGCGCGCCTCGTGGAGCTTGGCGCGCAATACCTCGACCTGGTAGCCGAGGTCGTCGGCGTGCTGGACAGCCTTTTCCCGCTCGGTCTTCAGCCGCTTCATCTCGGCCTCGAACTTCGCGAGGTGGTCGGCTTCCTCCAGCTGACTCTCCTGGCGCTCGTAGCCCCGCACAGCGCGGTCCATCCGTCCCCTGGTCGCGTCGGCGGCCGGCCCCGTACTGCGTCGGTGGTGGAACCCGGAGCCCGCCCTTCCGAAGAAATGGTGTCAGATCATCGGTACAGCCCGGTCGGGGCCCGTCCAGGGCCCCGGCCGAACCTGCACTCTACCGGCCGGGGGAGGGGAGGGTCAGTGCTCCGCCGTCGTGCGGGGCGCCGAGGTGACCAGTTCGGTCAGCACCCCGTGACAGTCCTTGGGGTGCAGGAAGGTGATGCGCGAGTCCATGGACCCCCTGCGCGGCTCGTCGTAGAGCACGCGAACGCCCTTCTCCCGGATGGCGGCCGCGTCCCCGTCCACGTCGGCGGTGCCGAACGCGATGTGGTGGACGCCCTCGCCGTTCTTCGCGAGCCACTTGCCGACGGCGGAGTCCTCGCGCGTGGGCTCGAGCAGCTGCAGGTACGAGGCGCCGCCGTCGGACGTCCCGTTGATTCTCAGCATGGCCTCGCGGACGCCCTGCTCCTCGTTGACCTCGGTGTGGAACACCTCGAAGCCGTACGTGGCACGGTAGAACTCGACAGTCTTGTCGAGGTCGAAGCAGGCGATCCCGATGTGGTCGATACGCGTCAGCATGGGTCCAGTGCACCGCCGCGCGGTGCGGTTACGCAACGTGCGCGCGATCACACCTTCCGCCCGGTGACCGGGCGTCGGCCGCTCAGTACATTGACGGGAAACCCAGGAAACCGTCGTTAACATCCCTCCCGCTCGAAGGGGCAGCGCCCATGTCTGGAACGAACGGAAAGACCGGTACGACCTCCGTCATCGTCGCCGGCGCTCGCACGCCCATGGGCCGCCTGCTGGGCTCGCTGCGCAGCTTCTCCGGCGCCGAGCTGGGCGGCGTCGCCATCAAGGCCGCCCTGGACCGGGCCGGCATAGGGGGCGACCAGGTCCAGTACGTGATCATGGGCCAGGTGCTGCAGGCCGGCGCCGGCCAGATCCCCGCGCGCCAGGCCGCCGTCAAGGCCGGCATCCCGATGTCCGTGCCCGCCCTGACCATCAACAAGGTCTGCCTGTCCGGCCTGGACGCCGTCGCGCTGGCCGACCAGCTCATCCGCGCGGGCGAGTTCGACATCGTGGTCGCCGGCGGCCAGGAGTCCATGACCAACGCCCCGCACCTGCTGCCCAAGTCCCGCGAGGGCTACAAGTACGGTGCGATCGAGATGCTCGACGCCATGGCGTACGACGGCCTCACCGACGCCTTCGAGAACATCGCGATGGGTGAATCCACGGAGAAGCACAACACCCGTCTGGGTATTCGCCGCCCCGAGCAGGACGAGATCGCCGCCCTCTCCCACCAGCGCGCGGCCGCCGCCCAGAAGAACGGCCTCTTCGAGGCCGAGATCACCCCGGTCGAGATCCCCCAGCGCAAGGGCGACCCGGTCCTCTTCAGCAAGGACGAGGGCATCCGGGCGGAGACCACGGTCGAGTCCCTGGGCAAGCTGCGGCCCGCCTTCGCCAAGGACGGCACGATCACCGCCGGCACGTCCTCCCAGATCTCCGACGGCGCCGCGGCCGTCGTCGTCATGAGCAAGGCCAAGGCCGAGGAGCTGGGCCTGGACTGGATCGCCGAGATCGGCGCCCACGGCAACGTCGCCGGCCCGGACAACTCCCTGCAGTCCCAGCCGTCCAACGCCATCCGGCACGCGGTGGCCAAGGAGGGCATCGGCGTCGAGGACCTCGACCTGATCGAGATCAACGAGGCGTTCGCGGCCGTCGCGGTGCAGTCCATGAAGGATCTGGGCGTATCCCCTGAAAAGGTGAACGTCAACGGCGGAGCGATCGCGCTCGGCCACCCCATCGGCATGTCCGGCGCCCGCATCGTCCTCCACCTCGCGCTGGAGCTGAAGCGCCGTGGTGGCGGCGTGGGCGCGGCCGCGCTGTGCGGCGGCGGCGGTCAGGGCGACGCGCTGATCCTCCGCGTGCCGGGCAACTGACCCTTTCTCCGACTTCTTCGACAGGCAGGAGCAGCCATGGTGGACGTCCCCGCGCTGGTCGAACAGGCCCGGGAAGGCCGGCCGCGTGCCGTGGCCCGGCTGATCTCGCTGGTCGAGGGGGCGTCCCCGCAGCTGCGGGAGGTCATGGCGGCGCTGGCCCCGCTCACGGGCGGCGCGTACGTGGTGGGCCTGACCGGCTCGCCGGGTGTCGGCAAGTCCACGTCCACGTCGGCGCTGGTCAGCGCGTACCGCCGGATGGGCAAGCGGGTGGGGGTCCTGGCCGTGGACCCCTCCTCGCCCTTCTCGGGCGGCGCCCTGCTCGGCGACCGCGTCCGGATGTCCGAGCACGCGTCCGATCCGGGTGTCTACATCCGCTCGATGGCCACGCGCGGGCATCTGGGCGGCCTCGCGTGGGCCGCCCCGCAGGCGATCCGGGTGCTGGACGCGGCCGGGTGCGACGTGATCCTGGTGGAGACGGTCGGCGTCGGCCAGTCGGAGGTGGAGATCGCCTCCCAGGCGGACACGAGCGTGGTGCTGCTGGCGCCCGGCATGGGTGACGGCATCCAGGCGGCGAAGGCGGGCATCCTCGAGATCGGCGACGTGTACGTCGTCAACAAGGCCGACCGGGACGGCGCGGACGCCACCGCCCGCGAGCTCAACCACATGCTGGGCCTGGGCGAGGCCCGGGCGGCCGGCGACTGGCGGCCCCCGATCGTCAAGACGGTCGCCGCGCGCGGCGAGGGCACGGACGAGGTCGTCGAGGCCCTCGAGAAGCACCGCGCGTGGATGGAGGAGCGCGGCGTCCTGTCCGACCGCCGGCGCCGACGCGCGGCGCACGAGGTCGAGACGATCGCCGTCACGGCTTTGCGCGAGCGCATCGGCGACCTCCGGGGCGACCGGCGCCTCGCGGCACTGGCGGAGCGGGTCGTGGACGGCTCCCTCGATCCGTACGCGGCGGCGGACGAACTCGTCGAGGGCTTGACGAACGGGTCCTGAGGGAACGCAATGGAGACGAGAACGAGCCCGGCGAATTCCGGTCGCCGGGCTCGTTTTTCGTTGCCTTTGTCGCCTGTGGTTCCTTTGTTCCTACTTCAGGTACAGCCCCCACTGCTGGGCCGCCCGGCCCGACCCCTTGGCCTCCAGCGTCACGGGCCGGTCGATGCCGTGGGCCTGGAGCACCTCGCCCTGGAACTTGCGGCTTTCGATGGCGGTGGTGTCCGCCCGGGTGTCCAGGAGCCAGCGCTGGGCGAGGTTGCCGCTGTTGCAGGGGCTCTGCGTGATCTTCTGTCTCTTATACACA
>KL569484.1:7807-12977 GCA_000715685.1 Streptomyces lilacinus
TGTGTATAAGAGACAGCCCTGATGGTGTACGAGCCGTCGTCCAGCTGCGTCAGCTGGAAGACCTGGTAGACGTGCCGGGCGTCGCGGGTCAGGACGTCGTGGCCGTAGTACTCGTCCAGGTTGGTGTCGTCGCTGTACACCTGGATCGACTTGGTGATCGGCGCCGGCGCGGCCGTCGTGTCGGCCGCGGCGGGCGCGGCGGCGGCCCCCGCCAGGACGCCGGCGGCCGCGAGGGTGAGCGCGAGCTTTCTGGTTCTGGCCATGGTGTTCTTCCTTTCCATTGGTTTCCGCTGGTTTCCGTTGGTCGGGCTTTACGACGCTCGGAAAGCTATGTGCTGGGGCGGTGGCGAACCAGTGGGATTCGGGTCATGTGCCAGGTAAAAGGTACGGAATTCAACACGGCCGGTATTCCCGCGTTTTATGGGTGCGGGCAAGTACGTGTTACGGCCGCCTTCGCGGTGGCGGTAATCCGGCCGTGTCACCTGCGGCGTCGCGGGGCGTGGGCGCCGTGTTGCCAGCGACAGGCGGGGACTTCCGGACATTGCGCGTGCGAACGTGGAGACGGTGCCGCGTCCTGTTCCCGGCGAGGGGGCGCGTGGCCGATGTGCGGGCTGTCCGCCGGCAGGATCGTTCGCACCACCCGTGCCGCGAACCCCACTCGCACCGCTCCGATAGCATGTTCGGACTCATGACGATCGCCCTCATCGCCCGTCCTTCACCGGAAGCCGTGCCGTCCGGCACGGAAAACGACCTGGTGAACCAACCAACAAATCGGCCAAAGAATTGATATCTAGAGCATCGCGGGTGTTTTCGCGGACAAACGGCAGAATTGCATTCGCCGCGTGGCGTCAACCACGGGCGATGCTGTGGACCGCGGCCGGTGCGGTGGCCCTCGCATTCCTCATCGCGCTGGAGATCGCCGCACGTCATTACGGCCATCGGGGGCCGATTACCAACCAGGCCCGAGAGGTGATCTTCGCCCCCAAATCGGGGCCGCTGCTGTACGCCAGCATGGCGTTGATGACGGTGGTGCTCACCTGGCGGCAACGGTTCATCGCGATCGGTGCCGCGATCGGCATCGACATCGCCTTCTTCCTGGTGCGATGGGCGATCGACGCCAAGATGATGTTCGGCAACGGCGCGTTGTGGGTGATTCTCGGCTGTGCGGTCATCGCCGTCACGCGCCGCACCGGGCAGGAACGCGTCCTGCTGCTGAAGGCCGTCGGGCTGGGCCTGCTGCTGGTGACCGGCCGCAAGACGGGTGATGCCTGGCTGCTCATCACGTCGAAGACCCGCCCGACGGTGCTCGACCTGTACGTGGCGACCGCCGACCACGCGCTGGGCAACCCCTCGTGGGTGGCGGGCCGGATCGTCGAGGCCACCGGTTCGATCGGCGCGCATGTTCTCGACTGGGTCTACATCCAGCTCGCGGTGGCCGCGGTCACCGTCACGCTGTACCAGCTGCGTCATGTGGCGGCCGAGCGCCGCTTCCCGCGCCATCACCTGGTGCGCACCTTTTTGGTGATCGGCCTGCTCGGGCCGGGCATCTACATGATCTTCCCGGTGGTCGGACCGATCTTCGCCTACGGCACCGGCGCCTTCGACACCGGCGGCGAGCACTGGGCGGTGGCCAACCTGTGGCCGCACACGCCGCCACCGCTCGGTATCCCGCACCCGATTCCGTACGACGAGATCACCCCACGCAACTGCATGCCCAGCCTGCACACGGCGTGGGCCACCGCGATCTTCATCCATTCCCGCAAGGGCCCACGAATTCTGCGCTTCGCAGGCGCGTTCTGGCTGATCGCCACGCTCGGCGCCACGCTGGGCTTCGGCTACCACTACGGCGCGGACATCCTCGCCGGCGTGGTGTTCACGGTCACCATCGAGGCAGCTCTGCGCTCGCAGGCACGTGGCTGGGACCGGTCGGGAATCCAGCTGGTCGCTTACGGCGCGACCGTTTTTGCTGCGCTGTTGGTGTCCTATCGCTATCTGCCGATGGAAATGGCCGAACATCCGTGGGTGTTCGGACCGCTTCTCGTTCTGGCGATGGCGTCGGTGGTCTACGGCTTCGTACGGACCACGAAGGTATGGGAACCGGAAGCGGCTGTGCCGGCGGCGCGGCAACCGGAACCGCAGCCCGAGCTGGTGTGAGGGGGCCCCGGCCCCGCCCCTTCACCGTTTCCAGGCCCTGACCCCCTCGGCGAGGAACGCCGCCCGGCGGGACGACCGATGTCTGGGCGGTGGCAGGGCCGATCGACGCTGCGGGATACGGCCGACAAGCCGCCTACGAGTCGGAACCGGCGGGCGCTTCTCCCCTCCGGGTGAAAAAACGGGTGGTTCGCGCTGCCGGAGCGCGAACCACCCGACGTACCGCCCGCCGCGAAAACGCGAGGCGTCAGCCCCGGCCGCGCGTCGAGCGCAGGTGCTTCGCCACCGGCAGCAGGGCCTGGTGGAGAGCCTTGAGGTCCTCCGGCGGGAGGCGGTCGATGAAGTGCTCGCGGACGGACGCGACATGGTGCGGCGCGACCTTCCGCATCGTGTCCCAGCCGTGGTCGGTCAGGACGGCGTACAGGCCGCGCCGGTCGGACTCGCAGTTGACGCGGCGGACGAGGCCGGCGGTCTCCATGCGGGTGATCTGGTGGGAGAGGCGGCTCTTGGACTGCAGGGTGGCGGTGGCGAGGTCGCTCATCCGCATCCGGTGGTCTTCCGACTCCGAAAGGTTGACCAGGATCTCGTAGTCGTTGTTGGTGAGGCCGAACGGCTGGAGATCCCGTTCGAGCTGGTGCATCAGCAGCCGGCTCACTTCCAGGTGGGCACGCCAGGCGGCCTGCTCCTCGTCGCTGAGCCAGCGGGTGCCGTTCTCGGTGTCCATAGATGGATTCTACCTAAAGAAGTTGAAAGATTAACGAATATTAAGGGATGAGATCGAGGTCGCGCGTTCGATCCGTCACCCTCCGCAGGGTACCGCTCACAGCCCGAAGCGGCGCTGGAGGTCTCCCAGCTGGCCCGGGAGACGCGGGGTCATTGGCTGGTTTCCGTGACTTGCGTGCGGCGGCACGCCGGCCTCGGGCGGTGGGCCGTCGCCCGTGGCGATCTCGTCCATGAGCTGCTCGGTGGACTGCAGCAGCACCGTGCCCGCGCCAACGAACTCGAACTGGTGCTCCTCGCCCGACGCGCCGCCGAGCCCCGTGAGGCGCCGGACGCCGCCCATGACGCCCCTCATGTACTGGTGGTCGTAGTGGTGGCAGGGCGAAGGGCAGTCGGCCCAGCCGACCAGGGCCTGGGGGTCGACGCGGATCGGCGGCTCGACGAAGACGACCGGCCCGTTGGACGCGGCGACGAACTTGCCGGTGCCGATCAGGGTCAGGAAGCCCGGGATGATCGACTGCTTGAGCGAGAGCGTCGGCTCGAAGGCGAGGAGGTTGCCGGAGCGGACGGTGAGGTTGCCGTCCTCGAGGTCGTAGGAGTTGACGTCGAAGCTGCGGTCGGCGAGCAGCATCTTGCCCTGGCCCTCGGCGACGACCCAGTCCGCGGCGTGGAGGGGGGAGTGGAAGCTGCCGGCGATGAGGCGGTCGAGGGGGCCGTGGCCGATGCCGTGGAAGTTGATCTGCCCGTAGTAGGCGATCATCTTCCCCTTCTGCAGGAACCACTGGCCCTTGAGGTCGACGCTGAAGGCGTACGGGTTGACGTTGTCGTTGCTCGGGAGAGTCGACGCGTCGTGGATGACGGGGCTGGTCACAGCTTCTCCTCCGAGGCCTGGACGTACACCGTGCCGGTCCCGGACAGCTCGAGACGGAAGGCCTCGCCGCTGCCGCGGCCGACGACCTCGCGCCAGCCGAGGGCGGCCGTCAGCTTGTTGCGGACGTCGCCGCGGTGGGCGACGTAGGCCTGGGGGTCGACGACGACGGGCCGCTGCGGGGTGATGGGCAGCTCGATGAAGCCGCCGTGGGCCATCACGGCGACGGCGCCGTGGCCCTTGAGGGTGGTGGTGAAGAGCCCCTGGCCGGTGACCTGGCCGCGGACCATGCCCATGACGCCGCCCTGGGAGCCCATGAACATCGTGCCCTGCTGCAGGGTGCCGTCGAAGGCGAGCAGCCGGTCCGCCTCGACGTAGAGGGTGTCGCCCGAGAGCTCGATGACGTGCACGTGGTGGCCGCCGTGGCCGAACATCACGGTGCCGTTGCCCTCGACGGTCATCAGCGGGGTGGCCTCGTTGGCGATGCGGCGGCCGATCATGCCCATGACGCCGCCCTGGCCGCCGGTGATGCTGGGCGTGAAGGACACGTCGCCCTTGTACGCGAGCATGGCGCCGCGCTGGCTGAAGAGCCGCTGGCCGGGGACGACCTGCGCCTCGACCATGCGGGAATTGAGGAGCCGGAACGGCATCAGATGTCACCCCCGATGGTGTTGCGCTCGCTGGGCTGGACGTAGACGAGCCCGTCGCCCTCGAAGCGGATCTGGAACGCCTCGCCGGAGCCCTCGCCGATGAAGGTGCGGAAGTTCACGCCGGACTGGAAGTGCTGCTTGAGCCGGCCGGTGTGCGCGATGTACGCGCCGGGGTCGACCTGCAGCGGCAGCTGCGGGGTGACGCGCAGGACGATCGCCGAGCCGTCGGAGAGGATGGCCGCCTGGCCGGTGCCCTCGACGGTGGTGGTGAACAGGCCGTTGCCCTGCGAGGCGCCGCGCAGGCCGGTGAAGGTGGTGCCGGTGCGCAGGGAGGAGTCCGTGCAGAGGAGGTTGCTCGCCTCCACGTAGAGGGTCTCGCCGCTGAGGGTCACGAGATTGATCTCACTCGCGCGATCGGCGAAGTAGCAGGTGCCGTGTCCTTTCACCTCCATGACTTCCATCTGCTCGCCGGTGAGCCGGCGCGTGACCATGCCGCGGAGGCCGTCACCGCCGCCGGTCAACTTCTTGAACGTCATATCTCCCTCGTACGCGACCATCGAGCCGTTCTTGGCCTTGACCGCGTCGCCGTTCATGTCGACGGCGAGGACTTTGCTCCCCTGGAGCCGAAACTGAGCCACGCCCTGACGCTAGCGGGCGGACATACGCCTCCAACAGGCCCCATGGTCCCGGAATGCTCCCGGAACCTTCCGGATCGGACCCGGATGTCTTGATCGTCGAAACGGCTGCGACAATGGAGCGGCTTGTGAATGCCGTCACAAGC
>KL569484.1:13242-15206 GCA_000715685.1 Streptomyces lilacinus
GTCACAAGCCGTGACCGTACCGCCACTCGCGACCGAAGGTGTGCCCGTGGACCTCAAGACCGCCTCCGCCCTGCGCCGGCTCCGCCTGGTCTCCGCCCCGGAGGCCGTTTCCTGGCTGCTGCTGATCGTCTGCATCGTGCTGAAGAACACGACGTCGTTCAACGCGGTGCCGGTCATGGGCTGGGTGCACGGCATCTCGTTCATCTTCTACGTGGTGTTCCTGCTCGACGCCTGGAACAACACCAAGTGGCCCCTGAAGACGGCTGCCCTCTACTTCATCCTCTCCATCGTCCCCACCGGCGGCTTCTTCGCCGAGCGCATGCTGCGCCGCGAGGCCGAGGCCAGCGTCATCGCCGCCCGCGCCCGCAAGGAAGGCACGGTCAACGCATGATCGTCGCCTTCTCGGTCTCCCCGATCGGCGTCGGGGAGGACGTCGGCGAATACGTCGCCGACGCGGTGCGCGTCGTCCGCGAGTCAGGCCTGCCGAACCGTACGGACGCGATGTTCACGTCCGTCGAGGGCGAGTGGGACGAGGTCATGGACGTCGTCAAGCGTGCGGTGGCAGCGGTCGAGGCGCGCTGCGGCCGCGTCTCCCTCGTCCTCAAGGCGGACATCCGGGCGGGGGTCACGGACGGTCTGACGACGAAGGTCGAGACGGTGGAGCGGTATCTGTCGTCCTGACGGGTGCGGTTTGCTCTCTTACGGATCCGGACAGCCCTGGGGGCTGTCCGGATCCGTTCGTATGTGCCTGTCGTTCTGCCGCCTCAGCCGGTGCGGCCCACGTGAATGACCACGATGGTGACCTTGGCATCACTGATCTCGTACAGGACCCTGTAGCGCCCCACGTGCAGGCGCCGTAAGTCCGCCGAACCGTATTCCGCCGTACCCGCCGGGCGGGGCTTTTCGGCCAGCAGGTCGAGTGCGGTGAAGAGCTGACGGAGCCCGTCGGGGTCGTCTTTGAGGAACCGGGCGGCCGCGTCGATCGCGGGCTCGTCCCAGATGATCTCGTAGCTCACTCACGCTCCAGCCCGAGTTGTGCGCGCACTTCCTCGTGCGGGACACCGACCGCCGTGCCTGCGGCTTGTCGTTCCCGGTACTGAGCGAGTGCGAGTGCGTCCTCGATCTCGGCGAGCTCTTGGGGGTTTATCAACACTGCCGCGGGTTGGCCATGGTCAGTGATCGTGATGCGCTCGCGGGCGTGTGACGCCCGGCGGACCAGCGAACCGAAGCGAGCGCGGGCTTCAGTGATCGGCAGCGTGTCACCCATGTACAGGACTGTACACTTCGCGCGCCTTCTGTGCGGGAAATCTGGAAGCGAGTCGCGCGGCATGCGGTCCTCCTGCCCTGCCGCGCTCTGACCTGCTGGGGGCCGGCTGCGGCTTGAGGCGGTGGCTTCTCTCCAACCCCGCCCCTTCCCGAAACCGGGGGCAAGCCCCCGGACCCCCTTTTCCGGGGCTACGCCCCTGGGCCTCCGCCGGATCAGCCCTCCTCCGAGTGAGTGCCGCCCCCGGCCGTGCGCGCAGCCCTTGCGGGGTCCGGGGCGGAGCCCCGTCACAGCGGGGGTCCGGGGCCTGCCCCCGGTTTCGGGAAGGGGTGGGTCAGGGGGAAGAGCCGCGCAGCGAGCCCGCGCCGCCCCCCGCCGTCACGGCGACGATCGGCCCCCGCTCAGCAGCGCCGCGCCCAGCGGCGTGCGTTCGTACAGCACGCGCTGGCCGTCCCGTCGAGACGTCAAGGCGCCCGCGTCGCGCAGGATGTGCAGGTGGGTGGAGACCGAGGACAGGGCCAGGCCGTGGCGGGCCGCCAGGGCGGATGTCGTCGACGGTTCGTCCAGGGCGCGCAGGAGCGTGGCGCGCGTCGTGCCGAGGAGGCGGACGAGGGCGGTGTCGTCCGCGCCCGCGTCCGGTGTGTGCCACAGGCCGCCGATGCCGCGCGCCGGATACACTCTGTCTCTTATACACATCTCT
>KL569484.1:15509-17160 GCA_000715685.1 Streptomyces lilacinus
GCACGAGCAGCAGGCCCCGCCCGTGCAGGTCCCGCAGGTGATGGCCCCGCCTGCGGACCATCAGGGTGTTGTCCGCCCACGTCAGTGACGGGTGCAGGTCGGCGAAGAGCCGCTCCAGGCCGCCCTCCGCGAGGCGGCGCGCGTGGAAGGCGACGTCCGCCTCCAGCAGGGCGCGCAGCTTCGGCCAGTCCGGGGCGAGCAGGGTGTGCCAGGCCTCCTCCAGGACCGCCGTCAGCTCGCGCATCGCCCGGGCAGGGTCCGCCAGCATCGCCCGGCCGCGCGCCGAGTCCGCCGCGCCGGGCGTGTCGCCCAGGGACCGCGCGAGCTCCGCACGGGCGTGCTCGGGGTCCGTGGCGCGGACGCGCGCGAGCTCGTCCTCGAAGGAATCCAGCGGCCCCCGCGGCGGCGGACAGAGGAAATCCGGGTGGTAGCCGCAGTCCGGCACCACCAGCGAGAGCCACGAGAGATCGAGCCCGGCCGCCGACTCCCGCGCCCGCCGCAACCACGGCACGTGGTACCCGTGCCGTTCAGGTCGCAGCAGCAGCGTGTAGAGGGCCTGGTGGGTCTCCCACAGCGGGGAGATCCCGAAGCGGCAGCGCAGCAGGTCGTCCGCCTCGAAGCGCATGTGGAACGGAATGGTGGCGCCCCCGCCCGTGTCGACTTTCGTCTGTGGCCGAAAGACTAGAGCGTACGAAGATCGCTGCGCACGCTTGCCGTCATGTCCACGACCACGACGTCCACCACCGGCACCACCGGCTACCTCGCCGTCTTCGCCGTCCGCGAGTTCCGTGCCGTCTTCGCCGCCCACCTCCTGTCCCTGCTCGGCATCGTCGTCGGCGAGATCGCCCTCTCCGTCCTCGTCTACCGGCTGACCGGCTCGCCGCTGCTCAGCGCGCTCACGTTCGCCCTCGGCTTCCTGCCCTACGTCCTCGGCGGCACCCTCCTCTCCGGCGTGGCCGACCGCTACCCCGCCCGGCGCGTGCTCGTCGTCTGCGACCTGCTGTGCGCCGCGAGCGCCGGTGCGATGGCGCTGCCGGGCATGCCGGTGGTCGCACTGCTCGCCCTGCGCTGCCTCAACGCCGCCGTCGCGCCCGTCTTCGGCGGCACCAGGGCCGCCACCCTGGGCGACATCCTCGGCGCCGGCGACCTCTTCGTCCTCGGCCGGTCCCTGATCCGCATCGTCTCCCAGGGCGCCCAACTCGTCGGCTTCGCCGCCGGCGGACTGCTCCTGACCGTCGCGTCGCCGCGCACCGCGCTCGTCGCCACCGTGGTCGGCTTCCTGGCCTCGGCGCTCCTGCTGCGCCTCGGCACGCGCCGGAGGCCGGCCCGGACCGCCCGGACCGACGGCGGTACGAACGGCGGTGCGGCCGTGGTGGCGTCGTCCCTCGCCGGCCTCCGCGAACTCTTCGGCGACCGCCGCATACGGGCGCAGTACCTCCTCGCCTGGCTCCCGCCGTTCTTCCTCGTCGCCCCCGAGTCGCTCGCGGCCCCGTACGCGGACGCGCTCGGCGCCGGTTCCGTGGGGACCGGGCTGCTGATGTGCGCCATGCCGATCGGTGCCATCACCGGCGAGATCCTCACCGGATCCCTCCTCGGACCGCGCGCCCGCGAGCGGATCGCGCTGCCGCTGGCGGCCGTACTGCTGCTGCCG
>KL569484.1:17435-17882 GCA_000715685.1 Streptomyces lilacinus
GTACTGCTGCTGCCGTTCCTGCTGTACGCGCTGCGCCCCACCCTCGGCTGGTCGCTGCTGCTCGTCGCGGTGGCCGGGGCGGGGACCGCGTACACACTCGGCGCCGACCAATGGTTCATCGCGTCCGTTCCCGAGGAACTGCGCGGGCGCGCGATGACCGTCCTGCAGGCCGGGGTGATGACGATCCAGGGTCTGGGCATGGCCGTCGCGGGCGCGGCGGCGGAGTTCGTGTCCGTCCACGCCGTCGTCGCGGGGATCGGAGCGATCGGGACGGTGACCTTGGGGCTCGTCGCCCGGGAGGTCGTACGATCACGCTGATCAACGACGAGGAGGGCGTGTCATGTTCGGCGGCACGAGCAAGAACACGAGCAAGAGCACGAGCAAGAACAAGAAGGCGGATCCCGGCGTCATCGTCCTGCGCCTGTCTCTTATACACATCTCTGAGCG